>CAYUAW010000799.1:0-2140 GCA_964442485.1 uncultured Polyangiaceae bacterium
TCGGGCGAGCCCGCGCCTGCGTCTGCTCCGACGAAGCCTGGGGCGGTCGTGCCCGTGCCGCCGCTACCCGGTTCGGTGTCGTCGCCGGACGGACCGAGTCCTCCATCGCTGTTCGTCCCCGTGCCGCCGGTCCCGCGCCCGGTCGCAGTACGGCTTCCCGAGCCGCCCGCACCGGTCGGAGGTTTCGGAGCAGTGGTGGTGCTTCCGGTCGAGGTGCGCGGCGGGGTGGCGGAGCTCGCACCACCGCTGCCGTACCTCGGAGTCGGGACGGAGCCGGTCGGGACGGAGCCGGGAATGCTCGGCGCTGGTCTCGACGTGACGGGAACACCCGGAAGCGGAGCTCCGCCGTAGCCGCCGACAGGTGCGCCCAGTAGCGGAGCTCCGCCGAAGCCGCCGACGGGCGCACCGAGCGAACCGCTGCTCGGCGCTGGACCGCGCCCGCTCGTGCCACCGGCGCCGACCGGGTAACTGCTCGACGTCGCACCGCGACCTCCGACAGAAGCCGCAACGCCCGTGGCCGGAGAGCCGTTGCCCGCGAAACCGCCACGCCCTGCCGCACCGCTGATTCCGACTCCGGTGGTGAGCCAGGAACCGGTCGGGACGGGCACGGGGTCGGGCCCGGGACCCGCGCTGCAGCCTGCGGTCATCGTGGCGATGAACGAGAACGAGACGAAGATGGCCTGGTGAATGGAGCCTGGGCGGATGGTGGACATCGGTGCACTTCCTTCGAGCTTTGTTGTGACCGCGCGCGCCCGGCCCGCCCTTGCATGACGAGGAGACGACCCGGTGCGTTCGGACTTCCGATCCCGACGCTTCGCAACGAGCATGCCGCCGCCGTCCCCCTCGTTTTTCCGTCAGATACGCATCCGGCGCTGCTCCTGGAAGTGAGAGGTAGCAACGCACACTGAGCTGTCCGACAGCACACGGCAGAGAGGAGTCTCGGCGACGTGTCAGTGCGACTTGACGAGGCCGAGATCGAGGAACATGCCCGCCGCGGTCACGACGAGCGCCACGGCAATCCACCTGGTCAGGCGGGCGGCGTCGAGCTTGCCCGTCTGCTGTGCACCGAAGTGGGAGCCGAAGAACGCCATGGGCGCGACGATCGCGAAGGCTTCGAAGTTCACCTTCCCGACGGTCAACGCGGAGAGGCCCGCCGATAGACCGGTTATGGCGCCGATCGTCATGTTGGTGCCGATCGCCGTCCGGGGTGCGACGCCGATGCGAACCATCGCGGGCAAGCGCAGGGAACCGAGCAATAGACCGACGAACCCGGAAATGGTGCCGAGGACCGTTCCGACGAGCACCTGCGCGGCGACCGCCGAGAGCCGCGACTCGCTGCCGCTTCGGGGCTCGAGCGGCCGAGGCGCGGTCCTTCGGCGCAAGAGCAGGTCTCCCGCGGCCACCAGGAGTGCGCACGCGATCGCGAGCTTGAGCAGACGCGGATCGGCCCGACCCGCATACCCGGCCGCGACGTACGCAGCTACAGCAGACGGCACGCCGATGAGAATCACCGGCACCAGCTGCACGCGACCGCCGCGCGCGTGCGCGACCGCACCGGAGAAGGTACTGACGGTGGAGATGGCCATGCTCGTCGCGATGCCGGCCGCGGCGCTACCCAGGACGTATCCGATGAGAACGACGCGAAAGTGCCCGAGCACCAGGCCGACCGCGGCCCCCAGATAGCTCATCGCGAAGGACACGATGCCGATGAATACGAGCGACCAGATCTCGAACTGTGTCATCGTGGAAATCCGTGGAGCGCGCCGAGGCGGACCGCGCCGGCACGGCGAATACCGCGGCCCTACAGCAGGTACGCGAGCCCGAAGCCTCCCGCCTGGAAGAACTTGTGCTGCTCCAGGGAAACCTGGTTACCGGCCCCGTCGTTGAAGAGGTCACGCGTGAACTCGTAGGGCAGCACCCACAGAGTGATCATCAGCGGAGTGCCGGCGAAATTCCTGCTCACGCCCACATAGGGACCGACGGCGTAGCTGCCGCTGGTGGAGACGCCGTCGTCCTTCCCGGCGAGCGGCATGTGGCCCTGGGCGCCGAAGGACAGGTAGTTCAGATGACCGAGCGAGAACCTGGGACCGCCGCGGAGCGTCAGGCCGAAATCGCCCAGTCCGCCGTGGATTGCAGAGCT
>CAYUAW010000800.1:0-2140 GCA_964442485.1 uncultured Polyangiaceae bacterium
TCGACGGGCAGCTCGTCGACGCCGTCGCTGTCGTCGGAATCCGCGGACACCGCTTGATCGGGAGTCAACGGATGGCCGTCGGGGTCGCACACGAAGAGATGCTGCTCGAGCAGCGACTGGATCGCGCCGGCGTCTCCGTTGTCGCACTGGCCGACCGCCTGCTCGAGCTCCTGCCACGTGCTCGTCGTCGTGGGATCGTTGGGGTCGAGGGGCACGATGCGAACCAGGCTGTCCTGCCCGTTGAAGTTCTGATTCGGCAGGTTGTCGTGGTGCGCGAATCCCCACAGAGCACCCTGGCAATGGTCCGCGTCCAGGATGACGTCCGGCGTGACGAAGCAGAGCTCTCCGTGCGGCGGCGTGGCCTGCGCGACGTCCGCGTCGGAAGGCGGCACCGAACCGCAGGGCTTTTCCAGATCCTGCCCCGTCGCGGAAGCACCCGGAGGCGAAGCCTCGTTCAGGCAGTCGCCGAGGCTGAGCGACTGCGCCGTGAACGTGTCCTGGGCCGGCCAGTGCGACGCGAGCTGGGTCGAGAGCGGCTCCTGGGAGAGATCGGTGGCGTCGGAGCTCCGTGCCGTCGAGATGCGAAGCCGGTTCCCTTCTTTCCACGCCGGGAAGGAGTGGAAGGTGCTGGCGACGGTCTTGTTCAGGGGTGTGATCTTGATGGCGATCTCCCCCACGATGGGCAGGTGTAGCTTGAACGCGAGCTGTACCTGGAGGGCGAAGCCGAGCTCGAGCTCGGCGTGCGGAGTCACGCTGAGGGCCGTCTGCGCCGCGTAACCGAACTCGTCGTTGCCGTACCTGCCGACAGCCTCGAGCTGTTCCCGGATCGCGTGCGCCAGCGCGACGGTCGCCGCGACCTCGCCCGTCGCGGTCACGTCGAGCTGGACGGGCAGGTCCTCCGCCTTCACCCCCAGGGTGGCGTTGAGGTCCGCCTTGACGGTCAGCCCGCTCCGCACCTCGAGTGACTTGTCGTTGTCCTGGAACATGCGCATCCACATGGGATCTGGCGACTGCAGATTGAACGTCGCGCCATTTCCCTCGAGCATGGGCGCGCCGTTCGCATCGAAGCCCCACGGGGCGTCGTTGTACATGATGGGGAACATCCCGGTGGCGCCGCCGGAGCGCGGCGCGGGCCAGTCGGGCTGCCCCACGTCGAGGAGTCGCGGGACCAGCTGCTGCGCGTCGTCGTCACAGCTTCCGAAGGAGTCCGCGTGCGAGCAGACGACCGTGTGGGCCTCGAAGCCGAAGCCCAGGTCGAAGTCGATCGGCCCGAGCGAAAAGAGCGGGATGTCGATTGGATTGGAACCCTGGTTTTTTGGGTCATCGCCCTTGGACGGCTCGGTGGTGTTGTCGAGGTCGCTGTCGCTGTCGACCTTCGCGGCGCGGAAGGCGTCCGCGTGGGTCACCGTCTCCATGTCGACTGCCTGGTCCTGCATCTGGTTCACCACCGCGGCGTCGGCGGTGACGAAATCGACGTTGGTGCGCATCTCGGGCAAGCTGATCGGCGTGATGGGCGTGAAGCGCGTGCCGACGGCCATGGGGATCGCGAAGGCCTGAGCACCGTCGTTCCCGTTCCCCGTGAAGCGGAGCGGCGCCCGCATCGCGACGGTCGGCTCGATCTTGAAGAGGTCGATGCGCTTTCCCAGCACCGAGAAGTGGGCAAGGCTCTTCTTCCCCATGAGCTGCGAGCGGCCGCCGCCCTGAAGGTAAGCCTCGCGCGCCGAGCAATAGAGCCGCGCGCCCCGCTCGCGGAGCTCCTCCACCGCGGGCGGCGTGTTCGTGTCCGGCATCCAGCGCCCGCGCTCGGGCTCGTAGGCGACGACGACGTTGTTGCCCGTCGGCACGCCGAGGCCGCGGATGGTGAGCTGCGTGTCACCGATCTCGAGCCCCGGGTAAGCGCTCATCGTCGCGATGGCGGCATCCAGCGCGCCGCCGAGCGACGACGGCGTCAGCGCGGGATCCGTCACCCGGTTTCTCCAGTTCTGGATGTCGGAGTCGGGCTTCACGTTCAGCGCCGAGCCGGGCTGCAGCATCCCCTGCAAGAACGCGTCGGTGAGTCCCGGGATGACGGGCGTCGTCGGTAGATCGGGTCCCCGTGGCGGCGCGGCCTGCCGTGACGGATCGACCAGGTGTTCGGAGC
>CAYUAW010000801.1:0-2135 GCA_964442485.1 uncultured Polyangiaceae bacterium
TCGCTCCGGAGCAGGTCTTCCTCACGGCCTCCTTCACGGCCACCCCAGCTGCGGCGAGCATCGACGGCGTCGTGGGGCTCTCATCGAATCCAGCCGCGGCGTTCAACGACCTCGCCGCCGCGGTCCGGTTCAATCCCCAGGGCACCATCGACGTCCGTGGCACGAGCGCCTACGGCGTCGAGCTGGTCGTGCCCTATGCAGCCGTTCATCCGTACACCTTCCAGCTCATCACGGACGTCCTCGGACATTCGTACAGCGTGCTTCTCGGCGGCGAACTCATTGCGCGCGCCAGCGGCTTCCGCGCCCAGCAGGCCGCCGTCGCGTCACTCGCCAATCAGGCATTGACGGTCGATTCACCGGCGGGGCCGCTCACGATGTGCGACGTGGTCGTCAGTCCAGCGAAGGGAGTCCTCTACGCTCACGACATGAACACCTTTCAGCCCGCGACACTCCCCCAGTCGCTTGCGGCGCTACCCAACGGCACGATGCTGCTCGCTGATCAGACGCGGACCCTGACCCTCGACGCGCAGGGTAAGGTCATTCACACGGCGCCGCACGGTGGCTTCGTCGCGACGGATGGTGCCGGGAACGCCTATCTCGTCGGAAGCTTCACGGGTACCTACGACGGAGGCGGAGGCCCGATGGTGAGCGCCGGCGGGGTGGACGCTTACGTTTCGAAGTATGGCCCTGGCTGGAACCATCTCTGGAGTCGAACCCTAGGCGGAGCCGGCGACGACGCTGCTGCTGCCCCTGCCGTGAATGCCCGCGGTGATGTTCTCCTGGGTGTTGGGCCGACCCTCATCCGATTGAACCCCGACGGGACGACTGCGTGGAGCTCGGCCAGTTCGGTCGGTGCGATTGCCCTCGATCCCACGGGCAACGCCATCTTCACCGGTCCACCCGACGCCGTCCGTTCCATCGCGATCGCCAAGGTCGATCGCAACGGAAAGGCAGTCTGGAACCGCCATTTTCCGATCACCCAGGGTGGTGCCGGGCTGCAATTGATCCGCACCGACACGAGCGGCAACGTGATCTTCTCCGGTGGCATCAACGGCAGCGTCGATTTCGGCGTGGCACAGCTCACGGCACGATCGAGCGAAGACGGCGACCAGATCTTCGTGGCGAAGCTCGACTCTACCGGGGCATACGTGTACGGCGCGATCGGGAACCTGCACGTGCTCCGGAGCCTCGCGGTGGACAGCGCGGGCAACGCCCTCGTCGCCGGGTATCACGTCAACGTCGACCACCCCGTACTCGACGAGTTCGGCCCGACGGGAAGCGGGCTGCACGAGTGGCTCGGCACCGAGGTGAGCCCCGTGTTCCAGTTCGGCTCCTCCGGAACTCTCCTGATGACGGACTCCGCGCGGAACATCTACTGGCAGCTGAGTCCGCGAATCGGGTCCGGCAACGGGCTCGACTATCTGGTCAAGCTCGCACCGTGACAAGCACCGCAACATCCGCTGGATCGTCCATGACCATGGTCATTTCGCCAAGAGTCTGGTCCACTGATGAGCGATGCACCCTCGAATTGCACGCATCTGTGCGATATGGGAGCTGTGTGCGGCGTCGTTCGGTTGCGCCTGCACCCCGACGCCGGTGCCGAGCTCTTCGGCAGCAGCGCCCAGGGTTATCTGGAGGATCGACCTCGACTCGAACGACGCGGCGCATGGCAAAGAGCTCCGTGACGGTCCGCTTCTCGTCCCCGACTCGCGCGGTGGCGTCGCGTACGCGACGCGCTGGCTAGATGGCGGCGGGGTCGCGGGGCGCATCGGCGCCGATGGGCGACCGTCGTGGAGCCGCTGGCTCGACGCGGAGGAGGGGAACATCGCTCTGTGCGTTGAGCCATCGGGCAGCGTCGCTGCTGCTGCGTACGTCGCGAAGCAGTCGAGCTTCGTGATGACGATGCTCGACGTACGCGGAGTTCTCGCCTGGGAAACACCTTTCGTCATCGAAGGCGGATGGGTGCGGGCGCTGGTCGCCAGCGACGAGCGGCTCTTCATCGCTGGCAGCGTTCGGGCCGACGTATCGAAACCCTACGGAGCCGCCGCTGTGGGTGGCTTCGACCTGGGCGGCAAGCTGGTTTTCAAGTGGGTGCTTCCGGGCGCCGATCCTGCCGTCGTCGCGAGCACCCACGG
>CAYUAW010000802.1:0-2129 GCA_964442485.1 uncultured Polyangiaceae bacterium
CAGATCGAATTGGGCTCGTCGGCTCATCTCGAGTCCGCGAATCGCTCCATCTCGCGGATGACGTCGCCCCCCACGGGTAGCGAGAACCGAAAACACGCCCCGCCGCCGATGCGGCTTTCAACCCAGATCCGGCCACCGTGGGCATCGACGACCCCACGACAGATGGCGAGCCCCAGACCTGTGCCGCCGTCGGAAGAGTCGAGCTTCAAGCTGTAGAATTTTTCGAAAATGCGGTCTCGCTCGGCAAGGGGCACTCCCGGTCCTCGATCCGCGACCTCCACTTCGATCGAGTTCCCCCTGGAGTCCGCGGAGATTTCAATCGGGCTTCCCTCGGGCGTGTGATTCATTGCGTTCTCGAGCAAGTTGACGAAGACCTGCTCGACGAGCACCACGTCGATGAGAACCGGGGGGAGATCAGGCATCAGGAGCACCTTCACCTCGCGTCCGCTCAATCTGCTTTCGAGGCGATTCAGCGCAACCCCGATGATGGCTTCGAGGGGGTGCCATTCTTTCTTCGGGGAGAGCCTCCCGGCGATGAGCCTCGTCATGTCGAGAAGATTGCGCACCAGATGATCGAGGCGCTCCGCTTCTTCGTTCGCAATCTCGATCAGGTCGCGACGCGAGGCCACGTCGAGGAAACGCTCTTCCTGGAGCAGGGTGCTCGTTGCACCTTTGATGACTCCGAGCGGCGTTCGAAGATCGTGCGAAACGGAGCTCAAGAGCGAACTCCGCAACCGCTCCGCCTCCGCATCGACCCGGGCGCGTTGCGCTTGCTCGGCGAACTGAGCACGCTCGAGCGCCGAGGCGACTTGCGTGGCGAACGCTTCGAGCATGTGAAATTGATCCGGGGAAAGACGACGCCCCTCGTGCGTCGGCCGGACGCCCAGGATCCCGACTTTTCCGTGTGATCCATGGAGCAAGAGGAATGCGTCTCTCGAGGTCGAGAACATCGCGGTCCCGAGCCCCGCTGCACGCTCGTTTTTCCAGACCCACTCCGCAACTTCCCGATCGTCGCCTTCCGGGTTGAAGGTGTGCCCGTCCTTAGTTGCCACCTCGAGATTTCCGGAGTCGTTCGGAATCATGACGACGACTTTAGCGTCGAATCCAGTGCGGAGATGACGCACGGCGGTGCCGAGCAACGTGTCGATACCGGGCGTGCTCGCGAGTTCGCGTGTCATTGCGTACAGGCGCTCGGTTCGCATTTCCCTCTGGCCGGAAGTGAACGCTTGATCCTTGATTCGCTTGGCCATCCCGGTGATGACCACCCCGACAACGAACATGACTGCTAACGTCCAGACGGAGCGGGAATCTTCGACGTCGAAACTATAAAAGGGCGGGATGAAAAAGTAGTCGAGCGCGAGAACGCTCAGGACTGCCGCCGCGATCGATGCACCCCGACTGAACCGGATGGCGACGGTGACGATGCCGAGCGTGAACAACATCGTCGCATCGGCCAGGTGCCGTTGCCCGAAAGCGACGAAGGAAAGCCCCGTGCAACCCGCCACGACCAGCGCCGCGACGAAGTACCCCGCTATGTCCGTGGGATGATGTACCGGATCCTTCGGATCGCGCGCGTCCCCCGCGGTATCCCCCGCAGCGACGTGGATGTCGACGTCGTAGCTCGCGCGCACGATCCGGGTCACGAACGATGGCGCGAAGACGTCCGGGAGTCTCCACGGGCCCGGCCTTCCGACGAGGATCGTCCGGATACCGTGTTCCCGCGCGTAGCGGAGTACTTCTGTGACGAGGTCCGCACCGTACAGCCGGACCGTTCGTGCGCCGAGCTGTTCGGCAAGCTTCAGGTTCTCGTCGACGCGCTTGTCTGACGCTTTCGAGGACTGCGCGGTGGCCGCTGTTTCCGCATGGGCTGCGACCCAGTCCAGGTGGAGCCGCTCCGCGGTGCGCTGCGCGGCACGTACGAGTGCGGCCGAGGTCGGGCTCGAGCTCACACATACGAGCAACGTTCCGCCGGTGTCGGCGCCATCGAGCTCCCGAGGCCGAAGCCGAGCAAGCCGCTTCATCGGATTTTGCGTCCAGATCGCCGCATTGCGGTCGAGGTCCTGTGGAGCACAGCGCCGCACCGTCTTTGATCTTCCTATCCCCTCCTATCCCCCTTCCTATCCCGTCGC
>CAYUAW010000803.1:0-2121 GCA_964442485.1 uncultured Polyangiaceae bacterium
CCGTGGCGAAGTGCACCGCCCACCGCCGCTGCTACCCGGCATCGCCGCTGGTAGCATTCGCGCATGAGCACCACGCGGGTCCGCCACCACGTGAATGCGCCGCCGGAAAGAGTGTACCGCGCCCTGCTCGACGCCGATGCGATAGCGAGGTGGAGAGTGCCCTCCGGCGGATCACCGGACTCGTCGTCGACGAGGCGCCGGGACCTTCCACCGAGGAACGCCTCTCTCGAGCTCGCAGGTCGGTCGCGGGCTGGCTCCGCAAGGAGCTGGCGGTGGAGATCGGACGCTCGGACGCCGCGTGGCTCGTCCTGCGACGCGTGCTCGTCGTCATGGCCTGCGGAGCGCTCGCGCTCGTTCTCCTCGCACGCGCACGCGGGCCCGCGGAGGTGGGCGTCGGGGCGCGCTGGGTCGCGAGCAGCCACGTCCGCAAGTCACGCCGGACCGGGGTGCTTCCGCGTCGCGGTTTCTTCTTCAGTCCGCCGCCGTACTTCTTTCACACACTGGACGACGAGGAGCCCTGGCTCTCGATCGACCTCGGGAAGGCGCGGACCGTCACGGCGGTGGAGCTCCGCAATCGTCTGGATTGTTGCCGGGACCGTGCGCTCGAGGTCAGCGTCGAGCTCGGCAAGGGACGCGCACTCGATGATTTCCGTGGCGAGGTACTCGGCGCCGGAACCCTTCAAGACGTGGACAGTCGCCGTCCCCCCCACGGTCGCACGGTTCGTCCGGATCGTCGGGACTCCTCACCAATCCTTGCATCTCTCGGACGTCCAGGTCTTCGGGCCATGACGTCCGGTTCGACGCTCGGGAAGAGCCTGCCCGCACCGGCGCCCGGGTCGGCCGCGCGTGCAATCGTGGCGCGCCTGCAAGACGAATGGCTCACCCGGCGTGCCCGCCGGACGATCCGGGCTCTCGAGCGGCCCCCGATCGTGCGCGACCTCGCCCCTCGCCTCTTCTTCGTCGGGACCGTCGGCGTCTATTTCTGGATCGGGACGGAGCTCGAGAGGAGAGGCGGCTTCAGGAAGCTCAACACCCTCTTCAACGCGGATTGCCCGAGGGTCGCCCGCGACATGCTCCGGAGTCACCTCGCCGTGCCGTCGAAGAACGTGACGGTCGCCCATCCGTTCTTCGTACTGCTCACGAACCCGCTCGCCGTGGTGCTCGAGACACGTTTCCCGGATGCGAGCCTTGCGCCCGCGCGAATGCTCTGCCACGCCGCCGCTGCCCTGGCCGTCGCCCTCGCGTACCGGGTGTTCCGTATCCTCGGTGCGCCGCGCTGGCTCGCGGGCGCCGGGGCGGCCGTCTACGCGTTCTCGGCGTCGGGGCTGGTCCTCGGCAGCATCGTCGAGACGTTTTCTTTCGCGGCGCTGGCGCTGGTCGCCGGTGTGCTCACGGCCTTGCGCTCCGCGAGCCCGCTCGGTAACGCCGTCGTTCAGGTCACCGCGTTCGGCGTGAATGCGAGCCTCCTCCCGCACACCCTCTTCTGCGCGCCGCTGCTCTGGCTCCCGGGGCACACCCGCCGGCAATGGACGAAGAAGACGCTGCTCTTCCTCACGAGCGCGATCGTGCTAACGCTCGCGCTCGTCAAGCTCCAGGAGCTCCTCTATCCAGGGGCCGGCTTCTTCTTCCAGAAGACCGTCACGCACGAATACAGACACTACTGGTCCGTGCCTCGCGCCTGGGGCGCGGTCGTCGAGCGATGGCGCTGGCTGATCCCGCATTTCTTTGCGTTCGCGATCGTCGCTCCTGAGCCGCTCTTCACCAGGCCGCCGGACAACTTCATCAGCTTCATGCTGGTGAAGAAGAACCTGATCTCCCACTACGACGCTTACGGCACCGTGCTCGCGTCCGTCTGGTGCGCGCTCTGTCTCGTCGCGACCGCCTCCAACGCCCGCGAGCTCGTGCGCGGAGACGCGACCGCTCGGGCGAGGATCGTCCTCTTCGCCGGCTGGCTCCTCGGGATGTTCCTCCTCTTCACGATCTTCGGCGACGACCTCTTCCTCTACAGCCCCCTCTGGACCTTCCATCTCGTCGCCTGGGTCGTCCTCGCCTGGTCCCCCTGGTGGGCACCACCAGCCGCCGCTCCGCCCGCGCCATCGCATTCGCCTTCGTGTGCGCCCT
>CAYUAW010000804.1:0-2118 GCA_964442485.1 uncultured Polyangiaceae bacterium
GCCTCACGCTGGACGTGGTCGGACGGACCATGTTCGGCGCCGACCTCGGCCCCGATACGCGCGCCATCGGTGACGCGATCACGGAGCTGCTCGACCACATCAGCTCCGAGATCGGGTCGTACCTGCCGCTGCCGCCCGTCGTGCCGTCACCCGCGAATCTTCGAATGCGCAGGGTCGTGCGCAGGCTCGACGAGATCGTCTACCGGATCATCCGCGAGCGGCGCGCGAGGAGCGACGACTCCGGTGATTTCCTATCCATGCTGCTTGCCGCTCGCGACCAGGACGACGGCAGCACCCTGTCCGACCAGCAGGTGCGCGACGAGGTGATGACGATCCTCATCGCCGGTCACGAGACGACGGCGAACGGTCTCGCGTGGGCGTTCAGCCTCCTCGCCCGGCACCCCGAGCAGCGCGCCCGGCTCGAGGCGGAGTCGGACGCCGTTCTCGCGGGCGCACGCCCCGAGCTCGAGCAGCTCTCGAGGCTTCCCTGCGCGTCGCGCGTCTTCAAGGAAGCGCTTCGCCTTCGACCCCCCGTCTTCATGATCGCACGCCGGGCCGCGCGCGACGTCACCATCGGGTCTCACCACCTTCCGAAGGGCACTCTGGTCATCATCGACATCGTCGGCATGCACCACCGACCCGACTACTTCCCGGAGCCCGATTCGTTCGTCCCGGACCGCTTCGCCCCGGAGCTCGAGCGTGCGCTTCCGCGGCATGCATTCCTGCCGTTCAGCGCCGGGCCGCGCGTGTGCATCGGCAATCACTTCGCGTTGATGGAGGGGCAGATGGCGCTCGCACAGCTCGCGGGCCGGCTCCGGTTCGAGCTCCTCCACGACGCGCCGATCGTGCCGGACGCGCTCCTCACGCTGCGCCCGCGCGGCGGCGTCCCGGTTCGGGTCGTCCGACGCGACGGTGAGCCGCGTCAGCGGCGAGCGCTGATGTCGGCGGAGGCCCCGACGCCGGCCGAGTGAGACAGTGCCTCCTCCGGCGTGGGTCGCGGACTACTTCGTCCCGACCGCGACCAGCATCTCGCACGGGCCCTCGAACCCCGACGGCCCCTCGAACTTGCCGAGCTCGACGGCGATCTCGCGCCAGGCGGCTTCGCGGTCTGTGTCGCTCAGCGCGGAGAGCATCTGATGGAGCGCGCCGAACGATTCTCGCTCGAAGCGAACGCACTCGGCGGCGCTCGGCAAGAGCAGCGGGCATGAGACGACCTCGACGCGCACGTCGGTGAAGCCGGCTTCGTGATACGCCGCCTCGATCACGCCGGGAGCAGCGAGGCTGAACGGCCCGGGCTGCCCTGCGGCCGGCGGCGGCAGGTTCGCGAGACGGCGGATGATCGAGACGGGAACGGAGAAGAACGCGTTTCGCTCTGCCGTCGAGTACACGACGTTCGACACGGTGCCGCCGGGTCGCAGCGCGCGGTGCATGCCGCGCAGCGCCTTCACGCGGTCCGGAAAATAGATGAGCCCCACCCGCGAGATGACGGCGTCGAACGACCCGGCAGGGACGTCGAGGTTCTCGCCGTCGAGGACACGCGTCTCGACGTTGGCGAGCCCCTCCCGGCGCGCTTCGCTCGCCGCGTGAAGCAGGATCTCCGCCGAGAGGTCGGTGGCGAGCACGTGGCCACCCGGGCCCACGCGCCGCGCGGCGGCGATGGTCTGGCTGCCGGCGCCGGCTGCCACGTCGAGCACGCGGTGCCCGGGCGATACCCCCGCGAGCGTGAGCATCCGCTCGGTGGCGGGCCCGAGCCATTGCGCGAGGGTCGGCCCCCAGCGGTGCCATGCGACGGCGGCAGAGTCCCACTGTTCGCGGGTCGTCTGCTTGTACTTCTCCGGGTCGAAGCCGGGGGTCATAGCGGAGCCGTCGGATGCGCTCATCGTCATCTCCTTCTTCGGCGGCGCGCACCGTCGCGCCCCGTGAAAGACACTGTAGCAAGCCGCCAAAGACCGCGTGTGTACGAGTTCTCAGCCATCGTTGAGCGTCATTCAGGTCTCCACGCCGTGCGCTCCGGGGCCGTCCCGGTGCCTAGCGACGCCGTGGCGTCCCGTACGAGCTCGCGCAGCCACAGGTGCGCCGGATCCCCCTCGAACCGATGGTGCCACAGCGCTTGCTCCG
>CAYUAW010000805.1:0-2116 GCA_964442485.1 uncultured Polyangiaceae bacterium
GCCTACAGCCGCCCGCCGCCGGCCGCGATCTCGCTCCAGAGCTCGGGCGTCAGCGGCGCGTAGCCGCGATCCTGACGGACGTACAGGCGGCCGGCCTGCTTGACGGGGTCGATCCCCTCCTTGCGGAGGGCGACCTTCTGGATCTTGAACGTCGCGGTCGTGTCGAAGCTGTCGATGACGCGGACGAAGCGGGGCTGAGCGTAGGACGGCAGCTCCTGGGCGATGCGCCAGAACGTCTCCGGATCGAACTTGCCGTTCTCGAGGACGACCGCTGCGAGGCCCGCTTGCCCTTCCATGCCGGGGACCTGGACGCCGCACACGGTCGTCTCGCGGATTCCGGGCGTCTGCGAGAGCACGTCCGCGACCTCCGCCGTCGAGACGTTCTCGCCCTTCCAGCGGTAAGTGTCGCCGATGCGATCGACGAAGTAGAAGAAGTCCTCCTCGTCGTAGCGCATGAGATCGCCGGAGCGATAATAGCGGTCGCCGCGCTTCATCACGTCGTGGACGATCTTCTTGTCCGTCGCGCTGGAGTCCGTGTAGCCGCGAAACTCCGAGGCCGCGCTGCGCGGCTTGTCGTCCAGCCGGATGAGCAGCTCGCCCACCTCGTTCGGCCGGCACTCGATGCACAGCCCGGCCGCATCGCGCACGTAGTCGTCGGTGTCCACGTTGTAGCGAACGACCTTGAGCTTCGAGATCCGCCGCACGGGGATCCGTC
Organism: uncultured Polyangiaceae bacterium; assembly: GCA_964442485.1. GTDB lineage: Bacteria > Myxococcota_A > Polyangia > Polyangiales > Polyangiaceae > DASZVB01. Next base: position 716 of record CAYUAW010000805.1, read on the forward strand.
CCACCGCGCCTGGCTTCCCGCTCAGGTTCACGATGATGCCGGGCGCCTCCGTCGCGCCGTAGAACTCGCGGATCTGCTCGATGCCGAAGCGGCGCTGGAAGGGCTCCCAGACGTCCGCGCGCATACCGTTGCCGAGCGCGACGCGGATCGGATTGTTCCTCTCTGCCTCGGTCGGCGGCGTGTTCAGGAGGTAACGGCAGAGCTCGCCGATGTAGAGCATCGCCGTCGCGTTGTAGCGCTGGACGTCCTCCCAGAACGCCTTCGCGCTGAACGACGGGCGCAGCGCCATCGGCGTGCGCGTCATGATGCAAGCGCCGGTACCGAGCAGCAGCGCGTTCGAGTGATAGAGCGGCAGCACGTTGTAGAGCTTGTCGCCTGGGCGGAACCCGAAGAAGAGCGGACCGAAGCTCGAGCCCGCGACGAGCCCCCGGCCGTGAGACACCCGACAGGGCTTCGGCAGCCCGGTGGTGCCGGAGGTGTAGATGAAGACGTAGTCGTCGCTCGCCTTCATCGGGACGCGCGGGAACGGCCGCGACGTTGCCGCCGAGAGCTTCTCCTCGAAGTCACCGGGACCGAAGGTGAAGACGTGCTCCAGCTGCTCCCCGAGGTCTGGCCGCGCGCGGAGCGCCTCGGCGGAGTGCATGTCGACGATCGCGACACGGGCGCCGCACGCCTTCACGGCGTGCGACAGGGGATGCCCCTCGAGATGATTGTTGACGAGCGCGGTCGTGCCACCGAGCCGCGTCACTCCGAAGATGATCGCTGCGTAGAGGGGCGAGTTCTGTCCGATGAGCGCGACGACGTCGCCGGGGCCCACGCCGTGCGCCGAGAGCACGTGAGCGATCTGCGACGTCTTCTCGTCGAGGATGCCCCACGTGTAGCGCTCGTCGCCCATCTCGAACGCGAGCCCGAAGGGATCGACGCGCGCGTTGTCGAGGATGACCTTCAGCAGGCTCTCGTCGTTGTCGCCCTTCGCCTTCAGCAGCCACGGCACGGTCTCGAGCAGAGCTCTCGGGACGACCGAGAGCTCTGCCTTGATGGCGGCCCGGTAGGAGGGCGAGCGTACGCCCTCCGCGATGTCTTCCAGCCCGTGCCGAACCTTGTCTAGCAGATGCCCGTCAATCGCACCCAAGACTCATTCCAATCGTCAGCAGGCGTGGTTGGCCGGCGCCTGGCGAGGACTCATTCCTCGCCAGCGACCGACGACATCTCCGAAGCGGCCGGGCGCGTGTACGGCGCCGGCGGGGCCACCCCCTGCGGCTGATCGTCGACGATCATCTGCAGGCGCTTGTACGGCGGCAGGCCAGTGCCCGCCGGGATGAGGCGGCCCATGATGACGTTCTCCTTGATGCCGCGGAGATCGTCCGTCTTGCCGCAGATCGCGGCCTCGGTGAGGACCTT
>CAYUAW010000806.1:0-2102 GCA_964442485.1 uncultured Polyangiaceae bacterium
CGTACGACCCGGACAGCCTCCTGGAAGTGATCCGCCGTCTCCTCGACGGCCCGGCGGCATGACGCGCGCCCCACGGCCTGCCCGCACGATGCCGCGAGATCCGCATTCGTTCCCCGACGACCTCTATCGCTTCAACAGGCTGAGTAATGCTAGGAGCACACTAGCAACGCCTGAAAGCCCGCTGACCTCATCCCATGGGACTGATGATGGCGAGCGTGACTTGGTCGACATCACGGCGGCCTCGATATGTTGCCGCTGTTCGGTCGCGACCTCGAATTTCGTGTCGTCGGCTGAACGTACGCCGAGCAACGAGGTGCGGAGCGAGCCAGAGATTTCGTATCGCGCATAGATCGAATCGCCCGGGAGGGCCTTGAAGTTAAGCGTTTGCGTGTCGACGGTTGGTGCCATGTTTTCCATGAGCCGGGCAAAGATAGTGTTGCCGCCATCGGCTCTGGGAGTGAAATAGAAGACCTCACTTTCCCCACTCGAGACGCTACCAACCTTGATGCCATTCACGAATACGTCCAGAGCGAAGTTCCAGCCGACAATCCGTGATGCTCTGTCAAGTGTCAGTTTCGCTTGGCTTGCATGATGTGCGCCGATCTGACCGTTGATGTAGAAGGCGACCATTGCGACGCAGGCAAACAGACCGCTGACAAACAATAGAAGCCTTTTCATAGCCTGCCCTGTCCTGCAGCACGACTCCTGCCCAAAGGCTACAGTAGAAGTGGCGCACACGCGAGCCCCCCGGTCCGTGCTCGCAGGCGCGGAGGCCGAACGTGGCACAGCTGCGCGCTCGGACGGTGAAACCGGCATTCAACGCGAGCGCCGGCGGCTGCGGACCGACTACGTCGAGAGCGATCTCATGGGCACGCCTTTCGCTTTTCTGCTCGGTGACGAGCGAGGACCGCGGGACGAGCACGGCAACGTCGTGGGATACCCGGTGAACGCGGCGGCGCGCCGACCACGAGCTGAGGATTGTCGCGACCCTCCGTTGCCTAGCTACGGCACGTCTGCGCGGAAAATGCGAAGCCCCAGCCCGGACCGATCATTTTGCACGCTTCGGGACAGACGCCGATGGTGATCTTGACGGGGGCGTCCGCGATCTTGCCGGGAACGGTCGGCAATCGGAACCAGCCGAGGCCACCGACTCTCGCGCAATCGTCCGGGCCACTCACGAAGGTGAGCGAGATAGCCCCCTTGAAGTCGTAGAAGCTCACGGGCTTCGTGGGATCGGGAACCTCCGCGCTCTGCCAGGCGCAAGACCCGGCACGGGTGTCATCCACCGAGTATCCGCCGACCATGGGACCGCTCCCCGTACAGGGATAGCCCTTGGGGATCGGCGCAGGACCATTGCCCATGAGCGTGGGAGTGGTCGTAGCGCCACCGTTTGCCGTCGGCTCGCCTGAGCCGAACGACGCCGCGCCGCCCGCGCTGGTCGGAGCATCGTCCAGGTTCGTCCGGGCTCCACAGCCTGCCAGGGCGACGACGGAGACGACGAGGGAAAGCAAGCGCTTCACGCCCCGTGAGTGACGGCATGAGGCCCGAATGGCTCAAGGTGCGACTATGGCGTCGCGACTGAGCAGCTCTTCCGAGCCGTTGGGGCAGGGGAGGCGGTCGGCCGAAGCGACGACCGACTACCCAAGCGGCGCACCATGCCCGCCTTCCTGAGAGCTCATCACGCACGCGCTGCCGCTGAGCCATGCGCAGACGCTGTTCCTGACGGCAACGCGGGGCATGTGGAAGCGTTGGTTGGAAGCGCATCTCGTCCACACGGGAAATGGGAAGAGTAGCCCTGCACCACCGTAGTAATACTAATCGCGTGACACTCTCCCGGCTCGTCTACGCAGTCCCGCTCATTGCCGTTGCGTGCCACGGCGCGGCGCCGTCGCCCGGTCTCGCGGTGGTGGGTCGCGTGCGCGAGGCCGTCGTCTCGCCGCCAGTGGATCTCGGCGACCACGCTCTCGGTCGGGATGCGGTGGGTACCGGTGGCGCGGTCGTCGCTTTCGGCGGCGGCGTCTACCTCGTTGTCTGGGAACACGGGAACGGTGAATATCGGGCCGCACGTCTTTCCGCCGCGGGGGCGCTGCTCGACACGTCGC
>CAYUAW010000807.1:0-2088 GCA_964442485.1 uncultured Polyangiaceae bacterium
CGCGTTGTACCGCATCCCCGACGGCATCGGTTTCTCGGCGACGGATCTCGCGGTCCACTCGGACTGCGCACACCGGAGCGCGCTCGAGCTCCGGGTCGTCGGCGGCGAGCTGAAACGCCCCGGACGCAACGCGCTACAGGAGCAGCTCCTCGACGTGCGCGGCCTCGAGCACGAGAAGCGGGCCCTTTCGCATCTGGAAGCGACATACGGAACCGCCGTCACTATCCGCTCCGGCCCGACGTCGCTCGAGCGAGCGGCGGAGGAGACGGCCGATGCGATGCACAGCGGCGCGCCGCTCATCTACCAGGCCGTCTTCCTGGACGGAAAGTGGCAGGGACGTCCGGATTTCCTGGTGAAGGCACCCACGCCGAGCAACCTCGGCGCGTTCTCCTACGAGGTCGTCGACGCGAAGCTCGCGCGCGAGCTCAGGGCGCGGTCGGTCCTCCAGCTCCTGGTTTACGGCACGCTGCTCGAGCGCGTCCAGGGCACGACACCGGCACGATTCGGCGTCGTGCCGATGACCGGAGCGCTCGACGTCGAGTGGCTCCGCACGGCAGACTTCGCCGCTTACGAGCGCCGAGTGCGAACGTCGTTCGAGGCGTTCGTCGCCGACGGCGCGGGCGACGCGACGTATCCGGAGCCCGTCGAGCACTGCGACGTGTGTCCGTGGTGGAAGCGCTGCGACTCGAGGCGACGGGAGGACGATCACCTGTCGCTCGTCGCCGGCATGACGGGCCGGCAACGGACGCGCCTCGTGGACGGCGGCGTGGAGCGTGTCGTGGAGCTCGGTGCGCTCGCATCGGAGCTTCGCATCGAGGGGCTCCGCACCGAGACGCTCGCGCGGCTACGCGAGCAGGCACGCTTGCAGGTCACGGGGCGGAGCGCGGGCCGGCTGCTGTACGAGCTCCTCCTCGAGGCCGAAGCCGGTACGGGGCTCGAGAGCTTGCCGGAGCGCTCGCCCGGCGACGTGTTCCTCGATCTCGAGGGCGATCCACACCTGGGCGGCAAGGGCCTCGACTACCTCTTCGGGCTCCTCGAGCTCGACGAGGAAGACGACTACTTCGGCGGACCGCCCCGCAAGGGGCCGCCGAAATATCACGCCTTCTGGGCGACGACGCCCGCGGAGGAGCGGCGCGCGTTCGAGGCGGTCGTCGACCGGATGCAAGCGCGGTTCGAGCAGTACCCGGGCCTCCACATCTACCACTTCGGCCATCGAGAGAACGACGCGCTGAAGCGTCTCGCCAACCGCCACGGGACCCGCGTCGACGTGATCGACGACTGGCTCTCGCGTCACACGCTGGTCGATCTACATCGCGCCGTTCGACAGGGGCTCCGCGCGTCCGTCGAGAGCTACTCGCTGAAGGAGCTCGAGCCGCTCTGGGCCTTCGAACGCAAGACGGAGGTGCGCGACGCGAAGTGGGCGATGCAGACCTTCACGCTCGCCCTGGAGACGGGCGCGACCCCGGACGACGACACCGAGCGGCAGCGCGCGCTCATTCAATCCTACAACCGCGAGGACTGCGAGTCGGCGATGCACCTGCGCGACTGGCTCGAGACGCGTCGCATCGAGCTCGCCGCCGCGAGCGGCCGCGTGCTGAAACGCCCCGAGGAGCCGAAGCAGAAGACCTCCGATGACGCGCGCGACCTGAAGCTCGCCACCGAGCGCGTGCGCAAGGCGCTCGTCGGGGATCTCGCAGACGACGACGACGGCCTGCGAGCGCGGGCGCTTCGTCTCCTCGCATCGCTCCTCGACTGGCACGCGCGCGAATCGAAGGCCGAGTACTGGGAGTTCTTTCGCGCCCGCGACGTCGCGCTCGAAGATCGCCTCGAAGACCGCAGCGTGCTCGCAAACCCGCACCTCGTCGGTGAAATGGAGCAGGTCGCTCAATCCATCGTGTACCGCTACGAATTCCCGGAGCAGGAGCACGGCATTCGCGTCGACACGTCGCCCATCGACCCGGATCGCGAGGACGAAACCTTCGGCAAGGTGCTCGTGGTCGGCCCCGACCATCTGCACGTGAAGCGCGGAAAGAAACGTCCGCCGACGAACCCGTCTCGCCTGGTTCCGCCCAAGCCGCTCCCGACCAC
>CAYUAW010000808.1:0-2084 GCA_964442485.1 uncultured Polyangiaceae bacterium
CGGTGGGCGCGACGCACGACGCCGTCGCCGACGCTCTACGTCTCGTCATGACCGCGCTGCGTCGGCCCGTCATGCCCCGGGACGCTTCCGAGGAGCTCCGCAAGCGGCTCTTTCTCCTGAGCAAGCATCGTGTCGAGCCGGGCCGGCACAGCGGCCGGCGCTCGGGTGAGATGTCCGATCTCGTCGGCCCTTATACCGCAGCGGACCCTGACGTCCCGACCACCGTGCCGTTCAAGGCGGGTCAGCTCGACCAGGTCGTGCGCGCCGCCTGGTCGCGGAAATTCACCGTCTCCTTCGTCGGCCCCTTCTCACCGGAGGAGGCATCGCGAGCCCTCGAGCGCGCGGACGCCGGCGCTCCGCGCGCTCACGATGCACCGGCATCGACTTCGAACGAGTGGGCGACGAAGAAGTACGACTTCGTGCGGGATGCTCACTCGGGCAAGGCCCATCTCGTCTTCTCCTGTGTAATCCCCGATTCCGTCGTTCCCCAGGCCGGGACGGCGACTCTCCCTGCGTTCATGAGCAAGGCGTTCTACGAGCTCCGCATGGGAGGCGGGCACCCCGAGGGCGCTCATTCCCCCGGCGTCTTCGCTTCCAGCGAGGCCACGGGAGTGGTGCGGCTCGATTCGGGCAGTCTGTTCTATCTCGGCTACTCGGTGGACACGGAGGGCGACGGGGTCGGCAAGAGCGTGCACGCTGTCCTGGACCGAGCGCGGGAGCTCGAGGAGCGGGAGCTCCCGTGGAACGACAACCGCGGCATCGGCCGGGGCATCCAGGATTGGCTTCGCAGCGGTTACGATAGCAGCGAGCAGGAGCTCCAGCGCCTCTACGAGCTCGGCCCGAGCGCCCTCACCTTCTACTCGGTCGTGGGGCTCCGCGTGAGCGAGCCCGAGGTGCGCGCCGCGGTTCGAGGTTGCTTCGCACCCGACTCATTGCACGTGGAGGGTCACGGCCCCGTCGACGAGGCCGTCGCGGTCCTCGAGGAGAGCGGGTACGGGCCGATCGCCATCACGACTGGCTGGTGATGCACCGATGAACCCGATGGCCATCTCGAAGCTTCGCGCCTGGTTCCTGATGATCGCCCTGCTCACCGGCTGCGCCGGCCGACTCCGGCCTCCGGCGCCGCCGGCCGCGCCCGCTCCCGATCGTTCGGTCGCCTGGCGCGAGTACGAGCTCACGGACGAAGGGTTCTACGCGAAGCTCCCCGCCGAGCCCGTGGAGAGGGTGGTGGTGCGCGCCGAGCCGTCGCGCACGCGACAGCCGTCTCGCGTGCGCGTGCACTCGCTGATCGGCGGAACGAAAGCGCTCGGGTTCGGATGTGCGCTGAGTCGCGCGCTCGATTTCAACGGCGTGCTGAACGACTCGCTTCGCACCAGCGTGATCCCCGCCTGGTTCTTTCGCGGCGACGTGAAGCGTTCGGCTGCACCTCCGCTCGACGGCTTCAGCGGCGAGATGGTCTCCGGGGAAGATCCGGACGGCAACGCACGCATCGCGGTGACCTATCAGCTCGCGGACGGGCTCTTCATGGCGTGGGTCAACGGCCGAGGCAAGGCCCTGGACCGCGATGCGGCCTCACGCGTCCTGACGTCACTTCGTCTGAGCAGTCAGTGGCAGATTCGAGCGGCGCCGATGCTGGGCCTGGCCGTCGCGGTTCCGTCGTTCGCAGCCGAGAGACCGACGGCGCAAGGCATGGACTACGCCATCGGCGGCAATGACAACGTCGACTATTCCGTCGCCGTCTCGGGAACCGCGCCCGGGGTCTCGACGGCAGCGGCGCTCGAAACGGTGAAGGTCCCCGACGGATACACGTTGCTGTCGTCCTCGGAGCTCCAGCACCACGACCTGCCGGGAAAGGAGATATTCGTCGCTCGGGGCGCGCGGCGCGTACGCTCCCGCGCCTTCGCCGCGAACGGCCGTCTCTACTGGATCTTCGTGGCCTCGAACACGGCCGGCAAGCTCGACGACGCCGACGCGAGACGATTCTTCGATTCGCTCAGGATCTTCCAGTGACGTTCGCCGGCGTCCGCCGGTCTCACGTCGTCTTGATGAGCCCGCCGTCGATCACGTAGTTCGAGCCGGTGACG
>CAYUAW010000809.1:0-2083 GCA_964442485.1 uncultured Polyangiaceae bacterium
GGGCTCCACGGTCTTCACCTGCCAGAGCGACCTGGCCGACGTCCCCATCCCCGGGTGCAGGGTCGGGCAGGACGATCCCATCGATTGTCGCTCCTGCTCCGCGACGATCGAGCTCTGCAACAACATCCCCTCCAACCAGTAGCTCGCCCGAGGCGAGTGGTGCCCCGCGTGCTTCGCCGCTGCGCCGTCGGCGCCGCCGTCGTGCTCGCATTCACACTCCTTCCGGATGCGGCGAGCGCGGACCCGGAGTGGACCTCCGCGATCGTCACCGGCGCGGTGATCCACGGCGCCCGCTCCGAATGGGACACGAGCTTTTACGGCGCCGTCCGGGGCGACGCGCTCTTCTTCCGCAAGAACCGGCACTCGCTCGGTTTCGGGCCTTCGCTCGAAGTGGGCACGGCCGGGTTCTCCGACGTGCGGCTGCTGGGCAGCGCGGAGCTCCTGGCGCCGCTCGGCGAATTTCTCGCGGTGAGCGTCGCGCCCGGCGTCGTGATGCGCAGCTCGTCCGAAGGCGCGGTCGCGGGCCTCTCGGGTCGCGCCTTCTTCGGAATGCGCGCCTACGGATACACCGACTACTCGCTCAACGGCGGCCTCGTCGTCGGCTTCGACCAGGACCTCGGCGGTCCGCGCGAGCACGCCATCGTCGTCGGCCTTCAGATCGACGCACTCGTGCTGGCGCTCCCCGTGCTCTTCCTCGTTTCGGCCTTCCACGGCTCGGGCGACTGAACGACTCATCCCGACTCGATCGGAGCTTCACCGCGGAAGGGCATGGCCCGGAGAACCGCGGTCGGACTTCGAACGTCTCCGGCCGAGTGGATTCGAAGCGCGTCCGACGCCACGCCAGCGACCGAATCCTGCCGGGCCGAACCGGATCCGAGGATTCGCAGCTAAGGGATCACGAGGCGAATCGAACCGCGGAGCGAGGACTCGGAGAGCGACATACCGCTTCCATTCCGGTCATTTCCCGCGCGCGGGTGAGCATGACGCCGCGTTCTGCGCCGGCACCGCCGGGAGAGAGCGTATTTCCATGATGGGCTCCGGATGCTACGGTCTCCTCATGGATCGCGCGCCGGTCGAGCTCCGCGTCGGCGGCCACACCTACAGGGTGGTGGGCAACACCGGCGCCGACGAGCTCCAGCGGCTGGCAAGCATCGTCGACGGCAAGCTCCGCGAGCTGAACGGCTCGAGCGCGTACCATCCGCAGAGCTTGCTCCTCGTCGCCATGTCTCTCGCCCACGAGCTAGAGCTCGAGCGGTCCCGCCGGCGTGAGGTCGAGGTCCGCTCCCGTGAGAACCTCCGGACCTTGCTCGAGCGCGTGGACTCGGCGCTCGAGCTCGTCGACGGAGACGCCTCGCCGGCCGTCCCCAGCGTCGCCAGCGCGTCGCCAGAGCCCTAGTACTACTGCTAGTAGTGCCAGAGCGCTGTCGTCAGCGGAACATCCGCAGCGTCACATCCGTGAGCGTCTCTGCCGCGGAGCGCGCGTCTGTGCCTGGCGTCCGGGCGAGGAGGGACGCCGCGCCCACGAACGCACCGACCACGCAAGCGAGGCGCAGCGGCTCCACCTCCACGGCTACCGTACCGGCGCTGCGCGCCAGCTCGAGCGCAGCCCGCACCTCGGTCTCGAGCTCCGCGAGCACCAGCCCCCGGCTCTCCGCCGGCGTGTCTAGCAGGATGGCCATCGCGAAGGGGCGCCGGGCCGTTTGCAGGAGCCAGGCGGACGACAGGGCGCGGAGCCGCTCATGGGGCGTGCGAACCGGCGACGTCTGCGCGCGGAGCGCTGCACCGAGCTCCGTCACGTGCTCGCGCAGGACCTCGGACACCGCCGCGCTCACGCCTTCGAAGTGCTCGTAGAAGGTGTTCCGTCCAATCCCCGAAAGCTCGATGATAGCCGCTGCCGTGGCCGTACCGCCGCGAGAAGCGACCACCCGTGCGGTCGCATCCAGCACGAGCCTCCGCGTCTCCTGCCGACGCGCCTCGTCCGTTGAGCGACGGTCCCAGCGCCCGCGTCCGCGCGCCCGATTGAGGACGGCATCGTCGCCGTCGTCACGCCTGTTCAGCACGGCCATCGCTATGGAGAAGGATA
>CAYUAW010000810.1:0-2074 GCA_964442485.1 uncultured Polyangiaceae bacterium
TCGCCTCCGGCGAACTGCTCCCCCCGCCGCCTTCGGCGCGCTCGCTGCGCTCGCGTGGTTCCGCATTGTTGGTGCGTCGGGGACGACGGCGGAGTTGATGGGACTCGTGAGCGCACCGGATAGCGTGCCAGCGGATTGCGCAGGTATCGAACGGGTGCGCACGAGCCAAGAAACTGAGCGCAACGGTCGCATGGCTCCGGTCGCGCCGCTCGAGGTCGTGTGTTACTCGAAATACTCGGGCAAGCCGGCAGGAAAGCCCCCTGGTGACTCGAGGGGGAGAGGATCGAACCGATGTCAGATCGTAACCGCTTCGTGGATGGTGTGGCACTGACGATTGCTGCCGGGGCCCTCGGGCTCGTCGGTTGCGGTTCGGACTCGGGGCAGGGAACACCCGCACCGAACAACGGCTCGTTCGCCGGAACCGCTTCAGTGGGCGGCGGCACCACCGCGCCACCGAGCAGCACGTCACCCGGCGGTCCCGTGACGAGTGGCGTGGGCGGTAACGCGGCGACGGCGCCGACCAGCGGCACTGGCAGCGCGGTCGGTGTCGGAAGTGGCGGCGCTGCGGCTGTCACGCCACCGTCGTCGAGCGCCGGCGGGTCGTCGGGCGTCATCGGGCCGAGCGGCGCGGGCGGGGTTGCAGCTCCGGGGGCAGGTGGCGCGACGACCGCAGTCGGTGGCGCGGCGGGCGCGCCGACGACGGGCGGCCCTGGTCAGATCGGCGGCCCCGGTGACAACTGGAACGTCATGAGCAACCTCGACGCAAACGGGTTGCTCATCGCGCCGGCCGCGGCCGCGGGGTTCCAGGTGCAGACGACGAACTTCGACCTCGAGCCCGGGCAGGAAGTCTTCAAGTGCTTCCACACCGCGTTCCCCAACGACGGCGAGTTCGACGTCGGTCACTGGGAGTCGCAGATGTCCGCGGGCAGCCACCACTTCATCCTCTACACGGCAGATACCGACACGACGGCTTCCGGAACACTGGCGGCAAACGGCTGCGCCGCGGGCGGGTTCGGCGGTTCCACGTGGCTCTACACCGCCGGCAGCCCGCACTGGCACCTGCCGTACCCGGATGGCGTCGCAGTGCCGCTCGTGAGTCATCAGAAGGTGCAGTTCGACATGCACTACATCAACACGGGGACCGACCTGATCCACGCGCACGTCACCCTGAACGTCGAGAAGGTGAAGGCGACCGAGTTCCAGAAGGCGGCGCCGCTCATCAGCTTCAACACGCAGATCAACATTCCGCCGAACGGCATGCAGACGGTCGGCGGCGATTGCACACCGCCCCCCGGCGTGAACTTCTTCCTGATGGGCACTCACACTCATCGCCGCGGCATCGACGCGTCGATCACGCGGAAGCTCGCGAGCGGTCAGCTCGGCGAGCAGCTCGTGCACACGACGAACTGGGACGCGCCCGCGGCCATGCTCTGGGAAACGCCGCCCTATCTCACCTTCGCGGCGGGCGAGAAGTTCCATTACAGCTGCAGCTATCAGAACGACCGCTCGTCCGTGACGACGGTCGGAAGCTCCGCCGCGAACAACGAGATGTGCATGGCCATCACGTACTTCTTCCCGGCCACGTCGGGCGGAAGCTGCAACTGAAACAACGGGTCAACTGCGCGTGACCGCGCCTGGCAGGCGCGGCTGCAGGGTCGAGCGGCGCTCGACCGCGAAACCCATCGCGCGACACGTCTGATGCCGCGCTCGTTCCAGCGTGGCCTCCCCGAACCCGGCTGAGCACCCGGGAAGGGTCAATTCCGTCTGGTCGCCTGGTGGGATAGGGTCCCAGGCGTTTCATGGCGAAGCCGCTCACGCCGAAACGGATCTGGGCTGCTCGAGGGATCGCGCTCGCCGCGGACGCCTTGCAGATCGTGCTCTTCCCGCTGTTCGTCGGAGGGCTGCCGGAAGGTGCGGACGCCGCCCTGGACGTCGGCGTCGGGGCGCTCCTCTGGTGGCTGTGCGGCTTCCATGCGGCCTTCCTCCCGACCTTCGTGGGCGAGGCGCTTCCCACCGTGGATCTGTTCCCGACGTGGACGCTCGCGGTGCTCTTCGTCACGCGGAAGGGCGCGGA
>CAYUAW010000811.1:0-2074 GCA_964442485.1 uncultured Polyangiaceae bacterium
GCTGTTTGCGGTGGGGTTCGTGCCGCTGTTCGCGGGGCCGGGGTACGAGGCGGCGCTCGCGGCGGGGCTCGTGCTGCCCTCGCTGGCCGCGGCGGCGACGGCGTTCGACGCTGCTCGAAGTGACGCCACGCCGTTCGCGGCGCTGTCGCGCGGCGCCGCGAGCGGCGCGTGGCTCGCGGTGGTCGGGCTCGCGGTGTGCGTCGTTCACGGCGTGCGCGCCGGCTTCTGCGATGCCGCGGAAGGGACGGAGCTGTTCCTGCTCGGTCCGGCGGCGGGGAGCGTGCTCGGGGGCGTGTGGGGCGGCATCGTCGGGGTCGTCGCGCGCGCTCGCCTCCGCGTGGGGGACGCGCGCTCGCCGCGTGCGCGAGCTCTGCTCGTCGCGCTCGCCGTGGCGGGGCCGCTCGCGGGCGTCGTGGTCAGCGTCGGGCGATTCTACACGAGCCCCATGGTGTTCGCGTTCGATCCGTTCGTCGGCTTCTTCGCGGGCACGCTCTACGACTCGGTCATCACCGGCATGGGCCGCCTCGTCACCTACCGGATGGGCTCTGTGGCCACTCTGGTGGCCGCTTTTGCGGGCGCTCGCCTCTTTTCTGGGGGGCTCCCTGCGCTCCGCGCGGCGGCGCGGACTCGCTCGGGTGTGGCCGCGCTCTTCGTCGCTGCCGGCGCGGCGAGCGTCGCCCACTCGTGCCAGGGCGCGCGCATGGGGCACTACCAGACGGCAGCGTCCATCAGGGAAGCGCTCGGCCAGCATCTCACCGTGGGCCGGTGCGAGCTCGTCTACCCGACGGGCACGCCGGAGCTCGAGGCGAAGGCCCTGGCGCACGAGTGCGACGCGCACCTCGGCCAGCTCGATCGCTTCTTCGGGACCAGTGGCCCGTCGCACGTCGTGGCGTTCGTGTTCGCGACCGCCGACCAGAAGGGCTACCTGATGGGCGCCGCGGGGACGTACATCGCGAAGCCGTGGCGGCGCGAGATCTACATCCAGCGCGCGGGCTTTCCGCACCCCGTCATGCGACACGAGCTTGCTCATGTGGAGGCGGGGACGTTCGCGCGCGGCCCGTTCCGCGTCGCGGGGCCGCTCTTCGGCATCATCCCGGATCCCGGGCGCATCGAGGGCGTGGCGGTGGCGGCGGCGCCGCGCGACGAGGTGCTCTCGCTCTCGGAGTGGGCGAAGGCGATGCGCGACCTCTCGCTCTTGCCGCCGCTCGAGCGCGTCTTCAAGCTGAGCTTCCTTGGCGAGCCGTCGTCGCGGGCGTACGTCGTCGCGGGAGCCTTCGTCGACTGGCTCAGGCGTGCGCACGGGGCAGACGTGCTGCGCGCCTGGTACGGGGGCGCGTCGCTCGAAGCGCTGACGAAGAGCACGTTCACGGAGCTCGAGCGGCGCTGGCTCGCGTCGCTCGACGGCGTGAAGGTCGGTGACGACGTCCTCCAGGTTGCCCGGGCGCGGTTCGATCAGCCGGCCATCTTCGGCCGTCGCTGCCCGCACGTCGTGGACAGGCTGGAGGGCGAGGCCGGCTCCGCGCTCGCCCAGCTCGACACCGCGCACGCGCGCGAGCTCTACAATCAGCTGCTCGAGCTCGACCCGCACGATCTCGGGGCGCGTCTCGGTCTCGCGGCGTGCGCCCAGCACGAGGGCGCGCTCGACGTCGCGCGGGCGCTGCTCGAGCGCATCGGCGCGGACCCGACGCTCGCAAAATCCGCCCGCGCGCGCGCCGTGGAGTCGCTCGGCGACCTCGCGCTTGCCGCGGGGAAGAGCGACGACGCGCGCCGTCGCTTCGAGGACGTCCGCGCGGTGGTCGTCGATCCGGACCGCCTGCGTACGCTCGACGTGAAGGAGTACGCGCTCGGTGCGGCGAGCCGGGACGCCATCGTGTCGTACCTCATCGGCGATCCGGTGCTCGGCCGCAGCCCGACGGCCGCATCTGCCGCGCTCGGCGGCTGGTCCGTGCGCGAGCCGTCGCTCGGGCTTCCCGAGTATCTGCTCGCACGCGCGTACACCGGTGAGGGACGCTACGGCCTCGTGGCGACGAGCCTCGACGCCGCGCTCGGCAAGGAGCTACCCGTCCCGAGCGTC
>CAYUAW010000812.1:0-2060 GCA_964442485.1 uncultured Polyangiaceae bacterium
CCGCGGATGCCGCGTGCTCGCTCGTGGTACTTTCCTTCATGCGCGAGAATCCACGCGGCGACGAACTCTCTCGTGCCTACCGCGTCGCGACCGAACGCCTCGCTGTCGAGAGCGTGGCCGCCGTTCGGAGGGCGCAGACTGCCATGACGGCGACGCCGGGCTGGCTCGCTGCCGCGAAGGCTGCCGCCGCGCAATCGGTGCTGGAAGCGACCATGGCCACGTGCGACGCGCTCGTCGCCGAGCTTCTCGAGGCGCACATCGATGCGGGAGAGCGCAACTCCGAGGCCGTTGCGGGGGGCCTGCGAGAGCGTGTTCTGAAGAACCTGGCAGCACCTGGTCTCGGATTCTTCGAAGACTCGGACCCTGAGTCAGTGGCGCTCACGCCGGTGGCCTTGCGGCACGCTGCAGAGTTCGAAGCGTGGCGCGAGCGCGTCGCAGCAGGCCTTGCGGCGCGCTTCCGTCAGGCGCAGGAAGCGCGCGAACGTCGGATCCCGCTGCTCGAGGTGCCGGGCACGTGGCAGCGCGTGCGGGAGAGCCGCGCCGCCTTCGCGCTCCTGCTCGCGACGGCGGGGCTCTCGTTGTGCGGCGTGTCGTGGGCGGACGTCGCGCGGAGGGTTTTCGCATTTCTGTGAGGTGCTCGGGCAGACGAGCGGGCCGTCCCCGCCTCACCGAGATGCGAATGCGTATGGTCTTCCCGGTATCAACGGCGACTGGACCAACAAAGACACCCCCGGCGCCGGCGCGGTTTTTCTCTATCGACGGAAGTAAGCTGCAGCGGAGCGCGGTGCGGAATGGGCCTCCGATGTTACCATCTCCGGCATGGACGTCTCACATCCACTCCTCGACACGGCTCACGCAATGGCCGCCGATTTCGCGCGGAGGAGCGCGGAGATCGAGGCGTGCCGGAAGCTTCCCGTCGACGTCGCCAGGCGAATGGGCGTGGCCGGCTTCTTCCGGATGTTCGTCGAGGAGCAGAAGGGCGGGCTCGAGGTCGCGCCGGGCCTCGCCGCGCGGATCTACGAGGCGCTCGCTCGCGGCGACGCAGCGTGTGGCTGGATCGCGTTCATCGGCGCGACGAGCGGGCTCGCGCTGTGTCGGGTGCCGGACGATGCCGCTCGCGACATCCTCGCGACTCCGGAGACGTTGATCGCCGGCGTGTTCGCTGCGTCGGGCGATGCACAGAAGGTGCCGGGGGGATTCCGCGTCAACGGTCGCTGGCAATTCGGGTCGGGGTCGCCGAACGCGGAGTGGATCGGGGGCGGCTGCACGCTGACCGTCGACGGCAAGCGGCTCACGAGCTCTGCGGGCGTTCCGCGCAACCATATGCTGCTCTTTCGAGCCGCGGACGTGGAGTTGCTCGACACGTGGTACACGGCCGGACTGCGCGGCACGGGCAGTACGGATTTTGCCGTGCACGACGTCTTCGTGCCGGAGGTTCGCGCATCCGGGTACTTGATCAAGGACGTGCCCGAGCGACCGCTGTTCCGGTTTCCTCAATTTGCGCTGCTCGGGCACGGGGTGACGGCAGTCGCGATGGGCGTCGCGCGGGCGAGCATCGAAGAACTGGTTCGCCTCGCCGGCGAGAAGAAGCGCTACGGCACGGCGGTCACGCTCGCGAACCGCCCGCACTCGCAGGTCGAGGTTGCGCTGGCCGAGGCACGGCTCCGTTCGGCTCGCGCCTTCTTCTATGAGACGATCGACGCGGAGTGGTCGGTCGCGCAGGCGGGCGAGCCCGTTTCAATCGACCTCCGCCGCGACATGCGTCTCGCCACGACGCACGCACTTCAGGCATCGCTGGCCGTCGTGGACGCGATGTACACGCTCGCCGGCGGAACCGCCGTGTACGACAGCTCGCCGCTTCAACGCCACCTCCGGGACGTGCACGTCGCCTCCCAGCACATCACCGTGTCGACGAACACCCTCGAGACGATCGGTCAGCTTCTACTCGGTGTCGAGGCCAACACCGCGACGCTCTGAGCGCGGCTTGCAGAGCCGGACGGGGGGGCGCCATCCGAGTCGAACGTGCCGAACGATTGGGGGCGCAACCGCCGCGAGGTCAG
>CAYUAW010000813.1:0-2051 GCA_964442485.1 uncultured Polyangiaceae bacterium
ACGGCTGGCAATCCTACGGCATGTTCAACGAGATGCCCGGATTCGGGGTCCAGTCTTTCTGGCGTCCGAATGGCAATGTCGGTGTCGTGTTGAGCGGCTACGGCGGCAAGGACGCCATGGGCGTCAAGAGCCGAGTTCGCCTCCACACGGACAACAGCCTCCTGGTCAAGTACCTCGACAATCCGGGAGCGGCCCTCAGCAAGATGGCGTTCTCGCTGACCGTCGACGCTGGCTGTGAGAGCGGCGGTGCCAAGTATGGACAGGCGGTGTCCTGCGGCGGCGGCAACAACGACCCGGGCGCGATTGCGAAGGGTGGCGGCTCACCGGACCAGTATTTCGTCGGCTTCATGTTTTACGATCGCATGTGGTTCGACGACAATCACTTCGCGTTCACGTTCGGTGGTGGCGCGATGACGAATCCCGGCCGCTACCTCGTGCTCACCCCGCCGATCAATGGGGCGACGGCCTACACGTTGAGCCCGTTCTTCACGCAGAACCGTGGTGACAAGTACAAGGCGTGGGACACCACGGAGACGCTCGACTGGATGCCGAGCCAGTTCTTCACCTTGCGCGCCGAGTATACGCACCGGCAGGCCAGCGTCCCGTACTTCGCGGGACCGGGCGGCGTCACGCCCGAAACCGCTCCGGGCTCTGGCGTCTTCACCAACTCAGGCGCGCCGGGGAGCGATCCGGGGGGCGGCTTCGCACCCGATCTCCGGAAGTACGAGAACAGGATCACGTTCAACTTCCTGGTCCGGCTCTGAGCATCAGCGCGGTCTCAGTAGTGTGAATCCAGTGTACTCCACAGCAGCATTCAGCAGTGTAAGGTCGCGGCCCGCCGGTTCGTGGGGCGGCAGCGGTGGCCAGGATCCACCCGCGCGCTCCGCGCGCGGGTGACGGCTAGGGCAAACGGCGTCGACGTGCCCAGGCCGGACCTCCGGGGTCCGGCACGTCGTATCACATGATCAAGAGACTCGTCGCATTCGCGCTCGGCGTTCCGGGCTTCGTGCTGCTCGCAACTGCGGTCCTCGTCGTCGGAGGCCTCTTCGCGTTCAGCCAGCTGCAGATCGAGGCTTACCCGAACCCGGTGCCGCCCCTGGTGGAGGTCATCGTTCAACCCGCCGGCTGGTCGCCGGAAGAGGTCGAGCGGTACGTCACGATCCCACTCGAGGTCGGGCTCTCCGGGATGGCTGGACTCGAGCATATTCGCTCGCAGTCGCTCTTCGAGCTGTCCGACGTCAAATGCTACTTCGGGTGGGACACGGACTACTGGGCCGCGCGCCAGGAGGTGATCAACCGGTTGCAGTTCACGCAGCTCCCCAACGGGATTCAGGCGCAGATTTCACCATGGAACGGTGTCGGTGAAGTCTTTCGCTATTTCGTCAAAGGCAAAGGTTACACGCTCAAGGATCTGAAGGCGGTCGAGGACTTCACGCTCGAGCGCCAGTGGCGGCAGGTGCCGGGCGTCATCGACGTCACGAGCTTCGGCGGGGAAACGAAGGAGTACCACGTCGAGGTCGATCCCTACCGGATGCGCGCTCGCGGAGTCAGCCTGAACCAGCTGCAGGCCGCAATAGCGAACGCCAACGCGAACACGGGCGGCAGCTACATGCCGATCGCCGAGCAGTCGTACAACGTTCGCAGCATCGGCCTCATCTCCAGCCTGAAGGACATCGGCGACATCGTCGTCGAAGAGGCCACGGACAAGAATGGAAACCCGACCGGTACGCCGATCCGCGTACGTGACATCGCGGACGTCACCATCGATCACGCGCCGCGCCTGGGCGTGATCGGGAAAGCGGGCGGCTGCCCCATAGAACTGCACACTGCGAGCTGGTGGCAGCGCCTGTGGGAATCGAAGGAGGAGCGAGACCGGCGGGAACTGCTCGATAACCCGATCGAGCAACGCAACTGCGACCCCGCCCACGTGCCGGACGAGTCCGACGTCGTCCAAGGCATCATTCTGATGCGTTACGGCGAGCACACGCGGCCGGTGCTCGAGGGCATCTACAAGCGCATCGAGTACATCCGCGAGAACCACATCCTCCCGC
>CAYUAW010000814.1:0-1992 GCA_964442485.1 uncultured Polyangiaceae bacterium
TGGCATCCTGCAGCAGGAGCGTGAAGCGCTGCTCGTCTCCGCGCTCGCCGCGACGGGCCAGAAGGACGAGGCCTCGTCTCCGCGCTCGCGTTCCTGCGGGCCTTTCCGAACAGCCCGCATGCGGCTCGCGTGCGGGCGGCGGTCCGGTAGCCGCGCGCCGTCGCCGAGACGTCGCGACCCGTTGAGCTCGAAATATATTTGAAGAGACGAGGCGACGCTTGCCGTTATCCGGAGCCGAGCGTTATCGTGCCAGGTCATGGCCGCCTCGGGGGAAGTCGAGGACCCTAGTTTGAAGGAGGCGGCGCTCGAGGCGGCGCCTGTCGCGCTGCTGGTGGTGGACGGCAGCGGGCAGATTCTGTTCAGCAACCCGGCTGCCAATCGGACGTTCGGGCACACGAGCTCGGAGCTCCAGAGCACGCTTTTCGAGGCGCTGCTCGCTCCCGGGTTCCGCTCGCTCTTCCGGGACGAGCTCGGGCGGCTCCTGGCGCCGCAGGAGGGGACCGAGCGCGAGGCGCACCACGAGGTGCTGGGGCTCCGCAGCTCCCGCGCGTTTCCGATGGAGCTCTCTCTGGGCAAGGTCGCTCGCTTTGGCGCCGCCGTCGCGATCATGGTCGCGGTCCGGGATCTCACGGCGCAGCGACGCGCCGACGCGCTCCAGTTTGCCGCCGACGTCGAGGCGCTGGAAGCACGGGAGCGACTGGAAGCGATGCTCGAGTTCGCCCCGGCCTTCATCCTCACCGTCAACGAGCACGGGTGCATCGACTACATCAATCGGACGCTGCCGCAGCACGACAAGAAGGAGGTGATTGGCTCCTCATGGCTGCCGTACTTCCCGAAGGAGCAGCACGCAATGATGGAGGCGGCACTGAAGACGGTATTCGAGACCGGAGAGATCCAGCACTACGAAGTGGCCACGCCCGGCCCCGACGGGTCTCTCATCTGGTTCGACAGTCAGATGGGTCCCATTCGAACCCACGGCGCGACGGTGGGCGCGGTGCTGGTGTCGCAGGACGTGACGGAGAGAAAGCGCGCGCAGGCCGAGCTGCTGGCGGGCCGGCACATGGCGCTGCTCGGCACGCTGGCCGCAGGAGTCGCTCACGAGATCAACACGCCGATCCAGTTCCTCGGCGACAACATCGCGTTTCTTCGAGACGCTTCGCGGGATCTACTCGAGCTTCTGGACCAGCTCGCGGAGCTGCGTCGCGCTGCCAGCGAATGGAGGCCGCTCGAGCAGGCAATCATCGCCGCGGTCGATGCCGAGGAGGCAGCGGATCTCCCGTACCTGCGCGCGAACATGCCGGCGGCGTTCGACAACTGCATCGACGGCTTGGCCCGCGTGAGGACGATCGTGCAATCGCTGAAGGACTTCGCGCACCCTTCGGAGGAGCGAATGGTGGCCGCCGATCTCAACCGCGCCGTCCAGAGCTGCCTGACCATCGCCGCCAACGAATACAAGTACGTCGCCGACCTTGAGACGCACTTCGAAGAGCTCCCGCTCGTCACCTGCCACGCCAGCGAGATCAATCAGGCGGTCCTGAACATCGTGGTCAACGCCGCCCATGCAATAGAAGACGTCGTGAGGGGTACCAATCAGAAGGGGCTCATCACCGTGCGGACGCGGCGAGAAGGGCCCATGGCAGTGATCGCCATCAGCGATACCGGTACCGGCATCCCGGAGTCGATCCGCTCCCGCGTCTTCGATCCCTTCTTCACGACGAAGGAGGTCGGAAAGGGCACCGGGCAGGGTCTCGCGATCGCGTGGTCGACCGTGAAGAAGCGCCACTCGGGCGAGCTCACGTTCGACACCGAGCCCGGGAAGGGCACGACGTTTTTCATCCAGCTCCCCATCGACGGCAAGGGCTCCGCCACCGACGCGCGCGCTTGACGCCGCATGCTCCGCAGGCGACGTTTCGTCTGTGGAAGGGATGGAGATGACGAGGGTAGCTTGGCGGCGCTCCGTCGTCGCAGCGGTCGCGTGTGATGACGGTGGGT
>CAYUAW010000815.1:0-1989 GCA_964442485.1 uncultured Polyangiaceae bacterium
GAGACGGGGGTGCGCGCGTGCTGCGACGTGGTGAACCGCGGCGTCGCCGCGTGGAACGGGCGCGTCTACGTGGGCACGCTCGACGGCCGTCTCGTCGCGCTCGACGCCGCCACCGGCAAGGAAGCGTGGTCCGTCGTCACCGTCGATCAGTCGAAGCGCTACACGATCACCGGCGCGCCGCGCATCGTGAAGGGCAAGGTGCTCATCGGCAACGGCGGCGCGGAGTTCGGCGTTCGCGGCTACATCTCCGCTTACGACGCCGACACCGGCAAGCTCGTCTGGCGCTTCTACACGGTGCCCGGCGATCCGTCGAAGCCGTTCGAATCGAACGTCCTGAAGCAGGCGGCCGCGACGTGGTCGGGCGAGTGGTGGAAGCAGGGCGGCGGCGGCACGGTGTGGGACTCCGTCGCGTACGATCCCGAGCTCGATCTGCTCTACATCGGGACCGGCAACGGCTCCCCCTGGAACCAGCGCGTGCGGAGCGCGAACACGGGAGACAATCTGTTCCTGTCGTCCATCGTCGCGCTCCGGCCGGACACCGGTGAGTACGTCTGGCACTACCAGGAAACCCCGGGCGATGAGTGGGACTACACCGCGACGCAGCACATCGTGCTCGCGAACCTCACCATCGACGGACAGCCGCGCAAGGTCCTCATGCAGGCGCCGAAGTCGGGCTTCTTCTACGTGCTCGATCGCACCAACGGGAAGGTCATCTCCGCCGAGCCTTACGCGACGCTGAACTGGGCGAAGGGCGTCGACCTCGCGACGGGGCGCCCGAACATCGATCCGAACGCCTTTTACAGCAGGACCGGGAAGCCCTGGCTCGCGCTTCCGGGCCCTTACGGCGCGCACAACTGGCAGCCGATGAGCTTCAGTCAGCAGACGGGGCTCGTGTACATCCCGGCGCTCGACGTCGGCTATGCCTACATCGACAACCCGGCGTTCACTCCCCAGGCGCTCGGCTACAACACCGGCGTCGACATGGCGGCCGCGAGCATGCCGCAGGACCCCGTCGTCAAGGCGCAGGTCCTGTCGACCGTGCACGGCTATCTCAAGGCCTGGGACCCCGTCGCGAAGAAGGAGGTCTGGCACGTCACGCACGAGAGCGGGTGGAACGGCGGCGTCCTCTCGACGGCGGGCGGCCTGGTGTTCCAGGGTGACGCGGCCGGGAATTTCTCGGCATACGGCGCTCGTGACGGCACGCCGCTGTGGTCCTTCTCCGCGCAGACGGGCGTCATCGCCGCGCCGATGACCTACGCCGTCGGCGGCGCCCAGTACGTCGCGATCGTCGTCGGCTGGGGCGGCGCGTACCCGCTCACCGGCGGGGAGATCGCCCACAAGGGGAGCCTCGGCGTCAATCGGAGCCGCATCCTCGCGTTTCGGATCGGGGGGACCGCCGCGCTGCCGCCGCCGAAGCTCGGCAACACGACCGAGCCCGAGGCCCCGCCCCGCTTCGGCGACGAAGCGACCATCGCCCAGGGAATGCAGCTGTACTCGCATTTCTGCGGGACGTGTCACGGCGACGCAGTCGTGGGCGGCGGCGTCGTCCCCGATCTGCGCTCGGCGCTCGCCATCCGCAAGGCCGACGCGTTCGCGTCGATCGTCCTAGGCGGTTCATTGAAAGACTCCGGCATGGTCGGGTTTTCCGACGTGCTGACGCCGGCACAAGCCGAAGCGATTCGCGCCTACGTGGTCGCGCGCGCCAACGATCCTCGCTGATATTTGAGCTGAGCTGGGCAGGAAATCCTGAGGGGCTGCCCCCACCCCATCCGTTCTCGCGCTTCGCGCTGCGAGCGGTGGCCTCCCCCAAATCAGCGGCATCCGCGGCGGCTGCCGCTTCAGGGGGAGGACGCCCTTCGCGGTACTGGCAAGGCGTAGACGAGAAGACCGAGCCGCTTCTCAGGTCGGATGGTTCATCCGGATCGAGGAGTCGTTGGCGCCAGGGAGCGCGCCGCCATGTGATGAGCGTGTGCCGCACATGGAGCGAGG
>CAYUAW010000816.1:0-1985 GCA_964442485.1 uncultured Polyangiaceae bacterium
CGGGAACGGTACGAGAGCGAAGAGCCGAAGGTTCGCGAGGAGCTCCTGCACGCGCAGTATGCGCTGAAGGATGGGGCGACGTTTCCGGTGATCATCCTGGTCAGCGGGATGGACGGAGCCGGGAAGAGCGAGACCGTCAACCTGCTGAACGCGTGGATGGATCCGCGCCTGATCGAGACGCACGCGTTCGGAGAACGGAACGACGAAGAGGCAGGGCGACCGCGCCTCTACAGATACTGGAAGGCGATGCCGCCGAAGGGGAAGATCGGCATCCTTTTCGGTGGATGGTACGAAGATCCGTTCGAGGAGCGCGTCGCGGGGGCGATCAAGAACAATGCCTTCGACAACCACCTGGAAGAGATCGTCCGGCTGGAGAAGATGCTGGTCAGCGAGGGCACTCTCATCCTGAAGTTCTGGCTTCATCTCTCGAAGGAGAGCCAGAAGAAGCGGCTCCGGGCGCTCGAGAAGGATCCGAAGACGCGCTGGCGAGTGACGGCGGCAGACTGGAAGCGCGCCGAGCAGTACGACCGTCGCCGGCTGATCGCGGAGCAGATGCTGCGGCAGACCAGCGTCGCGGAGGCGCCGTGGGCCCTCGTCGAGGGCGAGGACGCGCATTATCGCAACCTGACGGTCGGCACGGTGCTGTTGCGCGAGCTGCAGAAGCGCGCCGAGCAGGAGCGTCCGCCTCTCTCGAGACGGGAGGCCCCACCGCTGGCCGCGCCCATCGACGGCCTCGAGGTGCTCGACGGCCTCGATCTCACGCAGACGCTGTCGAAGGAGAAGTACGAGGAAGAGCTCGAACAGTGGCAGGGCCGCCTGAACCGCGCGATGCGCCGGCCGCGCTTCATGAAACGGCACGCGGTTGTCGTCGCGTTCGAGGGTAACGACGCGGCCGGGAAGGGCGGGAGCATCCGGCGCGTCACCGCCGCGCTCGACGCACGGCAGTTCAGCATCGTCCCGGTCGCGGCGCCCACGGATGAGGAGCGAGCGCAGCCCTACCTGTGGCGCTTTTTCCGGCGAGTTCCGCGCCGGGGACGGATGACCATCTTCGACAGGTCGTGGTACGGGCGCGTGCTGGTGGAGCGGGTGGAGCAGCTCTGCAGCGAGGACGACTGGATGCGCGCCTACAACGAGATCAACGACTTCGAGGCGCAGCTCGTGGAGGGCGGCGTGGTGGTGGTGAAGCTGTGGCTGGCCATCAGCCAGGACGTGCAGCTCGAGAGGTTCAAGGAGCGGGAGAAGCTCGGGTTCAAGCGCTTCAAGATCGGCGAGGAGGACTACAGAAACCGGGAGAAGTGGCAGGGGTACGCCGATGCCGTGAACGACATGGTGGAGCGCACGAGCACCGATATCTGTCCCTGGACGCTCGTCGAGGCGAACGACAAGCACTTCGCGCGGATCAAGGTGCTACGCACGCTCGTGGAGGCGATCGAAGACGCGGGCTGACGCGAAGGCGGATCCCCTATATGGTGCGCCCCCACCCCCGAGGGCACCGACAGTGACAGAGTGGTTCTACAAGGCCGTACCGAGCAAGGCTAACTACGAGGACACGCGTCTTCTCGCGAAGAAGGACGGGTTCCTGTGCCGATCCGCACACACGAAGAACGGCGCGCTGGTGGAGGAGCTCCGTGGGCCGGCCATCGGTGACGTGCTGCACTTCTACTTCGTCGAGCAGCGCCGGACGCCGCGGCCGCTCGGGTCGTTCGACATCGTCGGAGCCGAGGGCCATCCGCACGCCGCGTGGCTCGGAGCCCAGGTGGAGGGCACGGCGCTCTTTCGCGTCACCAACCCGGGCTTCGCGAGCCAGCTCCGCGCCTTCAGCGAGTACGACGAAGACTCCGTCTTCAAGGAGTTCACCGGCTGGCTCCTCAAGATGCAGAAATCGGCGCCGCCACCGCTCCCGACGGCGATGTTGCTCGGCCGGGCCACGCAGCTCAGGAAGCGCGCTCCAGCGTGAGCCGTCGCAGACGCAGTGCAAGGAGCAC
>CAYUAW010000817.1:0-1984 GCA_964442485.1 uncultured Polyangiaceae bacterium
CTTCGTTCGAATCCACAGCCTAGGAGCAACACGACATGCCCGAGATGCATTTCACCGTTCGCTGGCCAGACGGAGAAGAGGCCCGCTGCTATTCGCCGTCACTCATCGTGCGCGACTACCTGGAGGTCGGCCGCGAGTATCCGGTCGAGGAGTTCGTCGGCAAGAGCCGCGAGATGCTCAACATCGCCTCCGAGCGGGTGCGCGCGAAGTACGGCTACTACTGCAGCGCGGCGATGGACCAGCTGGCGAACATCGAGGAGCGAGCAGGAAATTTCTCGGGCACGGCGAAGGTCACCGTCGTCGGGTTCGAGTCGAAGGAAAGCGGCTGATTTCAGCCGAAGAAAGCAAAGACAGGAGCGAGAGATGAGCACCGAGAGGATCGAGGACGGGAAAGGCGGGCACTACGACGCCATCATCATCGGAGGCGGGCAGGCCGGCCTCGCGATGAGCTACTGCCTGAAACAGCGTGGCATTCACCACCTGGTGCTGGAGCGCAACCGCCTGGGCTACGAGTGGCGGGAGCGGCGCTGGGACAGCTTCTGCCTGGTGACGCCCAACTGGCAGTGCCGCTTGCCGGGGTTCCCCTACCCGGGCAGCGACCCCGACGGCTTCATGAAGCAAGGCGAGATCTTGCAGTACCTCGAGGCGTACGCGGCGAAGTTCGAGCCTCCGCTCGTGGAGGGCGCGACGGTGACCTCGCTGCGGCGCGTCCGCGGCACCTTCCACATCACGGCGAACGTCGGCTCGTTCACCGCGGACTCCGTCATCGTCGCGACGGGCGGCTATCACACACCGAAGATCCCGCCGCTCGCCGAGCGGCTGCCCGATGACGTGCTCCGGCTTCACTCGTCGGCCTACAAGAACCCGGAGAGCCTGCCCGGGGGCGACGTCATGGTGGTCGGAAGCGGCCAGTCGGGTTGCCAGATTGCCGAGGATCTGCACATCGCCGGCCGACGCGTCTACCTGTGCGTCGGCAGCGCGCCGCGTACCGCCCGGCGATATCGCGGCAAGGACGTGGTGCGCTGGCTCGACCAGATGGGCTACTACGACATGCCGATCCACGAGCACCCGTTGAAGGAGCGAGTGCGCGCGAAGGCGAACCACTACGTCACCGGGCGCGATGGCGGGCGCGACATCGATCTGCGCAAGTTCGCGACGGAGGGCATGCAGCTCTTTGGGCGCCTGCTCGGCGTGAAGGGGGAGATCCTCCAGTTCGCGCCGGATCTTCGCGCGAACCTGGACGGTGCGGACGCTGTCTCCGAGAGCATCAAGGACTCGATCGATCGCTTCATCGAGAGCCGCGGCATCGTGGCCCCGACCGAGTCGCGCTACGTGCCCGTGTTCCGCCCGGCGGACGAGCGCGTAGCGCTCGACCTCGCCAAGGCGAATATCACGACGGTGATCTTCTCGACCGGTTACCGCTCCGACTATCGCTGGGTCGAGGTGCCCGTCTTCGACGGGACGGGCTACCCCATGCACGAGCGCGGGGTGACGGGAGTGGAGGGGCTCTATTTCGTCGGGTTGCCCTGGCTCCACACCTGGGGCTCGGGGCGCTTCTCCGGGGTCGCGGCCGACGCGGAATACCTCGCCGAGCGCGTGGATAGCCGCCGCGACGACGCGCGCACTCACGCGCGCTCGGCAGTGTCGGCGAACGAGCTCGCGCTGGGTTCCTGAAGTCTCTCGACCGATCGACGCCGGTTCGTCCGCACCACCGTGATACGGTGGCGCTCGTGGCGCAGCGGCAGCGGGTGATCTGTGGGGTCCTGGGGTTCATGGCGCTCTTCGCGCTCTACGGAACCTGGAGTCAGAACGTGGCGTACTTCGCGAGCGGGGGCGGCCCCGCGTCGTTCACGGCGTTCGTCCTCGACGCCAAGGTGACGGCGGCGAGCCGCTCGCTCGCCGTCGACATCGCCGTCACGTTCTACGCGGCGTCGGTCTTCATGGTGCTGGAGGCGCGCAAGCTCGGCATCCGCTTCGTCTGGGC
>CAYUAW010000818.1:0-1968 GCA_964442485.1 uncultured Polyangiaceae bacterium
GCCGCCGGCTCCGGTCGCACTGCCGCCGGCTCCGGTCGCACCTCGAATCACGCTATCTTGGCTTCCAATCCCCCCGCCCGAGCCCTCGTTCGCATTGCTGCCTTCAGAGCTCGACGCGCCGCACGCGACGGCACCCGGAGCGCAGAGCAACATCAAACACGCGCCGAGGAAAATTGCAGGCGTGGTGCGGGAGGGCGCATACCCGGTCCCCGTGCGTGTAGGACAGGAACCGCGGTGACGGACGATCCGGGAAGCCCGCATTCTTCAGTGATGGAGGCCTGTCTCCTCCGGGATCGACAAAAGTGACACAGCGCTGTCTACGCCGACGCCGCCAGCGCCACTGCGTCGGGACCGGCCGGGAAACGGAGCTGCCCGGACGAGTCGTTCGCGGCACGAAAGACTGCTTCGGCCACGTCGGATTCGCGCGTCACTGCCGCCGGCTGCCCCAGTGAAGCGAAGAGGCGCTCCGCGTAGGGTGCGTACGCTTCGGGGATCAGCCCCTGCATCCGCGCCCCTCCGTTGCTCGTGAAGCGCGTCGTGGGGGCGTAACCGGGCTCCACCAGCTTGACCCGTACGTCGAAGGACTCGAGCTCGAATGCGAGCGAGGCGGTGAACCCCTCGATGGCCATCTTGCTCGCAGTGTACACGGCCACCAGCGGCATCGGCGAAAGCGTCGCGCTCGAGGTCACGTTGACGATGACGCCCGACCTGCGTGCCCGGAACCCGGGGAGTATTGCCTGCGTCATCGCCATCACGCCGAAGGTGTTGGTCTCGAACAGCTCCCGCACGGTGGCCATCGGTGTGACCTCGAATGCACCGAGCAGGCCGATGCCCGCGTTGTTGACGAGCACGTCGATGGGGCCGCACGCTCCGAGCGCGGTCGCGATCTGGTCGGACCTCGTCACGTCGAGCGCCACCACGCGGAGCCGGTCCGATCGCGGCAAGAGGTCTTCGCGCGGGGTTCGCATGGCGGCGACCACGTTCCAGCCCTGCGCGTGAAAATGGCGCGCCGTCTCGAGGCCGTAGCCGGAAGAGCAACCAGTTACGAGCACGGTCTTTGCTGTGTTCATGCAGAAAATGTAGGCGCTGTGACCAGGACTATCTACAATGAGGAGTCCGGTTTTCGTTCGCAGGAGTCCAGACGTGAACGATCCCCTCTCCGAAGTCATCGCGTTGCTGAAGCCGCGCACGGTGTTCTCGAAGCGCATCAGCGGTGCCGGTCGCTGGGGCGTCCGCTACTCGGCCTTCGAGCAGCCGAGCTTCTGCGCGGTGCTGGAGGGCAGCTGCCGTCTCGCTGTCGACGGCGAGCGAGCCCTGACGCTAGAGGCCGGCGACTTCGTGCTCCTGCCGGCGACTCCCGGCTTCACCATGTCGGGGTTCGAGCCGGTGAGGCCCGAGCGCATCGATCCGAAGGTGACGCCCGCGGGGGCGGCCGAGGTCCGTCATGGCACGCGCGGTGGACGTCCGGACGTGCGGCTGCTCGGTGGATATTTCATCTTCGACTCGCCTGACGCGGCGCTTCTGGTGTCACTGCTGCCGGCGCTGGTGCACGTACGCGGCGTCGAGCGGCTCTCCGTGCTGGTGCGGCTCGTCGGCGACGAATCGACCGAGCAAAGATCCGGTCGCGAGCTCGTGCTGACCCGGCTCGTCGAGGTGCTGCTCATCGAGGCGCTGCGCTCGACGCCGACCGGAGAGGCGCCTCCTGGGCTCCTCCGCGGGCTTTCCGACGCACGGCTCGCGCCCGCGATCCGGCAGATGCACCGCCAGCTCGCCCGTTCGTGGACGGTGGCCGAGCTCGCGAAGGTCGCGGCGCTCTCGCGCTCCGCGTTCTTCGAGCGCTTCACCACCACCATGGGCCTGCGTCCGATGGAATATTTGCTCGCCTGGCGCATGGCCGTCGCCAGGGATCTCCTCCGCCGCCACGACGTCGGAATCGCCGATGTCGCCGAGCGCGTCGGCTACGGTTCG
>CAYUAW010000819.1:0-1938 GCA_964442485.1 uncultured Polyangiaceae bacterium
TCCAGGGCAACGACGGCTGGGAGCTGAACGCGCAGCGGTACTTCGCGCACTACCCGAGTCTGTTCGTGCCGGAGTTCGGGCAGGCGCTCATCATCGGCTTCGGTACGGGGACGACGCTCGGGACGCTGGCGACGTACCCGTGGAAACGGCTCGACGTCGTCGAGATCTCGCCGTCCATCATCGACGCGGCGGGGCGGTTCTTCGCGGGGCCGAACCGCTCCGTGCTCGAGGATCCGCGCGTCCACATCACGCAGGACGACGCGCGCAACCACCTGCTCGTGCACGACGGCCAGTACGATCTCATCAGCATGGAGCTCTCCAGCGTGTGGTTCGCCGGCGCCTCCAGCCTGTACAGCAGCGAGTACTACCGCCTGGTGCGCGCACACCTCGCGCCGAGCGGCGTCTTCCAGCAGTGGGTGCAGCTGCACCACGTCTACCGCCCGGTGCTGGCCGCGCTGATCGGTACGCTGCGGCGCGAGTTCGAGCACGTGGCGCTCTTCTACGGCGGCGGCCAGGGCATCCTGGTGTCCTCGAAGCGGCCACTCAGGTGGTCGATAGACCGCGCTCGCGCGCTCAGCATCGACGAGAAGATCTCCGAGACCCTGCCCTACGGGCGGCCGCTCGAGTCGCTGAGCCGGGACATCCTGGCCATGGACGAGGGGCTCGATCGTTTCATCGCCGACGCCGCGGACGAGGTGCACGTGCCGCCCGGCGAGCTCGTGTCGAACGACGACAATCTCTTCCTGGAGTACGAGACGCCGCGCGGCAACGTGCTCCCGTGGGAGGCGCGCGAGGCCCTGGTGACGGTGCTGCGCGGCTACCGCGACCCGGCGGCCATCACGGCGCTCGAGGTGAACGGCACGACCGACGCGAGATCCGCGGGCGACGCCCGCATGAATCAGTGACGCGGCGCGCGCGGCGGCTCAGGCGACGCGGACGGCCGTCTCCGGCGTGACGCGGGGCGCCTCCGGCAAGCGAGCGACGCGAACGGGGCGACGCGCCGCGGAGGCCGTGTGCAGCCGCGCCGCGTCGGCGATCGCGAGGCACAGATCCGAGAAGCAGAACCCTACCTCGGCCGCCATGCGCGGCAGGAGCGCGCCGGGCGCGAGGCTCGGGTGCGTGTTCACGTCGAGGACGTATTCGTTCTGTCCCTCGGTGACGAGGACATCGACGCGGACGGGACCCGTCGCGTCCAGCGCCTGCGCGGCGCGCTCGCCCAGGTTCAGGATGCCGCGGTAACGGATCGGCGAGAGCCGCTCGGCAGGGGCCGCGATGGCGCTGGCGCCCTGGCCGCCCGTACCGCGCGTCACCTCGACGCCGCCGAGCACACGGCCGTTCAGGATGGCGACGTGCACCTCGCGCGCCGCGATGAAGCGCTCCACGATGACCGATTCGTCGTGCGCCATGGCCTGCTCGAGGCTCGCGACGAGCTCGGTCATGGTGCCCGCGCGCGAGACGCCGACGCTCGAGCCCTCGCGGCGCGGCTTGACGACCACCGGGAAGCCGAACGAGCCGTGGACGTCGGCGATGCCGGCGAGCGCCGCTGCGCCGTCGAGCGTGTAGTACGGGGGCGTCGGGACGTTGTGCAGCCGGAAGAGCTCCTTCGACTTGAGCTTGTCGAGGGCGAGCGCGCTGCTCATGACGCTCGAGCCCGTGTACGGGATGCCGAGGACCTCGAGGAGCCCCTGGACGCAGCCCTCCTCGGCGAGCCGCCCTTCCAGGGCAAGAAACGCGAGGTCGATGCGCGCCGCGTCGAGCGCCCGGACCGTGTCGATGCCAGGTCCGAGATGCACCGGAACGGCGTCCCGCCCCGCTTCCCGGAGAGCCGCGACGACCGCGTCACCCGCGGCTTCGCCCTCCACAGGGGCCGCTCCGCCGATCAACACGCCAATCTTGGCTGCGCTCATGCTCGAAATTCGTAACGAACAACCGCGCTTT
>CAYUAW010000820.1:0-1929 GCA_964442485.1 uncultured Polyangiaceae bacterium
GCGTCTGAACTGACGGTCACCCGTCATCATGGGAGCTGCACGATGGGATCGTTCTGCTAGATTGACCGTCGGTGGCGGCGGACCGAGCGGTACAGGCTCGGACGAGCAGGAGACGATTCGCATGGAAGGCTCCCGGCAATCGAGGTTGAGCAGTCGCGTCGTGGCTGCGGTGGCTCTCATGCTGTCGTTGCGCGGCATCGGCGGGTGCGCGTCCGACGGTTCGAGCAAGGACGTTCCCGCAGCGGGCGGCATCGGAGGTGTCGCCGGGAGCGGCGGAGCCACAGCTAGCGCTCCGCAGGGCACCGGTGGCGTCAGCGGCTCGGGCGGCACCTCGCCCGGTAGCGGCGGCACGGCGGACGGCGGCGGCGGCGGCGGCGGCGCAACGGCGGGAGGCGCGGGCACGTCACCGGATGCGGGCGCCGGCGGCGCTGCTCCGGGCGACGGTGGCACGTGCGTCGTGCCGACCACGCTCATCGACGCCACCGCTTTCCCGGCTTGTGACAAGACGGTCTTTCCGCTCTGCACGAACGGCCGGTGCGTCCCGAAGACCGCCGTCCCGACCGACGCGCAGTCGCAGCTCGGCGACTGCGACGCCACGAACAAGTGCGTGCCGAGCTACTTCATCGAGCGCGCTGCCAAGTTCGTTCCTCCGTCGTGCACGTCGGTGAACGGTGCCGAGGGCCGCTGTCTCTCCGAATGCATCCCGCAGATCTCGGCGCAGGCGTCGTTCCTGCAGAAAGGGACCTGTGGCGACGGGGATCTTTGCGCGCCCTGCTACGATCCGCGCACGGGCAAGGACACCGGCGCGTGCTCGCAGGGCTGCGATACTGGACCGAAGGACCCACCGAAGCCGTTCGCGAAGTGCTGCACGGGGCGTGGCTCGTGCGTCACGAAGGATCTGGTGCCCGCCGCCGACCTCGCGCTCCTCGGCAAGGACACGTGCTCGACGGCGGATCAACTGTGCGCGCCGGACAACCTGAGCGATCCGGCGTTCCAGCCGAAGAAGTGCATGTCGCTCGCCGGCGCCGAAGGGCGCTGCACGGTGGACTGCCTGCCGTCGGTGGCGCAGCAAGCGAGTCGATTACCGCCGGCAGATTGCGCCAAGGGCGAGCTCTGCGCTCCTTGCTACGACCCGATCAGCGGGAAGGACACCGGCGCGTGCACCCAGAACGGCGACAAGCCGGTGGACCCCCCGGTCGTGTTCGCCGGCTGCTGCGGCACCTTCGGGCACTGCGTCCCGGACAGCATCCTGTCCACCGATCAGAAAGCATCCCTGGCGAAGGACACGTGCACCGGTCAATCGGACCTCTGCGCCCCCGACGTGTTCGCGGTACCGGGCCAGATGGCGGCGGCCTGTCGCGCGCTCGGCTCCGCGGATCTGGAAGGCAGATGCTTGCCGCCATGCCTCCCGTCGGTCGCAGCCCAGAAGAGCGAGCTCGACGCGGGGAGCTGCGCCGCCGGTCTCCTGTGCGTCCCGTGCTTCGACCCGATCACCGGAGCGAGCACGAGCGCGTGCACGCAGAACGGCGACATGCCGAAGGACGCGAAGAAGGTCTTCCCGAATTGCTGCAGCGGTGCGGGAACGTGCGTCCCGACGTCGCTCGTGCCCGCGGCGGAGCTCGCCCAGCTCGGCAAGGACACGTGCACCGCAACTGGAGCGCTGTGCGCGCCCACGGCCTTCATCGACCCGAAGGTCCAGCCGAAGGCCTGCACGGCGTCGGGCAACGTGGAGGCGCGCTGCCTGCCGTCGTGCTTGCCGCCGGTGCAAGCGCAGAAGGCGAATCTGCGGCAGGTCACCTGTGCCGCGAACGAGCTCTGCACTCCCTGCTTCAACCCCCTCGACGGAACGGACACCGGCGCCTGCCACACCAACGGCGACGCGCCGAAGCAGCCAAAGACGGTGTTTGCCGGATGCTGCCCCTACCCGGC
>CAYUAW010000821.1:0-1909 GCA_964442485.1 uncultured Polyangiaceae bacterium
CCTGCTCGCCGAACAGATCCGTCTCCGTCTCCTCGCGGAAGCTCGTCTCGAGGACACCCGCGCGGCCGCCGCCGATGGCCGACGCGTAGGCCAGCGCGACGTCGCGCGCCTTGCCCGTGGGGTCCTGGTGCACGGCGATGAGCATCGGCACGCCACGGCCGTTCGCGTACTCGCGGCGCACGGTGTGCCCCGGCGCCTTCGGCGCGACGAGGAAGACGCCCACGTCCTTCGGCGGCAGGATCTTCTTGAAGTGGAGCCCGAAGCCGTGCGCGACGGCGAGGTACTTTCCGGCCTTGAGCCCCGGCGCGATGTCCGCGGCGTAGATGTCGGGCGCGAGCTCGTCGGGCACGAGCATCATGATCACGTCGGCCCACTGGGCGGCCTCGCTCGGGGCCATCACCTTCAGGCCCTCTGACTCCGCGCGGGCCTTCGACTTCGAGTCGCTCTTCAGGCCCACTACCACCTGGATGCCGCTGTCCTTCAGGTTCAGCGCGTGCGCGTGGCCCTGGCTGCCGTACCCGATGATCGCGACCTTCTTGTCGCGGATGAGGCCGACGTTCGCATCCGCATCGTAAAACGCCTTCATGTGACTTCCTTCTTCTTCGTCGCTCGCGCTATTCGCGAGGCGCGAGGTTCCCGGCTTGGCCTCCACGGCCTCAGCGGTCCGGCCTGCCTCGATAGCACCGGAGGGCCCGGAGTCGAAGGTGCCTTTGGGTCCGGGAAGCAGGATCCCCCCTATGGGAAATGCGTTCAGGGGTAGAATGCGCCCCCTCATGACCTACAAGCGTGTTCTCGGGGCGACGACGCTGGTTCTCTTGGGCTCGGTGGCAGGGGCGTGCAACAAGCACGCTCCGGAGCCGGAGAGTCGACCCGAACCGGCCACGTCCTCCGAGCCGCCGCCCGCGCAGTTTCTCGCGCCGCCCACCGCTTCGCCTCACGCCGACGTTCCCGGCATGCAAGCCGCATCGGCGCCCGCGGAGGGCAAGGTCGTCTGGTCGGATCCGCCGGGCTGGACGCGGCAGGCGCCGTCGTCCGCGATGCGGGTCGCGACGTACAAGGTTCCACACGCCGGCAGCGACAAGGACGACGGAGAGCTCGCTGTCTTCCACTTCGGCGGTGGCCAGGGCGGGGACGTGGAGGCGAACCTGAAGCGCTGGGAGGGGCAGTTCTCCGAGACGAAGGGCGCCCCCGAGCGCAGCGAGCGCACCGTCAACGGCATGAAGGCGCACATCGTCGAGGTCGCCAGCGGGACGTACACCGCCATGGCCATGATGCCGGGTCAGCCGGCGGGGCCGAAGTCCGACTACGCCATGATCGCCTCCGTCGTCGAGACGCCCTCCGGCTCTTACTTCTTCAAGCTGACGGGGCCGGCGAAGACCATCAAGTCGCAGAAGGCCGCGTACATGACGCTGCTCGACAGCGTCAAAGCCGGGGGCTGAAACGGGCTTCGGACTTCACGGCGCGCCGCACCTCTGAATGGCGCGATTGCAGACGGGGCTGTTCGGGTGTCCCCACCCGTGAGCTGTATGTGTGGGGGACGGCGCTACGGATCGCCGCAGCCCGTGGGGCGTGGTGCGACGGCGGCGCGATTGCAGACGGGCGCGTCGTGCAAGCTCATCGGGTCGGGCACCTGGGTGCCGGACTTGAGGCAGTAGGCGCCGGAAGCGTCGATGCTGCTGCTCGTTCCGGCGTAGTCCACCAGCGCCTTGCAGTCGAAGCCGGACGGACACGTGCAGAACGGCCCTTCGCCGGGCGGCCCGTCACAGCGACAGCTGCAATACGTCGAGATCTCCGGCGGGCGGCTCACGAGCTGAGCAGGCACAGGTACCGTGACCGGCATGGGATTCGGCCCTGGCCGAGCTCCGGCGAGCTCTTCACCGCGCACACGTCGAGGCCGCTCCCCGCAGGG
>CAYUAW010000822.1:0-1906 GCA_964442485.1 uncultured Polyangiaceae bacterium
TTTGTCAGAGCGAACGGCCGCGGAACCGTATCGCGCGCTTTGAAGCGAGCCCGGGAGCCGTCTTCTCCGGCTCGGGCAGGGTGATCGACGGCAGGGTGTTCGTCAACGCGGCCGGCGCGCCGATGGCCGCACCCGGGCGCGCCGTCGGACGCTCGTCGATCTTCGGCTTGCCCACGGGGGTCGGATACGAGCCGCGATCGGCGTCGAAGCGCGGCGGCGCGGGCAACGTGTCGGGACCGCGGTTCGCCTCGGCGGCGAGGAGCGACTCCGCGCGACGCGCGACGACGCCCGAGGCGGCGCGCAGCGCCGGCATGCTCGCCGTGGGCGTGAGCAGCACCCCGAGAAACGCGCCCCGGAGCACGCGAACGTAAAGCTTGTAGTCCGCAAAGCGGATCAGGAAAAATCGCGTATCTTCGCCGTAGGAGCCCCCGAGCTCCGCGAGCCGCAGGATCCGCGGCCCTGCTTCCGCGAAGGCGGACGCATCGAACGTGGCCGGAAGGTCCGTGGCGACGAGCCCGCCCACGTCCGAGAGCAAGAAGCTACCGATGACGCCTTCGACGTCGCAGAGTGTCCTGAGCAGCTGTCGCGCAGCGAGCATCGGTCAGAGCCCCGCCCGGCGCATGACGGAGGTGAGATCGACGTCGTTCCTCGCGCGGACCGCGACGACGCTCCCCTTGTCCTCGACGTACATGACGCAGCGGCTCGACGCGAGCCCGACGTCCAGCGCCTTGAACTGATCGAGGCCGAAGGCCTCCCCGATGAGCCCGGCCAGACGGCTCGCGTACGCGACCATGCCGCCGAACTCCCCGTCGTCACCGACGATGGAGAGCACCTGGCCCGTGACGTCGATGCGAACTGCCTGCTGCACGCTCGAAGGGGGAACGCTATCGGGCTTCACCGCTGGCTCCGCGGGCGCCGGCGCGCGCTCTGCTTCGGGTGGCATCGTCTCGGCGTCGTCGCCGAGCGAGTGGAGCGGCGACGACGGCAGCCTGCGGTTGGGCAGGTGGACGAGCTTGCCGGACGCGTCGTCCTTCGCCTTCGCGGCGGCGAGGAGGATCTGCTGCCAGCGCATCGAGATCGTGGTGCGTTCCGGCCATGCGATGTTGCACACCTCGAAGACGCCGTCGTTCCATCCCATGATCTCCAGCGCCGCGCGCTCGCCGACGAGGTTCTTCGTTCCCGCGTGAACGATCTCCCCATCGCTGAAGTAGAGGTACCCGACTCGACCCGCCGAGGCCACGCGCACGATGCGCCGCGACCGCGCCAGACACTCGAGCTGGACGAGATCGAACAGGCTCAGCCCCTCGAGACGCGCGCGGAAGCCGCTGCTCTGCGGTGCGACGGTCGGCGGGGCAGCGTTCTCTCGAGGTGCAGCCAGGGCCTTCTGCGCGTCACCGGCGTCGCCAACGAGCTGTGCCATGCACGCGATGATCTTTCGAAGCACGAAGTCGATCAAGCTGATTTTCTGCGGCGAAGCGCGGAGACGATCTCGAAACAAACCCGTAACGAACGCCATGCGAAGACGACACGCGACGCGCGTGACACCGCTTCATCGGTTCACGTGAAGCCTCTATAAGAAGCAGGCTGTCACCAAGCTGCGACAATCGAGAAGGAGAACGGACCTTCATGTACGGAAGCAGAGAGCGCCCGTCGCACACGTGGCCACTCCGCTCGCACACGGCCGTCGCGCGTTCCAGCAGGAGTACCTCTTGAACCTGACCGACCTCGGCAAGCAAGTCGGCGATCTCGGTGTGGCGCTCAACATCGTCTGGACCTTGATCGCGGGCGTGCTCGTGATGTTCATGCAAGCGGGCTTCGCCCTCGTCGAGACGGGGCTCACGCGCCGGAAGAACGTCGCCCACACCATGGGGATGAACTTCTTCGTCTACTCGATCGGGATCATCGG
>CAYUAW010000823.1:0-1895 GCA_964442485.1 uncultured Polyangiaceae bacterium
CTGGAGCCTTCCGTGTGGACCTCGACGACGAATGGCACTGCTTCGGTCTCGTCGTCCACGAAGCGCGCGAGACCCGTGCGTGCCCGCACCCGTTCGATGAACGATGACCGACCGGGACAGCCCACGCCGACGACGTACTCCAGCCGGATCGGTTCGACTGCGCGCGCCACGCTCGCGAGGGTCATCGCGAGGGCCACCGACGACCCCATCAGCGCGCGCTGCAAGCAAATCCGCCTAGCGTCGAGCACGTACGCCGTCAAGAAGCCATGCCGACGCTGCCCCGGCCGTTGCGGGAGAACGGTCTTCGAGCGATTCGCTATTCTCCTTGGCCATGTGCTCTCCGGCCCCCGCTCTTCCCGTCGTGTACCTGCCCGGCGCGAGCGGCCGCGGTTCGGTGCTCCGGCCCATTGCCGAGCGACTCGCGCGGCGCCGTGAGCCACACCTCGTCGACTATCCGGGGCTCTCGGGTGCGCCTGCGCCCCCGGACGTCCACTCGCTGGACGAGCTCGCGCGCCACCTCGTCGCGAACCTTCCCGAGCGCTTCGACGCCGTCTCGCTTTCCATGGGCTCCGCGCTCGCGCTACGCATTGCGCTCTCATACGGCGAGCGGTTGCGCCGTCTGGTCCTCGCTACTCCCGCCGGTGGGGTCGACGTCCGTGCATTCGGCGCTGTCGACTGGCGGCCGGCGTTCGAAGCGCGTCGACCGCACGCTCCGCGCTGGTTCCTGGACGACGCAGTCGATTTGACTCCCCGGTTGTCCTCCGTTCGAGTTCCGACGCTGCTCGTCCTGGGCGGCCGCGATGGCATTGCTCCCGTCGCCATCGGCGAGCACCTGCGCGCTCATCTGCCGATGGCGCGGCTCGAGGTGGTGCCCGACGCCACGCACGATCTCGAGGAGGAATTCCCGGATCTCCTCGCGAGCCTCGTCGAGGCACACCTGCGCGGGTGAAATTTCTCTGGCCGGAGGTCTACAGCACCAGCCCCACGCCGAAGGTCAGCCCGAACGAGGGCGGCGCTGCTTCCGGCTTCGGGGCTCCCTGAAAGCCATCCCCCGAGGAGGCCACCATCTTCCTGATCCAAGGGCCCACGCTGAAGACGACGTTGCGCTGCGCCGCGAACGTGCCGAGTACCTCCGCGTCCGTGCCGAAGACCTCCGTGCTCGGGCCTTGAGTCACTCCGGGGGATGCGGGCGCGAACTCGCTCCACTGGCTCGTGATCCGGAGTCCTCCCCGGATCCACGCGCCGACTCCGGACGCAGTCATGTAAGCGAGCCCGACTCTGGGAGTGACGTCGAGGGCATGCATCGTCTGACTCGTCCAGTAAGACTGACCGCTGCCGGTGGTCTCGTTGGTGTAGTTCGATTCACTGTAGCCCGCGGTGAGACCGATGCTGACGTGGTCGTCGACGAAGGCATCGAGAGCGACCTTCGGGGAGAACGCCGAGAAGGAGAGAAAGCTCGTCGTCGTCTTCGTCTGCACGGCGTTGCCGTTCTCGTCGGCACCCGAGAAGGTGCTGTCCGCACTACGCGCGTACGTGAGGTCGAACAGCCCTTCCATGCCGACGATCCACGCTCCCTGGCGAGTGAACCGCGTCCCCGAAGCCGGGACCGTCGCGGGGTGACTCTCGGTGCGTCGCGTGGTGGCTGCGAAAGCGGTCTCCGATAATGTCGCGGAGAGCGACAGGAGCAAGAGCAGACTCGACCCGGAGAGCCCCGCGCGTGTCTCACCCATGTGCAGACCAACGACATCCGCTTTGGCGTCATTCCGCGGCGTTTCGTCAAAATGACGAGCCGGAAATGCCACTGTGGCAGCGGTGAGCGCGAGTCGTATCGCACCCAGTACTGACGCCGTGGCAGGTCCCCAATCTAGAAGCGGCCCACGCACGAAAGGCCAGGC
>CAYUAW010000824.1:0-1894 GCA_964442485.1 uncultured Polyangiaceae bacterium
GGCTTCTGGCTCAGCACGACGTAGGTCGGCGTCTCGCCCATGGAGAACCAGTGCACGACGGCCTTGAGCTTGAGCTTCTCGAGCGTCTTCTGCGCTTCCGTCACGCTGGTCCCGACGAGCTTCGGCACGGGCACCACGTCGGGTCCGCTCGACACCTGGAGCTTCACGAGCCCGCCCTTCGCGAGCACGACGTCCGCCTTCGGCGCCTGATCGACGACGATGCCTTGATCGACGGTGTCGCTCGCGACCATGGCGACGTCTCCGGCGTAGCCTCGCTGGTCGAGTTGCTGCTTCGCGTCGGCCAGGGCGAGCCCGGCGACACTCGGGACCTTCAGCACTTCCTCGGCCAGCACGACGGTCACGGAGTAGTCGCGCGGGACGTGCTGGCCGGCGATCGCCGATTGACGCACCACGGTGCCCGGCTTTGCGTCCGGTGAGGGTTCGCGCGAAGCGACGAGCAGTGCGACGTGCGCCGCGGCCGCGTTCGCGCGCGCGTCGACCTCCGGAAGCCCGCGCAGATCCGGAACCACGGCCTCCGGCGCGGCCTCCTTGTGAAGGATGTCGTAGTGCTCGATGACGTACATCGTGCCCGTTGTGGTGAGCACCGACGTCAGGAGGGCCGTCAAGACTACCGTTGATCCATGCATGTCCGTCCTCCGTGAGTTCTCCGCGTGTTCCCCCGAGAGCTGAACATTCAATATACAGGAATGGCCCGCTCGGGAGAAAGCACGTGGATGTGCCCCCCGCGGTTACTGGGCCTTACCTTGACGGCCTTCGAACCCGTGTGACAGGCTTGGAAGATTCCGGACGCGGAAACTTGCGCATGACGGCAGCGGCTCAAACGGCGACGCCCTCGGTGGGCGCGGAAAATGGCTCGCGCACCCACGTGCTGCGGCGCTTCGCCGACCCCGACAACGGGGAGGCCCAGGAAGAGATCGCGTGCCCGCTGTGCGGGAAGAACGACGCGGACGTCCTGTTTCAGGGCACCGATCTCGTCTTCCACCGTGCGGGCAAGTACAGCGTCGTGCGCTGCAAGGGCTGCGAGCTCCAGTTCACGAACCCTCGCCCGACCTTCGAGGCCCTCGGGGCGCACTACCCGGACAACTACTTCTGCTACGTCCCTCCGGAGGAGGGGTTCCCGCTCTTCCGTCCCATCCTGCGCTGGTTTCTGACCGGCATCCAGCGTCGTCGCATCGCGTTCCTGGAGCGCACGTCGGGGCGCCTCCGGCCCGAGACGCGTGTGCTCGACGTCGGCTGCGGCATGAACGACCTGCTCTATTCGATGAAGCAGACGCGCGGCTGCGTCGGCACGGGGCTGGATTTCAAGGAGGAGATGGTCGCCTTCGTGCGCGACCGGCTGAAGATGCCCATCATCAAGGGCACGCTCGCGACGTCCGGCATCCCCGAGGGGAGCATGGATGTCGTGACGATGATGGAATATCTCGAGCACGAACCGGACCCGAGGAAGACTCTGGAAGAAGCACGCCGGGTCATGAAGAAGGGCGGACACCTCGCCATCGAGGTGCCCGACATCACCGGCTGGCCCGCCCGACGCTTCCGTGAGAAGTGGTGGAACCTCGACGTGCCGAGGCACCTCGTCTACTTCACCCCGAAGACGCTCTCGCGCATGCTCGACGAGTGCGGCTTCGAGATGGTGCGGGTCGACCCCTTCACGGTGCCGCTCTACATCGGCTCCAGCATCCTGCTCCGGCTCGGGTACAGGTTCGACATCAACGACAAGTTCCTCGGTCGCTTCCTCGCGTCGATACTCGGCTTCCCGTTCATGTTCTTCCTGCGCTGGGTGCCGGAGTTCATGTTCGTGGTCGCCCGCGCGAAGTAGTCTGGTCTCGGGGGGCCTTGGCCCCCCGCAGCTTCGCCTGCGGCGAACTGCTCC
>CAYUAW010000825.1:0-1892 GCA_964442485.1 uncultured Polyangiaceae bacterium
TGTTGACGATCGCGTGAATGCGCGGGAATTCGGTGAAGTTCACCGGTGAAGAACGCGGCTCGTGCCGGTGAAGTTCACCGGTGAAGTGGGTGTCAGTGCTTTTTGCCCCGGCGCTTGGTGCGGGCGGCGTTGAGCTCCTTTGCCTCCTTGAGGCGGTAGCTCTCGGCTTGGACTTCGATGACCTCGGCGCGGTGGATGAGACGGTCGACGAGGGTGACGACGCAAGCGGCGTGGGGGAAGACCTCGCTCCACTCGGTGAAGGGCTTGTTGGTGCTGAGCAGGATGGGCTTCTGGGCGTCGTAGCGGCGCGTGACGACTTCGAAGAGGAGGTCCGCGTAGCGGCTGTCGTAGGAGAGGTAGCCGACCTCGTCGATGCAGAGCAGGTGCGGCAAGGTGTAGCGGCGGAAGCGCCGAGCGAGCGCGGCAGAAGACTCCTGTGCGGCGAGATCGGCGAGCATGTCGCTGGCGGTCGCGAAGCGGACGATGTGGCCGCGGACGACAGCCTGGTGGGCCACGTCTTTCAGGATCATGGTCTTGCCGACGCCGTTGGGGCCGACGAGGACGGCGTTTTGCCCGGTCTTGATGAAGCCGAGAGTGAAGAGCTCGTCGATGGCCTCGCGATCGACCCGCTTCGGCCAGGACCAGTCGAAGTCCGCCATCGGCTTGAATGCGGCGACACGAGAGTGTCTGAGACGGCGTTCCAGGCTGCGTTTTTGACGCTCACGCTCTTCAATGGCGAGAACGTCGGGCAGCCAGGGCTTGTCGGCGATTTCGTCGCAGCAAGCGAGGAGCCCGAACAGACCGAGCGATTTGAGGCGAGCCTTGATTTCAGCGGGATTGAGGGTGGTCATGCGTCTTCCTTCTTGAGCGAGTCGTAGGTGGAGAGGGCGTGCGGCGTGACGACGAGATCAGCGTGCTCGCCGCGGGTGACGGGGATCGAGACGGGCGGTGGGAGGCCACGAGCGGAACGTCGACGGTCGATGACCTGGCGCACGGCACCGACGTGGACGGTGTCGCGCTCGAGCGCCTCGACGAGCGCCTCCTCGAGCTCGGCGGCGCCGACGGCGTCGAGGATCTGAAGGAGCCGGGCCGTGGTGCTGCCGACGTTGTCTCCGCGTGCGGCGACAACTCGCAAGAATGCCTGACTGCTGCGCGCGGCTCGAGCGAGGCGATCAAGGCCGCGGTGCTCGCGAGCGCGCCGCTTCTCGTCGACAAGTCGCTGGAGGTGCTCGGGCTGCTCGATTTGCTGGGCGCGGTCCCAGCAGCGAACGTGCGTCGCGACGACGTCGTTGCCGTCAGCGACGCGCACCTGGTCGAGATCGGCGTAGACGACGAGGGTGCGCTGGGTGCGGTCGTGAGGGATCGAGTAGTCATTGAGATCGAACCGGACGTACGGCGTCTTGCCCACCTCGACCTCGAGCCGCTCCTGAGCCGGAAACGGCTCCTCCGGCAGCGGAAGGAGAACGCCGCGCTCGTCCTCGAACGCCTGTCGAACGGTGCGCGAACGGTCCTCGACCCATGAGCGATCGATGGCGGCCGTCGCGGACCACTCCGCGGCTTGCCGATTCAGATCGGCGAGGTCCGCGTAGCTCCGAG
Source organism: uncultured Polyangiaceae bacterium (assembly GCA_964442485.1). Classification (GTDB taxonomy): domain Bacteria; phylum Myxococcota_A; class Polyangia; order Polyangiales; family Polyangiaceae; genus DASZVB01. Next base: position 1,597 of record CAYUAW010000825.1, read on the forward strand.
CAGCGAAGAACGCCTCGCGGATGTACCGAATTGCCCGCTCGACGCGGCCCTTCTCGTTGCCACGAGCGACAGCGACGGGACGCGGCTCGAAGCGGTAGTGGGCCGACATCTCGAGCAGCGTCGGGTGAAAGCGGATAGCGTCGCCGTGCCGCTCAATGACAGCACTCTTGAGATTGTCGTAGAGGAGAACGCGCGGGATGCCGCCGAAGTCGGCGAACGCCTCGACGTGCCCGCGCACGAAGAACGGCATCGACGCACCGGGAAAGAACCGGAGGAACAGCCGACGCGAGTAGCTG
>CAYUAW010000826.1:0-1891 GCA_964442485.1 uncultured Polyangiaceae bacterium
TCACGCGCCGCTCGAGATCGCTACGGTTTGGCGGCTTTGTTCACCGTGCCGGCAGTGGGATCCGTCCAGTAGATGTTGACCGAGTCGAGGGCGAACGCGTCCGGAGCGCCCGTGGACACGACCGTCGTGAGACCACCGCTGGAGATCGTCAGGCGCAATATGGAGCTCGCTCCGGAGGACGTGCTGTTGACGAAGTAGACGTAAGGCCCATCGACCGCGAGGTGGCCGATGCCGATCCCAGCGGCCTGGGTGAGCAGCGTCGTAATGGCGCCGCCCCCGATGGGGGTCGAACGAATGCTGTTGGCGTCGGCCCAGTACACGTTCGCTCCGTCGAGCGCGATGGAGCCCGGGCCCTGCTGACTGTCTGCAAGCGTGATGGGATTCCCGCCAGCGAGCGCCATCTGCATCACGATGTTGCTCCCGTTGATGCTCCAGTAGACGTTCGCGGCGTCCACGGCGACGCCGCTCATTCCGTCGGTGAAGCTGCCAGTCATGACGGTGCTCGGCGTCCCGCCGCCGATCGGCATGACCATGACGTTCGGCGTCGCGTACTCGGTCCACGCGAGGACCGAACCATTCGTCGCGAGTACCGAGGGCTCGGCCCGCTTCGAGGCAAGCACCGTGACCGTGCCGCCCGAGGTAGACACCCTGCTGATGGCGCCGATGTCGACTCCGCCGGTTCCGAAGGTCGTCGGATCTCCTATTGTTGCCCAATACACGTTGCCGCCGGTCACGACGATTCCCGTCGCTTCACCCTGGATGCCTGTCAGCGAAACGGTACTTCCGCCGCCGACCGGCACTTTCATGACAGGTCCCGAATAGTGAGGGCTCGTCCCGCCCGTCGTGAAGTAGACGTTGGTGCCGTCCGTGGCGATGGTCGAGAGTCTGAGCTGGCCGGACGCGAGCGGGCACGCTCCCGCGCTGCACGTCGTGCCACAGTTCGTGAAACCTGGCGCGCAGGCGATTCCGCAGGAGAAGCCATTGCAAGTCGCATTGCCGTTGGCTGGAGCGGGACAGTTGAGGCAACCCGGACCACAGCTCGCGATGGATTGTGTCACGCACGTGCCGTTGCATTCGTGCATGCCGTTCGGACAGATGCAGGAGCCCCACTGACAGGTGGTCGTGCTGCACGTTTGGGTGCCGCTGCCACCGCACGACTGCGTGATGCCCGGCGCGCAAGCGCCACCACCCGTGCAACTCGACCAGGCGCTCATGCTTCCGTCGCTGTTGCACGTGCGCGTCTGAGTTCCGGTGTTGCAGTTGCCGCAAGATTCGGACAGTGGACCACTGCACGTGCAAACGCCGCTCGTGCACGTCGAGCCCGCGACGCACGCGTGACCGCAGGCGCCGCAGTTGGCATCGTCCGTCTGCGTGTTCGCTCCGCCGCTGCACGCCGACCACGTCACCGAGCCATCGACGTTGCAGGTGGCGCTCTGGGTTCCGGCGTTGCAAGTGCCGCACGTTCTTGCGGCCGGCGGCGTGCACTGGCACTTGCCGCCCTGACACGTCACGCCGCTGATGCAAGCGTTCGTGCAGCTTCCGCAGTGCGCACTCTGCGTCTGCAGGTCCGCTCCGCCGGTGCACGCCGACCACGCGCTCCAGCTGCCGTCGCCGTTGCAGGTGCGCGTCTCGGTGCCGAGGTTGCAGGTGCCGCACGACTGCGAGGTGGGGCCGGCGCTGCAGGGACAGCTGCCGGCCTGGCATGCGACTCCCGCGGCACAGACATGGCCACAGACGCCGCAGTTCTTGTTCGAGGTTTGCAGATCCGCGCCGCCCGTGCAGGCCGACCACGCGTTTAAACTGCCATCGGCGTTGCACGTGCGGGTTTGCGTCCCGGCGTTGCACGTACCGCACGGCTGGGTCGTCGCCCCGTTGCACGAGCAGGTGCCCG
>CAYUAW010000827.1:0-1880 GCA_964442485.1 uncultured Polyangiaceae bacterium
CTAGGGAGGCTTCCCGGGATTGCTGCCTGGCACCTGGTTTGGCGCCGTCTTCTCGGTCTGCCCGGGAGGAAGCACGACGCTTTCTTCCCGCGCACGCCCGCGCGCGAGCGGCTCCGGGTCGGCGAGCTCGGCTCCCTTTTCGTCACGCCAGGTGCCCGCAACGAACAGCAAAGTGCCGTCGTTCGTGCGCAACGTCTTCCAGGGGCTGAAGGTGGAGGACGGCGGCGGCAAAACCCACTTGCCGTAGTTCCACGCCCAGCGGCTGCCCGTCCAGCTCCATTCGCCGTCGACCCACACCGCACCGGATCGCGGCTTCTCCGGAATGAACTCGACACGAGCCGGCGGCGGAGGAAACGGAACTTCCATTCCCTCCCCCGTGCGGAGCGGCGCGGGATTGGCCTGGTCCGGCTCGGGCAACGACCCGCCGCAGGCGCCCACGAGCAACAAAGCGACGCCAATTGCCGCATGTGTCAGCCGAGCACGAAGCTCCAATTTTCTCGATGCGACCATGCGCGCCTCGCGTAGTTGCTCTAGTTAGCAGGACAGATGCGATTTACGACCCTCGTCGCCCGAAGCAAGGCCGTGGCCGCGAGCTTCCTGGCGGCTGGGGCGCTGCTCGCTTGCAGCTCGATCCCGAAGGGTCGCTCGTCGGTGGATGAGGTGTCGGTGGTCGGCGCGCACGAGGTCAACGAGAGCGACATCGAGGAGAAGATCGCAACGGTACCCAGCCCGAAGTTTCTGATGCTCTTCCGGGGGCTCGTCTACGACTACGAGATCTTCGACCGCCTCAGATTGCAGCGCGACCTGGCGCGCGTGGAGCGCTATTACCGCGCCCGCGGCTTCTACGAGGCGCACGCCCGCGCTGGCCGCGTCATCAAGAAGAGCGACGGGCACGTGCTGGTCGAGATCCTCGTGGAGGAAGGGCCTCCGACGCTCATCGGGAAGGTCGAGCTCAAGGGGCTCGAGTCGCTGCCTCCGGAGCTGCGAGGGCGGGCGCTGCGCCGCGCCGACAAGCTCCTGCCGAAGCGCGACCGGTTCGAGGAGGGCTCGTTCGGCGACGCCGAGACGGATATCAAGAAGCTCCTGAACGATCGCGGGTACGCGCACGCAACGGTGACCCGCGATGCGGTCGTCGACGTGGTGCATCACACCGCCGACATCGTGCTCACCGTCGAACCCGGGACGAAAGCCGTCTTCGGCGACGTCACGATCGAGGGCCTGGGGAGTCTTCCAGACGCGCCCGTCCGGCGGGCCCTCGACATCAAGAAGGGGGCGCCGTACTCGGCTTCGGAGCTCGACGACGCCCGGCAAGCGGCGCTCGACCTCGGCGTGTTCGCTTCCGTCGACGTCATCCCGGATCTCGCCGACCCGAAGACAGGCGCGACGACGGTGCCCGTGCACGTGCGCGTCGAGCCGGCGAAGCTTCACGCCTGGAAGCTCGGAGGCGGCGTCGAGTTCGACCCCATCAAGACGGATGTACACGGGATTGTGGGCTGGGAGGACCACAATTTCTTCGGGGGGATGCGGCAATATTCGGTCTCCTTCAGGCCGGGGCTCGTGCTGTATCCGCTGCGCGTCAACAGCTGGGTCGCGCCGCAGCGCCTCCTGCCGGAGTTCAAGCTCAAGAACGAGTTCCGGCAGCCCGGTTTCCTCGAAGCCCGAACGAACGCGTTCATCCGCCCCGAGCTGAACATGTTCCCGGTGCTCCTGCGGACGAAGATAGACCCCGCGAATCCCGTGCTCGGCTACCTGGAATTCAAGGGCGGCGCCGGCGTCGACCGTGTGATCTGGAAGCTTTACGCGAGCCTCGCCTACAACGTCCAGGTCGAGGCCCCCTTCTCGTACAAGGGGAATGCTGCCGACCAGATCCGGACGCTGCT
>CAYUAW010000828.1:0-1873 GCA_964442485.1 uncultured Polyangiaceae bacterium
GCGGTTGCGCCGCCGGCGCCAGTCGAGGCGTTACCGGTACCCCCCTGGTTCATTGCGGACGACCCCGCCGTGGCGCTGGACCCCGCGGTCGCCATGGCCGACGTGCCGCCCGATTGCATGCCCGCGGCGCCCGCGGCGCCCGCGGCGCCCGCGCCGCCGTTGCACGGGTCGAGGTAGTCCGTGATGTAGCCGCCGTACCGCGTCCACTGATCGCGGCACACCGTCTCCATCGTACTCGTCATGGCACACATCGGGAACCCGACGTCGCAGTGACCCATGATCTTCTGGAACGACTTGCCGTCGTCGGACGACACGCCGTACATGAAGGGCGGCTTCGCCGCGTAGTCGTCGTAGCCCGCGTACAGCTTGCCGCCGTTGTAGGTGAGCCCCCAGATGGCCCCCGTGAAGATCTGCATGAACGCGCCGTCCTTCGCGGCGACCGCGTCCGTCAGCGACGCTTCGCGGATCCCCTCCCCCGGGCCGGAGATCAGCACGTTCTTGCCGTCGGGCGTGAAGGTGAAGCCGGGTAGATCGTGCATGTCGCCCGGCTGGTACGTCTTCTTCCAGGTCTTCCCCGCGTCGCTCGACACCCAGAGCTCGTCAGCAAGGACGAAACCGGCGGTGTCGGAGCCATCCGCGCGAACGAAGAGGGTGTCGGGGTTGCTCGGCACGATGCCCGCGACGGTGAGCGGTGCCACCTGCGTCGCGTCGTAGTCCGTCATCGCGCCGACGGGTTGCGACTTGAACGTCGCGCCCCCGTCCGTGCTGACGGCGATCATGCGCGGGCCGTTGTTGATCTTCACACCGACGGCGTAGATGCGCATCGGATCGCTAGGCGCGGCTGCAATGCCCGAGATGGAGATGTCGGGGTCGATGGTGCCCTTCAGCTGAGTCCAGGTGTCGCCGCGGTCGGCGCTTGCGTACACGCGGGAGGTCACGCCGCCGTTCAGGCCCTGAACGGTGACGGCAAGGAACTTCTTCCCGTCGGTGTCGGCGGCGGAGATGGTCTGCACCGGCTCGTCGTTGAAGGCCTTGATCTGCTTCCAGTCGCAGGTGTCGTCCGAGATGATGAGCCCGGAGAAATCCGAGGCAACGAGGATGCGACCGCCCTGCGCCATGACCGTGGCGTAGTTGTCGGGGTCGAGCGCCCGGCCGCCGAACGCCTGTGAGCAGAGCAACGTCCAGCTCATGGGACCTTTGCCCGAGTCGAAGAGCCCCCAGTACTGAGAGTGCAGGAGCATGTGCGACGGATTCCCGGGCTCGAACAGGATGCCGTAGCCGCGAGGGATGCCGCCGTCGGCCAGAGCGGGCGTACTGAACGCGCTCGCCGCTGCGAGCGCGGCCGCCGCGCCGAGCAAGCCAAGAAACCGCCGGGACCCGTGAAGCGTATTCATTCAGCTCTCCTACCCGTTCTCGTTCCTGAGTGTCAGTGCCCACGATACGACCGCCTGGGCGGAAAAAAATTCGTTCCTGGGCTCAGCTGACAAAGGGGGGCCTTAGCCCCCCGCAGCTTCGCCTACGGCGAACTGCTCCCCCCGCCGCCTTCGGCGCGCTCGCTCCGCTCGCGTAGGTCCGCATCTTTGAAGCCTTGGGACAACGTCGGAGTCGATGGCCATCCACAATCCTGCACCTTTGCCATCACGCGGGGCTCCGTCGACGCGACAAGACTATGGAGGAGACGTCCCTTTCGCGTCTAATCAGACCTTCAGCTTGCGATACTTGATGCGGTGCGGCTGATCGGCTTCCTGGCCGAGCCGGCGCTTCCGATCTTCCTCGTAGTCGCGGTAATTTCCCTGGAACCACACGACCTGGCTGTCGCCCTCGAACGCCAGGATGTGCGTCGCGATGCGATCGAGGAACCAGCGATCGTGGC
>CAYUAW010000829.1:0-1870 GCA_964442485.1 uncultured Polyangiaceae bacterium
TCGCCGTGCTCTCGTCGACCGTCACGGTGACGGTCAGGTCGGTGTCCCCCGACGAAGGTGAAACGACGAGATTATCGTCGGGCGTCGCGTTCCAGGACATCGACGTGGTGCAGCTGCCAGCGAGCGTGGCGAACGCATCCTGCGGAGTGCCGAGCGCCGTTTGCTCGTCCCATCCCACCATCTGCGGCGTGCTCGCCGAACCGCACGGATAAGTATCGCCGCCGTGCTGGCCCCCGGTTCCGCCGCTGGACCCGTTGCCCGGGTCCGTCGCGTCGTTGCCGCCGCACGCCGTGACACAGACGACGAGCGCCGCATTCCACCTAGCCCTGTGTTTCATCACCGCTCCCGCTCCTTCTCCCAGCGCGGACGACCCCGAAGCTTCGCCCTCACGATACTACGGGACGGTGAACGCCAGGTCGCAAGCAACCATTCCCTGCCGCCACCAGGCGGAGCTTCAGGGAATGACGACGAGGCTCGACGGGCCCTTGCCGACCATCATCGGGTCTCCGACGCGCATTCCCGTCTTTGGATCGAACTCCGTCAGGTGACCGCTCCCGGTAATCTTCAGGAGCGTCCCGCTGCCGAGGGCCGTGATGAGATCGGCTGGGGTGACGGCGACAGAGTCAGGGCCGTAGTCACCGACGTAGCCGCGCTTGCCGTCCGGGCTGAAGCCGATGGAAACGGGCCGGCCCTCCGTCGGGAGCGTCCAGGCCACCGCGTTCTTCTTCGTATCGATCGCGGAAAGGTCCTCGGTGCCGTAGTCGGTGACGCACAGGAGAGAGCCGTCCGGGGTGACGTTGCCGACGATGCCCGCGCTGCCCATGCCGTCGGACACCGTCGTGGTCACTTGCCAGGTCGCGGTGTCGACGACGGTGACGTCGCCGGAAAGGAAGTTCAGCGTGTAGACGGTCGAGCCGTCCGGCAGGATCGTGATCCATGCGGGTGAGCCGCCGACGGGGATCGGCGGATGGATGACGCTCCCCGTGTCCGCCGAGATCGCTTCCAGGGTGCTGTCGGTCAGACGCGCGACGTAGAGCGTCGATGAATCCGGGCTGACGATGATCGACGCGGGCAGGACGTCGAACGGGATGGTTCGAGCGACGGTATCGCTCTTCGTGTCGATCACGGCGATCTCGTTCGAGCCGAGACCGGCGTAGAGAGACTTTCCGTCGGGGCTCATCGCGATGACCCAGGGTCGACCGTGTAGCGCGATCGACGTCACCTCCGCGCTCGAGACGTCGATGGAGGACAGGGTGTTGTCGCCCCAGTTGGCGCTGTAGAGCCTGGAACGATCCGGAGTGCCGAGCAGGATCGCCGGGTTCACGCCCACGGGGATGTGCCGCGTGACGGCGTGGGTTTCGGCATCGACCACGGCCACCTCGTCGTCGCCCATCATGGTCACGTAGATGTGCCCGCCTCCGCTCTCGCCCGCGTCCCGACCGGCGTCTTTCCCGGCCGTGGGAGCACGTGTCTTGTCCGTGTCGGACGAGCAGCCCTGCAGGGGCACGAGAGCCAGCACGAGGCAGGCCCATTTTTTCGAATTCGAACAGCGAAGAGGTGATTTCATGGTGCGACGTGAGGGCTGTGCGATGCGCCCCCTTGGAGCTGCGTATCGCGGTGGCGTGCGCAGGTCGAACGCTCCACAGCGGAAAAGATGTCCTTTTCCGCTCCGCGTGCGAGCGCGTCGGCGACTCACCCGATCCGGCACGGCAAGCTTCCGTGTTACCCGTGGTAGAGACACGATCGCGAAGACGTCATGCATGGTTCTGCAAGCCGTCCGACTCTTTTCGCACGCACCACCTGCACCTTGTGCCCTTTCGCAGTAAGCTCTGGTTCGAGCGCCTGGCGTTTCGGGATCATCTGCGCACGC
>CAYUAW010000830.1:0-1868 GCA_964442485.1 uncultured Polyangiaceae bacterium
GCGATCCAGGTAGCGCGGCGGGCTGGACGATACTGGACGACACTCCCTATCCGAGGGGAGGGCAGCGGATGATCCTGGATGAAGCCAACGATCGCCTGGTGCTCTTCGGTGGGAGTGCCAACGACACCTGGTCGCTTCCACTATCGGGCCCGAACGCCAACGTGTGGAGCGAGCTTTCGGTCGAAGGAGAGCATCCTCCTGCGCACTCACTCCTGGCGCCGGATTCCGTCGTCTACGATCCTGTCGGTCGGCGGATGCTCGTGGTCATCGACTCCTATTCGCCGTCTGCGGGAGACGTGTGGCAGCTCTCGCTCGGAGACGTCCCGAAGTGGACGCGTCTCGCGGCGGGGCCCGCTCCCGCATTCCGCTGGTCGAGCGCCACCCTCGATGCAGTCGGACAGCGACTGTTCGTGATCGGCAGCCAGGAAAACGACGAACAGCTCTGGTCGCTCGGCATGGGCGACGGGTCGACGTGGACCCGCTGGCCCTACTTCCCGCCCGGCAATGGCAGATTCAATCCAGTCTCGTCCTGCGGAGCATGTCTCGTGTACGACGTCGCGCGCGGTCGGCTCATCGTCATCGGCATCTTCGACGCGGACGGGCCCGGCGCAATCTGGGCTCTATCGACCGAGACGCAAACATGGTCCATGCTCGCGCCCCCGTCGCGTGAGTTCGACGCGACCGTCGTGTACGACCCGTCGAATGATCGACTCGTGACGCTGGGCGGCGTGTTCGAGCCGCCTACGCAGATCGCGACGCTCTCGCTCGCCACTGGGGAGTGGGCAACCTCGAACGCACCAGGAGGGACCACTTACCAGACCGCCGTTCTCGACGCGAAGCGCGGGCGCATTCTCGGCTACGGGGCGTATGAGCTCGCCGTCGACAACGATTCGAATGCGCTTTCGGCCCTGGCGCTCGACACCTTGACCTCGTCGGAGGTCGCTCATGGGACTGGCGATGCGCGGGAGTTCTCGGAGAGCACGCTCGTCTGGGACCCGATGCGCTCGAGTGTGGTCGGCTATGGGGGGACAACGGTCATTCGTCGCCCGAACGGCTCGAAGGGGTGGAAGGGCATCCAGGTCGGCGCGAACCCGTCGCCGAGGTGGCCCGCTGTCGTTTACGACACCGCCCACCAAGCGATCATTTCGGTGCTCGGGCAAGGAGGGAGACTCGTCAGGTTGCTGTCGCGAGCAGGCGCGCAGTGGGAGGTGCTCGGGTCGGGCCCGCCGACCGCCGACCGCTACTGGCACGCGGCAGTGTATGACGCTGCACACGACCGCGTCGTCGTGTATGGCGGCAGCGACGGCACGCAGGCGCTCGGCGACGTCTGGGCACATCCGCCGGATCGCTCGGGGGCTTGGGTAGAGCTCCATCCGTCGGGCCCTTCACCCGGCGCTCGGTTCGGTCAAGTCGCCATCTACGACCCAGAGGGGCGCCGCATGCTCGTTTACGGTGGCTCGGCGAACTACGCATATCCCAATGACACGCCGTACCGGGACGCCTGGAGCCTATCGCTGGATGATCCTCCGCGTTGGACGGAGCTCACGGTCTCCGGAACTCCGCCCGGCGCTCTGGGTGTCGGGGCGTCCGCTGCCTACGATGAAGGGCACCGCCGCATGATCGTCGTCACGTTCGCACCGTTCGGCTCGTACGAACAAGACGCCGCCGCGCAAGTCTACGCGCTCGAGCTTTCGGGCGACCTCCCTTCCTGGCATCGCTTCTGTTCGCCGGGCATCACCCCCGGGACAACCAGTGCGAACGTCGTGTTGACGTCGGACGGCCTCTTCCTGTCGCAGGAGGGGAGCGCGTTCCGCTTCGGCCTGGAGACGCCCTATTGCGACGACGGCACGCTCCCATGATGGGCCCCG
>CAYUAW010000831.1:0-1868 GCA_964442485.1 uncultured Polyangiaceae bacterium
ACCTGGCCGCATCAATCCCGGAAGCTCAGGACGGCGGCACCAGCTGGACGTTCACACTCAGACGCGGAATCCACTATTCCACCGGCCGCCTCGTCCAACCCGCGGACTTCCGCTACGCACTCGAGCGCCTCTTCAAGCTGCACTCTCCCGGCACCTGGGCCTACGCAGGCCTCGTCGGCGCCGCAGCGTGTGGCGTGCACCCAAGCCGCTGCGACCTACGCGAGGGTGTCATCACCGACACCGCCTCCCGAACGGTGACCTTCCACCTCACCGCAGCCGATCCCGAGTTCCTCGACAAGCTCGCCCTGCCGTTCGCCGACGCAGTCCCCGCACGAACGTCGCCAATCCACCCCGAATCGCTTCCCCTTCCCGCGACGGGGCCGTACAAGATCAGCGACTACGTTCCGCACCGCAGCGTGAAGCTCGTCCGCAATCCGTACTTCAAGGTCTGGTCGTCCTCGGCACAACCCGACGGGTACCCCGACCGGATTCTCTGGAACGCGTCGCTGCCTGCCGACGCCTCGACAACCGCCATCGAGCAAGGCCGCACCGACGTCATGTTCGGGAACCCGCCCGCGACGCGTCTGGACGAAGTCGAGACACAGTACGCAAGCCAGCTGCACTGGCATCCGTACGCCGCCGAGCACTACATCTTCATGAACAACCGCGTACCGCCGTTCAACGACCTACGTGTCCGCCGTGCCCTGAACTACGCGCTCGATCGAGGCGAGGTCGTCCGGCTCCACGGCGGGCGCCGGTCCGCCGAGCCGACCTGCCAACTCATCCCGCCGCTGCTTCCGGGCCACAGCCCCTACTGCCCGTATACACGCGGGCCGACTGCAAACGGCGCCTGGACCGAACCGGATCTGGTCACGGCGCGGAAGCTCATAGCCGCAAGCGGCACCCACGGCATGCGAGTCGTCGTCTGGTCGCTCAACGCTGAGCCCTTCCAGAGCGAGATGCGATACGTCACGAGCGTGCTCCGCGGACTCGGTTACCGAGCGACGATCACGTTTCCCGGAGACACCCGGTATTTCGCGACGATCAACGACTCGAGGAGCCGCGCTCAAGTAGGCGAGTATTCGTGGATTGCCGACTACCCGAATCCGTCAGACTTCATCAATCGCCAGTTCCGCTGCGACGCATTCCAGCCGGCGTCGCCGGCCAACGTCAACGTCTCCGGATTCTGCGACGCCACGACGGACGCACTGATCAGCAAGGCGGAAGCCCTCGTAACGACGGACTCGCAGGCTGCAAACCGACTCTGGGCTCAGGTCGACAGACGAATCGTGAACCAGGCTGCCTACGCGCCCGAATACGTGCCCCGGGCGATCGACTTCGTCTCGCGGCGGGTGGGCAACTACCAGTTCAGCCCGCAGTGGGGCATCCTCGTCGACCAGCTCTGGGTGCGCTGAAGAGATGCGTTTTACGTCTACCTGACACGGGCCTTACCGATTCCCCTCCGCACGGTGGGTAGGTCTGTGGGACTACACACATCGAAAAGGGGGACGAAATGACACGGATCGGCTCACGCGGGCCGCATTGGCTCGCTGCGATCGGGATCGCGGCGGCTGCGCTCGCGATCGGTGCGGTCTCCGGCGTTCCGGGCGAGGGGCAGGCCGCCGCCGAGGCGGCGCCCGTCAACTCCGCCACTCCGACCATCTCGGGGACGCCGCAGGAGAACTCGACGCTCACCGCGGCGAACGGGACGTGGAGCGGCAGTCCCACCGGCTACACGTATGCGTGGAGCCGCTGTAACCAGAACGGCGACACCTGCTCGGCGATCGCCGGCGCGACCGCACAGACGTACGCGCTCGTGACGGCCGACGTCGGCAGCTCGAGCCGCGTCGCCGTGACGGCGACCAACG
>CAYUAW010000832.1:0-1867 GCA_964442485.1 uncultured Polyangiaceae bacterium
TTCGCCGAGCGTGGCGCGAAGCTCTTTCTGTGTGACGTCGATCATCCGCGGCTCGCCGGGACGGTCCAGGCCGTCTCCCGCACGGGGGGAGAGGTGCACTCCTTCCATGTCGACGTCTCGAACCGGGACGCGATGCGCGCGTTTGCGGCCTCCGTGCACGAGCGCGTGCCCTCCGTCGACGTCCTGATCAACAATGCCGGCGTCGGCCTGGGCGGCGGGTTTCTCGACACCACGCTGGACGACTGGGAATGGATCCTTTCCATCAACTTGCTCGGCGTGGTCCACGGATGTCATTTCTTCGTCCCAAACATGGTACGCGCCGCGCGCGGCGGGCACGTCGTCAACCTCGCATCTGCCGCAGGGCTCATGGCGCCTCCCGACCTCGCGGCTTACAGCGCCACGAAGTACGCCGTCGTCGGTCTGAGCGAGTCGTTGCGCGAGGAGCTCCGCGAGCACGGGATCTGGGTCACGACGATCTGCCCCGGCGTCATCAACACGCCCATCACGCGCTCGTCGCGGCTCCGTGGCTCGCGCGCGGGCTCACGCGAACGCATCATCCAGCTCTACCAGGAGCGAGGGTACGGCCCCGAGAAGGTGGCGGACGCGATCCTCGACGCGGTGACGCACCGCCGGGGCATCGTTCCCGTCACGCCAGAGGCGTGGCTCCTCTACCTGCTGAAGCGTGCCGTGCCGAACGTGGCGCCGCACCTGGTTCAGCGCCTGGTCGAGCGGCGGTTCTCTCGTGCGTCCGGGTCTCGAAAGAAGACGTGATGGGCTCCGTCCTGCGCGAGCTCCTGGACCTTCGTTCATCGGAGGTGCTGACGTGACGGAATCAGAGCTCCTGATCTACGGGGCGAACGGCTTCACCGGCTCGCTCATCGCCGAGAGGGCCAACGCGCGGGGGCTTCGTCCGATCCTCGCGGGTCGCAACAGGGAGGCCCTCGAGCCCCTCGCCAAGCAGCTCGGGCTTGCCTTCCGCGTCTTCGATCTGGAGAGCGAGGCGCTCGTCCGCGAGGGCCTTCGAGGCGCAAGGGCCGTCCTGCACTGCGCGGGTCCTTACTCGAAGACGAGCCGTCCCATGCTCGACGCCTGCCTCAAGGAGCGAGTGCACTACCTGGACATCACCGGCGAGTACACGGTGCTCGAGGACGTGCTCGCGCGCGACGGCGAGGCGCGCGCCGCGGGCATCGTGGCGATTCCCGCGGTCGGCTTCGACGTCGTCCCGACCGATTGCATGGCGGCGTCGCTCGCAGCGGCGCTGCCCGGCGCAGTCCGCCTCGAGCTCGCCTTCGGCGGCGAGATGGAGCCGAGCCCCGGCACGGCGAAGACGACGGTGGAGAACCTCCACGTCGGCGCCCTGGTCCGCGAGAACGGCGCCATCGTCACGCTGAAGAAGCCGCGCACGCGGGACATTCCCTTCGCGAGTGGAACCCGCTTCGCGATGAGCATCCCATGGGGCGATCTAGTCACGGCGTACCACTCCACCGGGATCCCCAACGTGACGGTGTACATGGTGATCCCGCGGGCGGCGGCACGCGCTGCGGGCTTGCTCCGCTTCTGGGCGCCCTTGCTTCGTCTGAAGCCCGTGATCGGGTTCTTGCAGCGCGAGGTGGAGACGCGCGCCAAGGGACCGTCGGAGGAGCACCGCAGGACGTCGCGCATGAGCGTGTGGGGCCGCGCGGAGGATGCCGCGGGGCACGCCGTCGAGGGACAGCTCGAGGTGCCCGAAGGCTACGAGCTCACCGTGGTCTCGGCACTCGCGTCGGTAGAGCGCGTCCTCGCGGGCGCGGTGCCGCCGGGGGCGACCACGCCCTCCCGGGCGTTCGGTCCGGATTTCGTTACGAAACTGCCTGGGTCGGGGCCGCTC
>CAYUAW010000833.1:0-1859 GCA_964442485.1 uncultured Polyangiaceae bacterium
AGAACGCCTCCGACGGACCTCTCTGGGACGAATCCAAGTTCCCCTGCAGACCTTACTGATGAATCTCTGCGCGCGATCCCTCGCGGGCCTCGGGCTCGCCGTGATCTGCTCCGCCGCCCTCGGGTGCGCGGGGCAGAAGGGGGTCGCGCCGTCCAAGGTTCATCTCGGTCCCGGAGACGCCGCTCCGGATTCGCGACCGGCCGTCTCCGATGCAGCAGGCGGCGGGCCCCACGCCGACTCGGGCGCGCACCTGGGGGCTCGGGATGCGCGCGTGCACGGCGCCGTCGACGCGGCAGCCGACGGCGCAACGAGCACGATGGCGACCGCGCTCCAGGCGTTGCGAGCACTCTCACCGAGCGCGCTGCCGAAGCCGCTGCCCGATGCGACGAATCGCTTTGCCGACAATCCCACGGCGGCGGCGTTCGGCAAGCAGCTCTTCTTCGACGCCTTCTTCGCAGGTCCGCTGCTCGACTCGGACAACGACGGAAGCCCGGCGACCCTGGGCCGCCCCGGCGATACCGGGAAGGTCGCGTGCGCGAGCTGTCACGTTCCGTCGGGAGGGTTCTCCGACACGCGCTCGTTCCAGCTGCAGATTTCTCTCGGTGCGGGCTGGGGACGACGCCGCGCACCTTCGCTGCTCGACGTGGGTCAGTCGCGGCTCATCATGTGGGACGGCCGGAGGGACGCGCTCTACAACCAGGTCTTCGGTCCCATCGAGAACGTCGTCGAGATGAACAGCTCACGGCTCTATGCCGCCGAGCAGATCTTCAAGAAATACCGAACGACGTACGAAGCGCTCTTCGGCGCCATGCCTGCTCTCGGCGATGCGTCGCAGTTCCCCGCTCTCGGCGCGCAGGCGACCGGCTGCCAGCCCAAGAATCCGACCGACCCGCAGCCGACCTGCGATGGTCCGTTTCACGGGATCCCCGGCGACGGCGCGGAATACGATCACATGACGGTGGGCAATCAGGCTGCCGTGACCCAGGTCGTCGTCAACGCCGGCAAGGCGATCGGCGCCTACGAACGGACGCTGGTGTGCGGCGCAGGGGCGTTCGACGACTGGATGCACGGGAACGGCACGGCGATCTCCGACTCCGCCCAGCGTGGCGCGCTGCTCTTCGTCGGGAAGGCCGGCTGCGCGAGCTGTCACTCGGGGCCGTATTTCTCGGATCAGAAGTTCCACAACGTCGGCCTGAAGCCTCGAACCGTGCAGCAGGCGTTCACCGACACCAACGATCAGGGCGCCGCCACAGGTATCGCCGCGGCGCTCGCCGACCCTCTGAACACGTCGGGCAAGTTCAGCGACGGCACCGATGGGCGCCTGCCGGCGGCCGTCACCCCGGCGATGACCGGCGCATTCCGCACGCCCATGCTCCGCTGCGTGAGTCGGCGTCCGGCCTTCATGCACACGGGTCAGCTCCGCTCGCTGGCGGAGGTCGTCGCGTTCTTCAACAGCGGGGGTGACACCGCGGGGTATCCGGGGGCGCGCGAGACGCAGCCGCTCGGGCTCACGGACGACGAGCAGGCCGACCTTGTCATGTTCCTCACTGCCCTCGATGGCTCGCACGCGAGCGACGGTAGCCAGTAACTAGCTCTCGGAAGGGAAGACAGATGGAGGCTCGAGTCCTCACGCTCCTCGTGCTCTCGGAAGTATGCGCCGCGCTGGGTTGTTCCGGTCAGCAGCATGGTTCGGCGGAGCCCCATTCACCAGCCAGCGGGGGAGCCGGAGCGAGAGACGGGAGCACGACTTCACCGGACGGCAGGGACGCAACGCCGACTCCGTCCGCGACGGCGAACAACTCGGTGAAGACGGCGCTGCCGCCGGTGGCGGGGATGACCAACGTGGTTGCGAGCCAGCG
>CAYUAW010000834.1:0-1853 GCA_964442485.1 uncultured Polyangiaceae bacterium
GCAGACGCCGTGCCAGCGCCCGCGTAGACGTCAATCGCCCATGCTTTGCAGCACTTACGGGTTCTGACCCGCGCTCGAGGCGCGTGGTGAAATCTCGCGACTCGTGATATCTCGCAACTTCCTCTCGCGAGATCCAACGAGTGCATTGTGAGCGGCACCGGACACACGGACTCTGACGAACTCGCCGTCTTGCGCAGCATCGCCCTTGGCACCGCAGCCGAGACGGGAGACGGATTCTTCTCGGCTCTCGTCGAGAGCCTGCAGGCCGCCATGGGAACCATGGGCGCCTGGGTGGCCACGTACGACGCGAGCACGCGCACCCTCCGCGCGATCTCCATGAAGATGCGAGACCAGTGGGTCAATGATTTCGTCTTCCCGATCGACGGAACCCCCTGCCGGACCGCAGTCGAGGAGGAGCGAATGGTCCATATCCCCGATCGACTCGTCGATCTTTACGCGGGCGACCCCTCGCTCAAGGCGTACGGCGCGGTCAGCTACCTCGGCGTTCCGCTCTTCGACGTGGACCGGAGGATCATCGGGCAGCTTGCCGTCCTGCACGATAAGTCAATTGCAGCCGATCCCCGTGCGGAAGCCATCTTCAACATCTTCGCCGCGCGGGCGGCCGCCGAGCTCAGGCGAATGGAACGCGAGCGCTCGCTCCGGGAGCGAGAAGCCCAGATCAGCCGGCTGCTCGAGAGCGCGATGGATGCCATCGTCAACCTCGACGAGGACCTCCGGGTCGCTCTGATGAACCCGGCCGCAGAGCGCGCCTTCGAGTGTGAGCAAGGGACTGCGATCGGTCAGAGCTTCCGCGACCTGCTGTCCCCCGACTCGGAGGCGAGTCTCGTCGACTGCATCAGCGAGCTCTGCGGCCGGAAGCAGACGAACGCGAGCCTCTGGATCCCCGGGGGGTTGCGAGCGAAGACCGCTCGAGGGCGACACTTCGACGTGGAGGCGACGCTCTCGGAGTACAAGACCGACGGGCGGCAGTGGTTCACGCTCATCCTGAGAGACGTGGAGCAGCGTCTGGCCGCCGAGAAGCGGATCCAGTCGCTCCTGTCGGAGACGGAAACTCTGCGCGAAGAGCTCCGGTCGCTCGGGGCGTTCGAGCCGATACTCGGGTCTTCCACTGCGCTGCTGTCCACTCTGCGCGAGGTGGCGAGCGTCGCCGCGACGGACGCGACGGTCCTCCTCCTCGGTGAAACAGGCACGGGGAAGGAGCTGTTCGCGCGCGCGGTACACGCCGGCAGCAAGCGCCTCGACAGGCCGATGGTGAAGGTCAACTGCGGCGCCATCCCTGCCAACCTGATGGAGAGCGAGCTCTTCGGCCACGAGAAGGGGGCCTTCACCGGTGCAACGAGCCGTCGCGAAGGCCGCTTCGGGATGGCCCACGGGGGCACGCTGTTCCTGGACGAGATCGGCGAGCTGCCCCTCGAGCTGCAGCCGAAGCTCCTCCGCGTCCTCCAGGACGGCGAGTTCGAATCGGTCGGCAGCTCGCACACGGTGAAAGTGGACGTGCGCATCGTCGCCGCCACGAACAGAAACCTCGCCGAACGCGTCCGGGAGGGGACGTTCAGGGAGGATCTCTACTACCGCCTCAACGTGTTCCCGATACGCATCGCGCCGCTCCGCGACCGCGGCGACGATATCGCAGAGCTCGCTCGAGCTTTCCTCGAGAGGTTCTGCGGTCGCCTGGGCCAGAAGCTCGCTCCGCTCTCGGAGAGCACGCTCGGGCGGCTTCGCGCGTACTCGTGGCCGGGAAATGTGCGGGAGCTCGCCAATGTCATGGAGCGCGGCGTGATTCTCTCGACAGATGGCATCTTCGACGTCGAGCGCGCCCTTCTCGACGCGGA
>CAYUAW010000835.1:0-1851 GCA_964442485.1 uncultured Polyangiaceae bacterium
CTCCGCAGGACGGACCACGGCGCCTGGTGAGTGCGGCGCGCCGTTACCGTCGGCGCGAACGTGCAGGCCGGGCCTTGAGGATCTTGGCGACGAGGGGCGCGAGGCTCGCCTGCGCATCGTCTCCCCGGTGGAGCACGGCTGCTGGCCGGGGGAGCCCGATGAGCGATAGCTCCGCCGCGTTGGTCCCGGATGAGGCGTCGATGCTCCGCGCCGCGGAGAGCACGAGGTGATCGGGTGCTCGCGCGCAGGTGTGCATCGCGAGCAAGGTTGCGCGGACGTCATGCAGGACGCCCAGCGCGTCCGGCGCAACGACCACCCAGATGGACGGTTCGAGAGCGAGGGCCAGGTCGATGTTGGTGGCCTTGCGACTCACGGGTGAGAAAACGCCGCCCGCCATTTCCACGATCTGCCAGCCGTGTATGGTAGTGGCATGTAGTGCGAGGCATTCGGCGATACGGTGCAAATTGACGGAGCGGCCGTCCCTCCGGGCAGCAAGGTGGGCAGAGACGGCATCGGAGAACCCCTGCACCGGGTGCGGGCGAATAGGGGTTCCACGTGAAACGCGTTCGAGTCGCCAGGCATCACTCTGGCGCGGAGGAGGTCCTGCGTCGCGCGCGCGCTCGGGTGAGGACCGACCCGCCGGAGAACGGATCCCTGTCTCGATTGCCTTGATGCCGACGACGTCCTCGAGGGGACGCGCGACCGCGAGCGCGCGAATCAGCCGCTCCGCAAAATAGGTCTTCCCGACGGCGGTGCCCGTTCCCAGAACTACGATGCGGCGCATACGTCGAGGAGGGCGCCGGCAAGGCGGTCCACAGTGGCCACGGGCATGTCGGCGTGGAGCGCGACGCGAAGGCGCGAGGAGCCGGCCGGAACGGTCGGGGGCCGGATCGCCTGCGCGAGAAAGCCATGATCGCGGAGGGCAGCAGCCGCGCGAACGGCCTGGTCGGGAGTGCCGAGCAGAACCGGAAAGATGGGCCCGTGACGACGCGCCGGAAGCAGGCCTGGACGAGTCGAGAGCTTGTCCTCGAGGCGTCGCGCCAGCTCGGCCAGGGCGGCGCGAGCACGGTCGTCGGTGACGACGCCACGGACCGCTTCCAGCGTGAGCTCGACGAGCACCGGGCTTGGCGCGGTCGTGAAGACAAAGCTGCGGGCTCGCGTCCAGAGCAGATCGGCGAGCTCCGAGGACCCTGCCACGAACGCGCCCTGTACCCCGACGGCCTTCCCAAGCGTTCCGACGAGAACGTCGGGGATGACCCCGCGCGCGCGAGCCAGGCCCGATCCTTCTGGCCCGAAGACTCCGAGCGCGTGCGCTTCGTCGAGAATCAGGAAGGCATCGTGCTTGGCACACAGTGCCTTCAGAGCGGGCAGGTCCGGGGAGTCAGCGTCCATGCTGAAATACGTCTCGCTGACGAGCCAGCGGCGGCCCGGGACGGGCGTGGCGAGGGCGCGATCGATAGCCGTCAGATCCAGGTGGGGGACGACGGCGACGCGCGCCCGACTGAGCCTGCAGCCATCGATGATGGAGGCGTGATTCAGCTGGTCCGAGACGATGAGATCACCCTCCCGGGTCAGGCCGGACAGGACTCCCATGTTGGCGGCGAAGCCGGTGGGGAAGAGCAGGGCGGCGTCGGCTCCCACCCACCGCGCCAGCTCCCGCTCGAGCGCCAGATGCGTCGCGTCCGTCCCGTAGATCAGCCTCGAGGCACCGGCGCCCGCTCGCGCCGATGTTTCACGTGAAACAACCCGCCGGGCGTAGCCGAGGTAGTCATTCGTACAGACATCCACGAGCTCCGGCGTCGGAGGCACCCCCAGCGAACGCCGTCGAAGGAGGCCCGCCTCGTCCAGGCT
>CAYUAW010000836.1:0-1846 GCA_964442485.1 uncultured Polyangiaceae bacterium
GCTCGTCGTGAGGAAGGCGACCGCGAGCAGCGTGGACTACTCGGTGGAAAAGTGACGACGAAGGCGAGCCGAGAGAACGCCTACGTCGAGGGTCGGATTATGGCGGCGGGCTGCTTCTGACTGACCCAGACGCCGCCGATGAGCAGGGCCGCGCCGACGAAGACGTTCAAACCGAAGTGCTCGCCCCGGAAGGCGGCACCCGACGCAAGCCCGACGACGGGCGCGAGATAGGTCACCATCGTCGCGTTGGTCGCTCCGACGCGCTCGATGAGCGTGAAGTAGATGAGGAACCCGAGCCCGGTGCCGAGGACGCCGAGCGCGGCGAGTGCGGCCAGCACCCCGGGAGCGAGGTGGGTCGGAGGAGGCCCGGACGACGTCCACGCGAGCGGGGCGACGGCGAAGGCGCCCGCGACGACCTGGACCGCCGCGGCGGGTAGATTCCGCACGCGGCCCGACACGCGGGCGCGCGTCACGACGCTCCCGATCGCGTATCCGGCGGTGGCGAAGACGGCCATGAGAAGCGCCGGCGCCGACTTGCCCGAGCCCATCTCGCCCCCCACGACCGTGATCATGCCGAGGACGGCGAGACTGAGCCCGATCACGCGGTACTTGTGCATCCGCTCCTGACCGGCGAGGACTGCCAGCACGAGCGTCGCGACGGGGGTGAAGGAATTGAGAACCGCGGTGAGTCCGGAATCGAGATACCGCTGAGCCCAGGCCTGCCCCGCCCACGGCAGCGCCGCGCCGGCAATGCCGGCGAACGCGAGCGTCGCGAGCATCCGGGGATCGCGCGGCAGGGGCTGCCTCGACGCCGTGACGATCGCCAGCAAGAGCAAGCCGCCGACCGTCATCCGCGCCGTCACGATCCACAGCGGCGGCACCGAGTGCACCGCCAGCTTGATGAAGAGGAAGGAGTGCCCCCAGAACACCGCGAGCAGCAGGAGGAGCACGACGTCCCGCGGCTGGAAAGTGGACCGGGAACGCGTCTCAGGTGGCATTTCTCGTGGGCGACACGCGGGTCGACTCGGAGGAGCTTTCCTTGGTCACCTTCGCTCTTTGCGCCAGCCGTCGGCGTACGAAAACGACCCCGCCTGCGAACTCCCGGCGCGTCGCGCCTTTGCTGCCGCGGGGCGGTCAATTCTGCCCCTCCCGGGCCGTTCGACGGGAAAGTACGTTTTTCGGGTGGCGGAAGCGGAAGCGGAAGCGGAAGCGGGTTCCGGATGAACAATCAGCTTCTCATCGACTCGATCGTCAAGCAGACGACGATTCTCATCGCGCAGCTCGCGACGGCAGGAGGGGCGCGAACGCCGCTCGCGGATATCGCGGGCCAGGTGTTCGCGGATCTCGCACGCGAGCTCCACCGGCAAGGGGTGAGTCGCAAGGTCGCCGCCGACATGTTCGGGATGGCGCTACGGACCTATCGGCGGAAGGTTCAGCGCCTCGCGGAGAGCAATACCGTCGCGGGGCGCTCGCTGTGGGAGGCTGTCTACGACTACGTCGGCAGGCGTCCGGTCACCACGCGGGCCGACGTCTTCCAGCATTTCCGCCGTGACGACGAGGAGATCGTACGCGGCGTGCTCGAGGATCTGGTGGAGAGCGGGCTCGTGTATCGCGCGGGTCGCGGAGCGCACGCCAGCTATCGCGTCGCTTCTCCGGCGGAGCTCGACTACGTGAAGGCCGACGGCGCGGAGTCGGACGGCACCGACACGCTGCTCTGGGGTTCGGTGTACCGGCTCGGTCCGCTGACGCGCGACGCGCTCGCGGCCAGCATCGCGATGCCGGCCCGGGAGCTCGACGCATCGCTCGCACGCCTGGTGGAGGCCGGACGCGTGATGCGGACCGAGAC
>CAYUAW010000837.1:0-1843 GCA_964442485.1 uncultured Polyangiaceae bacterium
TTGATCGCCTCGGTCAGGTTCTCCTTCGCCCGGTCGATGAAGTACTGACGGCGGTAGGCTTGCGCGATGGAGAAGACGAGCCCAGGTCTCGGTTCGATGCGGTACGCCTCCTCGAACGCCCGAACGGCCGCGGCATACTTTCCCGCGGCATAAGCGCGGGCTCCGGCGTTGAAGTAGAGGCGCGCGTCGGCAGCTTCGCCTCGAGCGGGCGCAGGCGCCGCGGTCGGCTGCGGCGCGGGATCGTCCTGGGCTCTGCTCTGGTGCGAGACGAGCGAGAAGGCGGAGAGCAGAGCAAGCAGAGCGGCGTCGCGGAGGGTCGGGGGCATTGCTCAGAATTCCAGATCGTCGACCGGACGCTTGGTGTGCGGACGGGCCGGCCCGGTCTGCGGGCTCAGGGTGACGGACACGACGCCGTCGCCGGTCGGTGTGATCTCGACCGTCTTGGGACGGTACCCGTTCGCCTTGAACAGGAGCGTGACCGGCTTGTTGCCGCGCGGGACGAGGACGGGCCCGGGCGCCGCGCCGAGGGAGCGCCCTTCCAGGAAGGCTTCCGCCGCTGGCGGGACGGACTGCACGGAGAAGCGAACGTCCACGCCGGTGGGTGAATCGGTCGACGGCGACGGCGTGCTCCGCTGCTCGGAGGCCGTCGTGGACGGGCCTGCCGAAGCCGTCGTCGCCGGCGCGGGGCTCCCGAGATGCGAAACGACGGCGGCGGCGCCGACGAGCAGCGCGACGCTGGTCGTTGCCGCGGTCGTGAGGACGACCAGACGCCGGGGCGGCCGGTTCGAGACGGTCTGTGGTCCGAGCGTCCCGGCGGGCCTCGCGGAGCCCGACCTGCGGCTGTCGAACGGGGCCGAAGGTGGAACCGCGAGGGTCCGGTTCGACGACACCGGCATGGAAGGAATGGAGACACCTCCCGAGCGAGCGGCCTCGGCGATCCCCCGGCAGGCCTCGCCCGCCGACTGGGGGCGCCGCGCCGGATCCTTCTCGAGCATACGGAGGACCGGCGCGTCGAGCGCCGGGGGCACCGCCGGGTTCTCGCGGCTCATCCGCGGGGGCGGCGCCGAGTTGTGCATGTTCATCACCTTCAGGATCGACTCGGCGTCGTAGGGCAGGCGGCCCGTGAGCATCTGGTGAATCATCACGCCGAAGGAATAGACGTCGGTGCGGTAGTCCACGGAGTCGCCGCGACACTGTTCGGGCGACATGTAGTGAGGCGTCCCGAGCATCGCCCCGGTCGTCGTGCGGAAGTCCGCGTGCGGCTCTTCCCGCATGAGCTTTGCGACGCCGAAATCGAGCAGCTTCGGAAAGCGAGCGCCCTCGTCCTCGGCCAGGAACACGTTCGCCGGCTTCAGATCGCGGTGCACGATGCCCGCGCCGTGAGCGGCGTCGAGGGCGCGAGCGATCCGGTCGAGGAGCGGCAGAGCATCGACGACGGCGAGCAGGCCGGTCCGCGTGAGGAACAGATCCAGCGGCTCGCCCTCGAGGAGCTCCATCACGTAGTACTGCCGTCCGTCGCGAAAGACGCCGAAGGAGAAGATGTCGACGATGTTACGGTGCCGGATCTGATTCACGGCGCGCGCTTCCGCGATGAAGCGAGACACCATCTGCGGATTCGACGAAAACTCGCGCTTGAGGATCTTGACCGCCGCGGCCTTGCCAATGACCGGGTGCACGGCCTTGTAGACGACGCCGAAGCTGCCCTTGCCGATGATGCGCTCGATCCGGTATTCGCCGACCATCTCGCCCGACGACAGATCCCGGTCCACCGACGCGAAGGTCACATCAGGAAGGAGCGAGCTGCCGTCCGCTTCGCAGTACTCGTCGGCATCCGGGTATCGTC
>CAYUAW010000838.1:0-1842 GCA_964442485.1 uncultured Polyangiaceae bacterium
TTCTCTCCGGGATGCGCGACGCCTGCGAGGCCTACGGCGTCCCCCTGGTCGGCGGTCACACGACGTGTCGTGACGGCGGCCCCCACTGCCTCGCCGTCGCGATCCTCGGGCGCGCGCGGCGTCTGCTGACGAGCTTCGGCGCGCGCCCCGGGGACGTCGTGCTGCTCGCGACGGATCTCCGCGGCCAGTATCGCGACGGGTTCCCCTTCTTCGACGCGACGACGGGCCGGACGAAGGAGAGCCTCCGGGGCGATCTCGCGATCTTCGGCGCGCTCGCCGAGGGCGGCGAGGTGCACGCCTGCAAGGACGTGAGCAACGCGGGCATCGCGGGCAGCTTGCTGATGATGCTCGAGGCCTCCGGAGTCGGGGCGACCCTCGACCTCGACCGCTTGCCAATGCCGGCCGGCGCGACGCTCGAACGCTGGCTCGCCACTTTTCCGAGCTTCGGGTTCCTGCTCTCCGTTCCAGAGGTCGGCGCGGGCCGGGTGTGCGCGGCGTTCTCGGCGCGCGGCATCGCGTGCCAGGCCGTCGGGCGCGTGGACGGGTCGCGCGCGCTCCGGCTCGCGGCGGAGGGCGAGGAGGCGCCCCTGTGGGATCTCGCCGCCCGGCCGTTCACGGGGTTCGGGAGCCCACCATGAGCCGCCCGTCGCTCGGTCTCTACACGTACTCGACGGCACCGCGCGGCAGCGTGGTCCACGCCGCGTGCCTCGCCGAGGCGATGACCGACGCGGGCTGGGACGTGACGCTGTACGCGCTCGACAAGGGAGACGGTCGGTTCTTTCGCGACGTGCGCGCCAGGGTGCGCCTGGTGCCCGCGGGGCCCGCCCCGGCCACCACCGCGGAGCTCGTGAAGCAGCGGGCGCACGAGCTCGCGCGATACCTGCTCGACGTTTGCCCTCGTCACGACGTCCACCACGCCGAGGATTGTCTCACCGGCAGCGGCCTTCTCGCGGCGCGCGACGGCGGCGCGCCCATCGAGCTCGTTCGCACGGTGCACCACGTGGAGCGCTTCACGGACCCGTATCTCGCCGACTGCCAGGAGCGCTCCATCCGTCGGGCCCGGCTCTGCCTCACCGTGAGCCGAGCCGCGCAGCTCGACGTCGAGACGACCTTCGGCGTTCGCACCGACCGCGTCTCGAACGGCGTGTCCGTCGCGCGCTTCGCCAGGTGCGAGCCGTCACGGGTCGCCGCGCTCCGCGCGCGCTTCGGGCTCTCGGACGACCCCGTCGTGCTCGCGGTCGGCGGCGTCGAGCCACGCAAGAACACGCTGTCCACGCTGCGCGCCTTCGCTCTCCTGCGTGAAACCATTCCGGAGGCGCGCCTCGTCATCGCCGGCGGTGCAACGGTGCTGGATCACGGCGCCTATCGCGCGGAATACGAGCGCGCCCTGGGCGCGATGCCCCGCGCAACGCAGGAACGGGTGCACGAGACCGGCGTCGTCGACGAGGCCGACGTGCCATCACTCTTCCACCTCGCAGAAGCTCTGTCGTTCCCGTCCCTCGAGGAGGGGTTCGGCCTCGTCGCGCTGGAGGCGCTCGCCGCGGGTCTCCCGGTGGTCGCCTCGGCGCTCCCCCCGCTCACCGAGTTCCTCGACGAGACCGTGGCACAGCTCGTGGATCCGCGATCCGAGCACGCGCTCGCGCGCGCCCTCTGCGCGGCGCTGGCGCCGTCGGTGGCACGCGCGGCCGCTGGCCGTCGTCGAGCGCGCGACTATTCGTGGGAGCGCGTCGCGCGGATGCACGTGAAGGCCTATCAGTCAGTCATGGGCCCGGACAGGCGGCCGCGCCCTTCGTTCGAATCCACAGCCTAGGAGCAACACGACATGCCCGAGATGCATTTCAC
>CAYUAW010000839.1:0-1826 GCA_964442485.1 uncultured Polyangiaceae bacterium
CGGCGTGCTCGGGTTCAGGTACTTGTCGAGCTTGCGCTGCAAGTAGTCCTTCGCCTTCCCTCGCCAGAGCATGCCGGGGTCCTTCCCGGAGAACGTCACCACCGTTGGAGTGAGCCGGAGCGTCCCCTGGATCGTGACGACGAGGTAGCTTCCGGAGATGCTCGCCTCGTCTTCACTGGTCCAGTTGATCGTCAGCCCGTACTTGCCCGCGAGATAGTCGCCGAGGGCGTGGAGCCGCGCACGGGCGTCGGCGAGCTCGAGACGGTGCGGGGCGCTGAGTTCGAAGGTCATGCCCGGACCTTCCATCGACGCGCGGGAGGCGTAAAGGCCCCCGCTCATCGCCGCGCCGCGAAGTACGCGTTCGTCGCACGAGCAGAGCCCCATACACGTCCTCTGCCGCTCGCTCGGGCGGCGCTCTCCAGCATCCCGCCGATGCCGAAGACGCGAACCTCGATCGTCATCTCGATGATCCGGTTCGTCGCGCGCGCTCTCGAGCCGCTGTCGAAGAGTGTCGCCTTCGTTCGTCTGCGCGGCGACCCGGAAGAGCGGGAAGCCCATGTCAGCAAAAATCCGACTGTTGATTTCTTCGTCGAAGTACGTCGTCCAGAAGGCGTCGAGATCACAGTCTATCCGGTGTGTCATCCGAAACCGCGTCGCCATCCACAGAGGCCCTCCAGATGGCACCGTGCATAGCTCGATTCGTCGGACGCGAGTGTTTCGCCGGCCGGATAATTCCGCGCCACTCTCGCTCGAACGGGGCGCCCATTCATGCTATGCTCTATATCCTCGTGCGGCTGACTGGCGCTTTCGCCGTGAAATAGACTGCGCACATACCGAGCCGCGGTTCGGGCCGTCGAGAAGCGTGAATGGACGCGTGGATGCTTCGGTCACGGTGACGGCTTCCATGCAGAAGGAAATCCCATGACAGACACCACCAGCGAACCCCTCCCCCTCTTCAAGCACACGGCGCGCAAGGACTGGGGCGTCGGAGTTCTCGTGCGGGAGGATGAGGGGAAGCGGGCGTATCTGTTCGAGGACGGCCAGGAGCGAACCATGGCCAACGGCTTCCATCAGCTGATGCGCCGCGTGGAGGAGCCGAGCCCTTCTCAGCGGGCCTTCTACGAGCGCCAGCGCGGCATGCTCGCGGCGCGCGAGAAGAACAACGCCTCCGCGTCGACGCGCACCGAGGGGCCGAGCTTTCACGAGCAGGTGGAGAAGCTCCACAAGGCGTACCCCGCCGGCCTCGCCGATCCGAAATGGATGACGGAGATCCGCGGCGAGGGAGTCGATGCGCGCACGCCGCGCCACCGCGACGCGCTCATCCGTGAAGCGCAGGAGCGGCTCTCCGCGAGCGCGCTCGACGCGCTCTTGAAGACGCAGAGCTACGCGCAGGTCTGGGAGGCCGTCACCAGCGTGCTCTCTCACTCGGATCTGGTCCCCGCAGCCCAGCTCAAGAAGCCGAAGTCGGCGGGCAACGACACCCTGCGCGCCCTGGCGCTGGCCGTTCGTGAGTTGCTTCACGGAACCGCCGCCTACGAGCCGCGCTTCGACGCCTGGGTCGCGGCGCTCACGCTCTTCGCGAATGAAGCTCGCTGGGAGCTCGCGACTGCGCTTCCCGCGGCGTTTCATCCGACGCAGTACATCTGCGTTCACCCGACGTCGTTTCGCCGCCAGCTGAAGCTGATGGGCGCCCGAGGCGCGGCGCCGGCACGCGCGACGAGCGCGGGCTACACGCGGTTTTCGACCATCGCCCGGCTCGTCTCGAACAAGCTGACGGAGTACGGCACTCCCCCGCGGGATCTCTTCGACGTCTACGACTTCGTTCG
>CAYUAW010000840.1:0-1819 GCA_964442485.1 uncultured Polyangiaceae bacterium
AAGTAGGCGAAACTCGGATCCTTCCCGCGCGAGCGCCGCTTGATGAACCATCCATCATGGGGGGAGAGCGGGGCGGTGCCGGATCACGGCCGGCGAATGCCGGGACGCGTTGCCGGCGCGACAGCTCCTGGGGGGATGAGCGAATTTGGACTGCGAACGGTGGATGGCCACCGGATCATGGGGGGTCAAGAACTGCGCCGGGCGTGACACTCCTCAAGCGAACCTTCAGCATCGACGTCGAGACGTTCCCTCGCTGCCGCGGCCGGGTGCGCCTGCTCGCCCTCACACCGAGCCGCCGAACGTCGCCCGCTTCCTCCGCCATCTCGCCGAGCCCACCGAGCCACCGCCGCGCGCGCCTGCTCGCGATCCGCCGTTCTGGCAGAGCCGTGTCCTAAGACGACGACACCACGAACGGTCCGGCCAGATGGGCCTGTTCGAGGAGCACTGACGGAGACAAGAGCGCCGACGTGGATGCTCCGACCGCCGGTTCACGGTCACTGGCACTGGATACCGTCGACCCAGTAAGGCGGCTGGGCCGCAGTATCGGTCACGGCCTCCCAGCGATATGAATGAGTCGCGGCGCTCTGACCCAGCGGGCCCGTGATCTGAACCCAGCTGTAGCCACCCTGGCCGATGTTCGTGTTGCCGTAGGTCTTATACAGCACGCCGTCGACGTAGAAATTCAACGGCTGCCCCGCCGTCGGCGCCACCCCGCGATACCAGAACGTGAGCTGCTTGTGCAAAGCGCCGCCGCACGAGAAATCCATCGTCGCCTTCGCGTTGCCTGGGAGAAGCGGTGGGTGCGCCGATAGTGAGCCGCCGGCGGTCTCGTTGTCGCTGTTGTCGATCTCGAAGCTCCCGGAGATCTCTTCCGGTACGAACCCCTCCTCGAATTCGAACCGATTGCTCGTGTTGGCAACCGGCGTCTTGTCGACGCACTGGATGCTGTCGATCCAGTAAGGGGGCTGTCCCGCCCGATCGGTCGTCACCTCCCAGCGGTAGCTGTGCTTCTTGTCCGTTGTCGCTGACGCACCGGGAAGGACGACCGTGACCGGCACCCAGCTGTAGCCACCCTGGCCGATGTTCGTGTTGCCGTAGGTCTTGTACAGCACGCCGTCGACGTAGAAGTTCATTGGCTGCGCCGCCGTCGGCGCCACCCCGCGATACCAGAACGTGAGCTCCGTGTGTGGCTTGTCACCGCATGAAAAGTCCATCGTCGCCTTGCCGCCGTCGGGCAAAAGTGGCGGATGCGCCGACAGAGCGCCGCTCGGGCTCTCGTTGTCGCTGTTGTCGATCTCGAAGCTCCCGGAGATCTCTTCCGGTACGAACCCCTCCTCGAATTCGAACCGATTGCTCGTGTTGGCAACCGGCGGAACGTCCGAGCAGCGGATCGAGTCGAGCCAGTAGGGGGGCTGTCCCGCCCGATCGGTCGTGGCCTCCCACCGGTAGCTGTGCTTCTTGCTGGTTGTGGGCGTGCTTCCGGGTACGACGACAACCACCTGCACCCAGCTGTAGCCACCCTGGCCGATGTTCGTGTTGCCGTAGGTCTTGTACAACACGCCGTCGACGTAGAAGTTCATTGGCTGCGCCGCCGTCGGCGCCACCCCGCGATACCAGAACGTGAGCTCCGTGTGTGGCTTGTCACCGCATGAAAAGTCCATCGTCGCCTTGCCGCCGTCGGGCAAAAGTGGCGGATGCGCCGACAGAGCGCCGCTCGGGCTCTCGTTGTCGCTGTTGTCGATCTCGAAGCTCCCGGAGATCTCTTCCGGTACGAACCCCTCCTCGAATTCGAACCGATTGCTCGTGTTGGCAACCGGCG
>CAYUAW010000841.1:0-1817 GCA_964442485.1 uncultured Polyangiaceae bacterium
AACGGAACGGCGGACCCCGCCACTTGCACGAACTCGAGCTGCACGGAGGAATGCCCGCTGACCGCCACCGGGGCCACCAACGACTTCTTCGGGTGCGGGACGCAGGGCGGGACGACCACGCTCTGCGGAGACGTGGACATGTCGGCGGGCGAGGACTGCCAGGCCGTGGGTGCCGGCTGGTATTGCGGCCCGGACCACGAGCACGAGAGTCAATATCTCACCCACGACCCTGCCCCCGCACCCGGAGTCATGTCTGCCGGAGGCGTGCTCTGCTGCGGACCGCTATAGCCCCGCGTCATTGACGGCTGGCGAGACTCGCGAAGCCGGTCTCGACGCGACGCGTACGGCCGCCCGGGTTGTCATTTCACCGCCACGCTTCTTTTCCCGCCGTTCGATCTGGCGCTCGGGCTCTCCTCGCCTCTAGACGCTACACTGGGATCGTGGAAGTGAGGTCCTCGGTGCCAACGCAAGCTCGCGCCGTCGCCTTGCTCGCCGGTCTGGCGGTGACCGGCGTGGGCGTCGGAGCGCTGGCGGCGTCGCCATCCGCCACGGCTCAGTCCGCCGGCGGCGGGGGCGACGTGCTCGCGTCGCGGACGGTGGTGCTCGTCGCCATCGATGGAGTGAGGTGGCAGGACGTCTTCGGCGGCGTGGATGCGAGGCTCGCCGCGAAGAAGGGCCTGAGAGCCGATGAAAGGATCGACGCGGCGCACCTGGTGCCCAACTTGCACCGGCTCATGACGACGGACGGTGCCGCGATCGGCGCCCCCTCGTCGGCGAAGCCGATGCGCGCGTCCGGACCGAACTTCGTCTCGCTGCCCGGCTACATGGAAATGCTCACCGGTCGCCGCGACACCGGGTGCCTGAGCAACCGATGCGGCGACGTCCGGCACTCGACCATCGTGGACGAAGTGGCGGAACACGGAGGGCTGGCCGCCGCCGTCGCGTCATGGCCCGGCATCCTGCACGCGGTCTCCAGCGCACGCGGGCGCGTCGCGATGTCGATCGGTCTGACGGGGGGCGATAACCTCTCCGATTTCGAGAGTGACTTCGACACGGCCGCGCTGCTGAGGGACGATGACTGGGCCCCTCCGCGGCACGCCGCGCGCGACTTCAGGAGCGACCTGAGCACCGGGAGCATCGCGTGTTCGTACCTCGAATCGCACCGCCCGACCTTCCTGTTCGTCGGCCTCGGCGAGACCGACGCCTATGCGCACCAGGGCAGCTACCGCGGGTATCTTCGAGCGCTGCATCAGGCCGACGCGATCGTCGGGCGCATCGCCGACGAGGTGGCCGTGCTCACCGCGAGCGGGCATCCGTCCACTCTGATCGTCACGACCGACCACGGGCGCTCCTATGCCTTTGCGACCCATGGCGGAAGCAATCCGGAGTCCGCTCGAGTATGGCTCGTCGCGATGGGGGCCGGCATCGAGGCACGCGGCGCCACGTCGTCCGCCGTCCCCCGTCACCTCTCGGACGTGAGCCAGACGGTCCGGCGCATGCTCGGCCTTCCCACCCTGCAGAGGTCATCCGCCGGCCGCGTGATGACCGAGCTGCTCGATGCATCCAGGGCGACGGTCGGGGCGCACTGACGCCCGTCGCGCTCTCGAGCCCGCTCACTGGCAGCTGAGCGGCCCGCACGAGCACGCCGTGTTCACGAAGCCTTGCCAGTAACCATCCTGGCAGACTGCATTCGACTCGACCCCGACGAATCCATCGCAGCCCGTGCACCCGGAGAAGCACATCGAGCCGTTCTCCAGAGTGCAGGCTTCCCCGAGCCTGGCGTTCAGACAGCGGGCATCGAACTCCTTCCACGCCTT
>CAYUAW010000842.1:0-1816 GCA_964442485.1 uncultured Polyangiaceae bacterium
TTCATGAACTCCGTGACCCTGAATCAAACGGTTTCCCCGACCCGCTCCGTCGACGGGGGGACCCACACCGCGCGTGAACGCAGCGTCGAGGGTGTCCACCGAAGCACGGGCTTCCACTGGGTGGGCAACGGCTTCTTCGTCTCGACGTACTTCCCGAGCGCGAGGCTGCCGTCCGAACGGGTGAGCCCGTTCGTCCTGATGGACTACGGGCCGGCAAAGGAATTTTCGCCGCTCGCTCGCGGCAAGCGCGGCGTGGGGTGGCACCCGCACCGCGGCTTCGAGACCGTGACGCTCGCGTGGGAGGGCGCCGTCGCGCACCGCGACAACGCGGGCCACGCCGACGTCATCCGTCCCGGCGACGCCCAATGGATGACCGCGGGCGCGGGCATCTTCCACGAGGAGTATCACGAGGAAGAGCAGACTCGAAACGGCGGCCGCCTGCACATGATGCAGCTCTGGGTGAACCTGCCGCGCAAGGACAAGATGGCTCCGCCGGCGTATCAACCGCTCCGTGCGGCGCAGTTTCCGAGCGTGGCGCTTCCGGGCGGAGGCAACGTGCGCGTCATCGCGGGCGACTTTGGCGACGCACACGGCCCGGCGCGCACCTTCACGCCCATCACCGTCCTCGACGCGACGCTCCGCAAGGGCGAGTCCCTGCCGGTCGACCTTCCCGCGACCTACAACGCGCTCGCGGTCGTCGCCGAGGGCCGCGTCAGCGCCGGCACCACGACGGCGAAGCAGGGCGAGCTCCTCCTGTTCGCGAACGACGGCGAGCGATTGACGCTGACGGCGGCCGAAGACTCGCACGTCATCTTGCTGTCGGGTGAGCCCATCGGCGAGCCCGTCGTCGCCTACGGGCCCTTCGTGATGAACACCGTCCAGGAGATCCAGCAAGCCATCGTCGACGTGGAGGACGGCAAGTTCGGCCCCGTGCCGGAGTGACGGGTCACTGCCGGATCAGGCGATACACGCTGCACTCCGCACCTTCGAAGACGCGCTCCGGGCGCATCCCGACGCCGGCGGCGTCGAGTGCTCGGAGCGCTTCCCCCACGTTCGCGGCCCCGTAGCTCGGCAAGCCGTCGATCGCCCAGCGGGCGTCGTAATGCTCCGCCACCGTGACCAGTGCGTCCGTGCCATTCGTCGGCACGTTCACTGAAGGCCGCTCCGTCGCCCAGGTCACGAACCACGGGCTCGACGTCAGCACGGCGTCGTGAGGGCCGACCGAGCTTCGGATGAACGCAATCGCCGGATCGCAGGCCCGCTTCGCGAGCACGGCTCGACCGAGCTGTCGCTCGAGCCCGAGCACACCCCAGAAACCCCAGAGGAACACCACCAGCGCGACGCCGACGACCGCACGAAGCGGGCGTCGGGGGCCGACACCGTGGAGCTTCTCCCTTGCGCGCCCGAGGAGCGCGCAGCCCGCCCCGGCGAGCGCCACGAAGTAGACCGGCAGCAGCGCGGAGAGATAGCGCGCCTCGACATGATACGCGACGCACACGAGCGCGGCGATCGCGACGGAATACGCGAGCCCGAACCACGCAAACGGCGGACTTCTACGGACCAGAAAGACGAGCGCGACCGGGCCGCCGACGAACACGAGCGGCTGCTCGATGACCACCGAGCCGAGCAGCGAGACCTGCTGCCCCACGAGCGCGAAGACACGCGACGCGCCGAAGTTCGCGAGCACCTCCGTGACCTTCGGAGCCTGCTCGTAGTAAGCGAAGTACGCGGCGGCCGCGTCCTTCGAGAGCCAGTCGAGGGCGCTGTAGCGGAAGCCGAGACCGCCGTGCAGCATGCGATTGCGAAATGCGTAGAG
>CAYUAW010000843.1:0-1815 GCA_964442485.1 uncultured Polyangiaceae bacterium
GCCGTCGCGGCGAGCTCTTCGGTCTGTGCGGCGTTCGACTGCGTCACCTTGTCCATGGAGGTCATCGCTCCCTGGACCTCCTGCACGCCGGTCAGCTGCTCGCGTGAAGCGGCGGCAATCTGCCCAACGCGGTCGGTCACGTGACGCGTCGACGAGACGATTTCCGTGAGCAGTGAGCTGCTCTCGGACACGTGCTGGCTACCGATCTGCACCTTCGCGAGAGCCGTGGTGACGAGCGACTTTATCTCCTTCGCCGCGAGCGCGCTTCGTTTGGCCAGATCGTGCACCTCGGCCGCGACCACCGCGAATCCGCGGCCGTGTTCGCCCGCTCTCGCAGCCTCGACGGCAGCGTTGAGCGCGAGCACGTTCGTCTGGAACGCGAATTCGTCGATCGCCGTCACCACCTCGGAGATCTTTCGCGATGACGTGGTGATCTCGACCATCGCGCCTATGGCGCGCTCGACGACCGCCCCACCCTTCTCGGCCACGTCCCGCGACGTGGCAGCGACGGTCGCGGCTTGCTCGGCGTTCTCGGTGTTGCTGTGAACGGTCGACGTGATCTGCTCGAGGCTCGCGGCCGTCTCCTCGAGATTCGCGGCCTGCTCTTGAGCGCCGCCCGAGATTTCTTGTGACACCGACGACAGCTCGCGCGCCGCCATCGCCACTCCGCCCGCGACACTGCGGACCTGTGTGAGCGCCTGACGCATGCTCGTGACCGCCTCGTCGAGCGCCGTCGCCATCACGCCGATCTCGTCCTTGGTACCGAGGTCGAGCCGCTGGGTGAAGTCGCCGCTCGCCACGGCGCGCAGGACGTCCGCCGCACGTCCGAGTGGGCGAGCGATCGCCCCCGCGATGACGACGCTGCACACGACGCCGAAGAGAATGGCAAAGAGGATCATGACAAGCTGGCCGATCGCGGCCTTCTTCGCGTCGGCGATGCTCGAGTCGTAGGTCGCCTGGGCGAGATTGGTCGCCATCTCGTCGACTGCCGCCACCGCTGCCTCGAGCCGCGCGACCAGCGGCTTGCCGGACTTCAGCACCGCCTCCGCCGCGACGCGATTCTTGGCAACCGCAAGGAGCTGCCGCATGCTGTTCGTGTAGTCCGCCAGGGCGTCGCGCGCCTCGGCGAGCTTCGCCCTCTGCTCGGGATCGGCCATTCGCGCGTCGATGCCAGCGAGGAGGCTGCCGACCAGGGCGCTGCTCTTCTCGACGTGCGACAGCTCCGTCGCGATCGTCTTGTCGTCCGGCTCGAGGACGGCATGACGCGCGCAGCGCCCCATGCGAATGCTCTCCGCCTGCGCGCGACGGATGTCCACCGCGCTGGCCATGTCCTCGTGGTAGAGGACGGAAAGCTCGCTCGCCATGCGCTGCGACGCCCGGATCCCGACGAAGCCGACCGCGACGAGGGCGACGAGAAGTAGACCGAAGCCCCACGCGAGCTTGTGAACGGTCTTCATGTTCGAAAAATGTTGCATGATTCGTCTCGCTGGCGGCGATGAGAGCTCAGAACTCTTCGAAGCCGCCGGCGGCTTTCGGGGCCGCCCCGTTTGCACGTTTGGCGCTGGGGCCCGGCCGCAGGCGCCTCGCGGCGCTCTTGCCCAGAGGAAGCGGAGGCGGCGCGGCCCTCGGCGTCGCGGCGACGGCGTGTCGCTGCTTCGAGCCCGCGCTGCCACCGGAAAGAGTGAACGCCGAGACGAGCTGCTGGAGCTCCGAGGACTTCTCCGAAAGGGCCGTCGCGGTGGCGGCCAGCTCCTCCGTTTGGGCGGCGTTCGACTGTGTCACCTGGTCGACCTGCGTGACCGCGGTGTTCACCTG
>CAYUAW010000844.1:0-1803 GCA_964442485.1 uncultured Polyangiaceae bacterium
TCAATTGCTGGTCTGGAAGAGGATCGTCGGCGTGGTCTGATCCAGAGGGAGCTTGCAGAGGTACCCGAGACTCATGATGTCGGGTCGCCACTGGGTCCCGATCGACGAACGCGCTTCATCGTCCGTGCTGGCGGCCACGACCCACAACCTCGCCACCTGGCACTTCGGCGACGTCTCCATGGCCAGATAGACACCCATGTCCGCTCCGTTCGGCTCCGCGAGCAGCGAACGAGCGGCGGTGCCGTCACTTGCGTTCCGGACGTCGGTGAAGAAGAGCACACCCGCACCCACGCCGACCCCTCCCCCCTCGACGAGCACCGCGGTGCTCATGGTTCGAGGATCCCAGTCCTCGACCATCGCTCGGGCTTCGTCCCCCGTTTCCGCGGCAACGGTCCACGTTGCGGCTGTATAGCATTGCGGCGAGGACTCGATGAGAAGGTAGAGGTTCACGGCCAGACCCTCGGTTCAGCGGATGCTGATGGAGCGCCTCCGATAACATGTTCCACCTGAGATCGCCACGGGCCACGCCCCACCATGACCAGCAGTTTCTCGTTTGATGAAGCCGGGAGCTCAGATGTCGACGTCGTCCCGGTGGGTGCCAGAGCCGCGGACGTGAGGTCCACGTCCGCGTGAGCGGCGAGGGGAGCTCCGCCTACTGGAACGTGATGTAGAAGCCCGCGTTCCTGAGGACACCGTCGACGTCCTTGATGATGGCGGCCGCGTCGTTGAAACCGTCGGGGCACCCACTCAGACCAATGGCGCCCGCGTGGGGAACGAACGTCATGACGACCTCGACGAAGCCGGTGGTGGACGGGTCGATCGTCGCCACGGCGTTGAGCGCGGAGAAACCGAGCTTGAAGCAGTAGTAGCCGTCGGAAGGCTGGGCGACGTCGACGATGCCTCCGTTGATTTCCGCATCCAGCGTCGCATTCGCGTTCACGAACCCGTACGCGCGCGCACCTCCCGGCGGTCCCGCCGCACCAGGGGGCCCGCCGGGACCGGGAGCTCCGGGCGGTCCGGCAGGCCCTGGTGACCCGTTGGCGCCTGGCGTTCCCTGAGGACCTGATGGTCCTGCAGCACCGGTTGCTCCCGTGGCGCCCGCTGGACCGGCGGGCCCTGCGGGACCGCGCTGGCTCCAGGTGAGAGCGGTCTCGGCAAATCCGCACCGACCAGACGAATCGATGACACGAAGAAGACCAGTCGGCCCGAAGCATCCATGAATCTGCCCGTCGGGACCGGGTATCGCTGCCGACGCACTGCCCGCCACCGCAGCCACCAGCGCAGCGCCGCCGAGGACCACCTTCGTCTTGTGTTTGTTCGTCCGCACCCTCGCCTCCCTTCACGTGCCCCGGATAGCGGGCGCAC
The DNA here is from genome assembly GCA_964442485.1 of uncultured Polyangiaceae bacterium. Lineage (GTDB taxonomy): Bacteria > Myxococcota_A > Polyangia > Polyangiales > Polyangiaceae > DASZVB01. The sequence continues at coordinate 1,366 of CAYUAW010000844.1, forward strand.
AGAAAGACCGTATCAGCTTCGAAGCGTCACCTTGCGCCTTCTCGTCTAGTCAAGTTTTCACGTCCGCATCGCTGGAGCACACACGCAGGAGCGCAACCGTCCCGGGTGCGCGGCGACTGCGGTCGGCTCACGCACACGCAGGAACAGAGCTTGGCGAAGCTGTGTCTGGAAGGCGAGCTGGAGCTTGGGGGGCGCGTCCCGTTTCATCGGGCCTCCGCGAAGCCGCGCTCCTGTCGAACGAGCGGCGCGAAGCTGCGTCAACCTGCGATTGAGCGAAACAAACACCCGGTGACGCGACGCGTGGCCGTCGAGCGGCAAGCATGAAGATCGCGAGCGGATGGTCTATGCTGTCCGGGCTTGGAGGTGACGAGCCGGGGTCCATTGCTGTTCACAGCGTTGAGCGCGGCGGTGCTGCTTCTGACCTTCTGCGCCGAGAGC
>CAYUAW010000845.1:0-1798 GCA_964442485.1 uncultured Polyangiaceae bacterium
TCGAAGCGATGTCCTGCCAGGGCACGCCGACGATCCCGGCGAAGAAGACGAGCGACGAGGCGCGCGGCACCGCCGTCCCCGTCTTGAACAGCGGGTTGTCGACCAGGTCGGGGGCCTTGTCGCCGTCCTGGTCGGGGCAGGTGCCGGACGCATCCAGATCCAGCTTCGACGCGCAGAGGAGCGGCTTCGAGAGGGCGTTCACGTAGCGCGCGGTGGGATAGAGAAGATCCGCGCCAAAGCGTTGCGTCTCGTGGAAGCAGCGCAGACCCGGCGGGTCCCAATTCGAGTCCTTCGGGGGAACGCCGCAGGCCGGGTCCTTCGGGCAGCTACCGGGTGGGGTCGAACCGCAGGAGTAGCAGCAGGGGTCGTTCGGGTTCGTCGCGCACGCGCTCGAGGCCGGGTAGAGCGCCTTGCTCGACGAGACGTAGTACCCCTGGCGCGACTCGATGATGGAGCAGTCGTTCTCGTCGGTCAGCATGATGACGGCGACGAGCGAGTCGGGGCGCAGGAACGCCGCCCGCTGTGCGAGCAGAGCGTCGTCCCGCCCCTCGGGGTATGCACAGGGCGCGCCGCCACCCGGACAGTCGCGGATGGCGATGCTCGCGTACGGCTTCGGGTCGACGAGAAAGCGATACATCGCCTCGAGCTGCGACTCGAAGCCGCAGCCGACCGAGCCGACGGCTGTCGTCATCTGCTCGAACGTCGTGTTGAACCGGTCGAGCGTCTCGTCGGGATGGGACCCCTGGTTCCAGTCGAGGAACCCCTTCGGATCGATGGGCTCGCCGCCGGCTGGGACGCTGAATCGAGAGCGCGACCCGATGAGCCAGCCGTGGTCGTTCAGCTGCTGATCGTCGGCGTTGTTCTCATTCGTCGGCGTGCACTCGTCGCCAGCGCCGTGATCGCCGAGGCTCGAGGTGACGATCCCGACGTGGATGTCGCGGATCGGCGTGAATTCACGCACCAGAGGCGACGGACACTCCTGGTCGGGTTCCTTCGGCGTCGCGTTCTCGACGGCGGTACCGCCGGCGTCGACGCAGTCCGGATTGACGAGCCTCCGGACCAGGTCCGGGACCGCCTGCTGCAGGACCTTCTGCTTGTCGTCCATGGACGCGGAGTTGTCGATCATGAAGAGCAGATCGATCTTGTCGACGCCGTTGCTCGTGACCTTCGCGACGAACTGGTTGGTGGTCTGCGGGCGGCAGTCCGTGTCGCAGAGCGGGCGGTTCAGGCAGGCGACGGCACCTGCCGTCGCCGCACAGGCGGCCACCAGCAGCGCGAAGAGGCGCCGCGCGCGCGGGGCGCGAACAGGGTGGGAGCTCGGCTCACTTTTCGTGCGAGCTCTGGGCGGACTGTGATCGGGATCAGGACGATACGAATGCATGCGACTGCCTCCTCGGAGAGACGCGTGAAGGCCGACGCTGCGTGACGCCGGCCGCACCCTCTTCGAGCAAGGCGTGTGCCTCGCGCCATTCGACGCACAAACGCCGGTCACCCGCCGGCGACTGTCACCTCCGTTGGCAAGCGACCAACCCGATTGCCAACTCCGTCGCTGTTCGCGCGCTTCGAGGGTGCACGACGCGCGCTCGTGCGCCCACCGGAAACGCTAGATACGAGTTGAGCGCATTTTCGCCGCAGAAGTTGCGGTTTCATCGAGAACGGGGGTCTCTTCGCAAACGCCGATCTCGGTCCATCTGGCTCCAAGTGTCTCGCGGCCAATCCCACGTGGAGCGCAACAGGCGCCGGTCTCGCCGGTTCTTCTCGTGGCTTTCGGTCTCCGCGGCGGATCGTGATCTGTTCT
>CAYUAW010000846.1:0-1791 GCA_964442485.1 uncultured Polyangiaceae bacterium
TAGTCGTACACTCCCGGGTACGGCGGCGACGAGACCACGAGATCGACGGAGCTCGCCGCGACCTTGGAGAGCTTGCGCGCGTCGTCGACGTAGAGATCGCACTCCGGTGCGTTCTTCGGGAGGAGCTCCGCGAAGGCATCCAGACGCTCGGCGAGCTCGGCGGCCTTGTTCGCGAACAGCTTGATGGCGAAGCCGGTCGCCAGCCGCCGCGGCGCCAGACGCTCGGTGGTGTCGCCGGGGCGCCGGCTCACCTTCACCAATATGGACGAGAGCACGAGCTTCAGCGCTTCGCGCGCGAAGCCCTCCTGCTCGAGCGAGATGCCCTGACGGATGCCGTCGAGCTCGAGGAGCATGTGCACGTCGAAGAGCTCCATGTCCTCCCGCCCGTAGCGCACGGTGGGGCCGGCCTTCGAGATGCGGCGCTCGTCGGCGTGTTCGGCAACCCGCATGGCCGCTTCGACGAGCTCCGTCCGCTCCGCGTCGGTGGTGCCGCGTGTCTTCAGGTGTGCGAGCTCGAGCGACAGCGGGTTGAGATCCGCTCCCACACCGTGACGGCCGAGTAACCGCGCTTCCACGAGGACGGTGCCGCTCCCCATGAACGCGTCGAGGACGGTGTCGCCAGGGTCGGACAGCGAATCGACGAGTCGGCCTGCGGTGAGCGGGTGAAGCCGCGCAGCGTAGCTGTGGAAGCCATGCACGTGGGCGCGCGTCGATTCGTCGTCGTCTTCGACATCCAGAGCCGCGGCGAGCGCACGGGCGAGCTCCTCGTCGCCCTCCATGTCGATGCGTCCGCCCACGTGGCTCAGGGCGCGGCGCTCGCGACGCTCGGGCGGCGGGCCCTCCTTGGTCTTCTCCTCGGCGAGCTGCTTCTCCAGCGCGCGGCGCTCGCGACGCAGGAGCGGCCGCTCGGCGTGCCCACGTCGTACCGGCCCTTTTCCGCCCTTCGGAGCGGAGCCGGGCCCTTTCGGGCGGCTTCCGCCCACTTCGCGACGCGCGTTCGGGCTCTTCGACGGGGGGCTCACGGCGCGGGAGTATAGGTGAAACTCGACAAATGACAGGCCGGGCTATACTCCGCCCCGTTCATGGTCGCCGAATCGACACGCGCGCTCATCTCGATGCGCCTCGAGGACGAGCTCGGCCGGATCGACAAGGACGCGCCCTTCCGCGTCGCCCTCGCCTATCCGTCGCCCTATCGCGTCGCCATGAGCTCGCTCGGCTACCAGCGCGTTTACCGCGAGATCCAGGCCATGCGGGGGGTCTCGTGCGAGCGCGCTTTTCTGCCGGACGGAGCCGACGAGCCGGGCACGCGGCTCGAGGAAGAGCCGGTCACCTACGAGTCGATGCGGCCCCTCTCGGAATTTCCCGTCATTGCCCTCAGCGTCGCGTACGAGCTCGAGCTCGCGGGCCTCGTCCGCCTGCTCGACGCCGCGAAGATCCCCGCCCTCGGAAGCGAGCGGAACGATTCGCACCCGCTGATCCTCGCAGGAGGTCCGCTGACGTTCTCGAACCCCGTCCCGCTCGCGCCGTTCATCGACGCACTGGTCATCGGCGAGGCGGAGGGCATCGTGGAGTGGGCCATCGACGTGATCCGGGACAGCGCGAGCCGCGAGGCAGCGCTCGCGACCCTCGCGACGCACCCGCACGTATTCGTGCCGGCGATCCACGGCAGCACGCTGAAACCCGTGGCCGCCTGCGACGATGCGCTCCTGCCGGCCTACGCCGCCATCCGCACGCCACACACCGAGCTCGCCAACATGTTCCTCATCGAGGCGGAGCGTGGGTGCTCGCGCG
>CAYUAW010000847.1:0-1790 GCA_964442485.1 uncultured Polyangiaceae bacterium
GGGATAGGCAAGCATCGGCACGCCCAGCGTGAGCGCCTCGCTGACTCCGTTCATGCCGGCGTGGGTGATGAACAGGCTCGCTCGCCGGAGCACGTCGAGTTGCGGCACGTGTGCTCGCACGATGAAGTTCTCCGGGATCTGGCCGAACGCGGCAGCGTCGACGCGCGACCCGATGGACATCACGACGGTCTCCTCTCGGCCGGCGAACGCACGAAGACACTCGCGGAAGAACCCGACGGCGGCGTTGAACGCGGTTCCGAGAGAGATGTAGATCACTCGCTTTCCGTCCAGCCGCGAGAGCGGAAACGAAGGGTCTGCCGGGCGCTCGCCCAGGCACGGGCCGACGAAGTGGTACCGCTCGTCGAGGCGCTCGCGGTGGACCTGGAACCGCTCGGAGGTGAAGACGAGGTTGCAGGCGGTGGGGTTGGAGACGATGTTGCCGAAGCCGAGTTCGTCGACCGAGAATCGCTCCGCCGTCGACTTGGCGACCGCCGCGCGGCGGCGGTGCCAGCGAAGGTTCCGGCGGAGCTTGAGGGGACCGCCGTTGGCAAGGAGCAGGACGGGCACCGGAGGTAGCGGAAGCGCGTCGGGACGCGTACCGAACGAGGGAAAGGTCGCGACGGCGGGCAGGCCGAGCCGCGTCGCCACGAATCGACCGAGCGGCGTCATCGAGTCGTAGAGGACGTAATCGGGGCGGGCGTCGCGCAGCTCTGCTTCGACGCGCGGGAGTGCGTCGAGCGTGGCCTCGGCGACGAACTCGCCGAGCGCGAAGAGGCCGTCGCCCGGATCTAGCGTCTTCTCGAACTCGGCGTAACGACCGTCGAGCGGCCGGAAGCGCGCGCCCGCGGACTCGATCGCAGCGCGGAAGCTCTCCGCTCCGTAGTAGTCGATCGACTCGCCACGACGCACGAGCTCCGCCACGACCGGGAGCGTGGGATTCAGGTGCCCGTGCGCGGGCATCGTGATGAACACGCCGCGGCCCACTAACGCCCCCTCCGGCGAATGAACACGCGCCTCGAGCTGAAGTGATGGATTCTCACTGGTTCCTCTCCTTGTCTTCGACAGGCGGCCGCGCGCTGGGCTCGCTGGTTGTCATGGTGTAAACTATCCGAGGTTTACGATATGTCAACCAAGAAGGAAGAAACCCGCGCCCGCCTGCTGGATGCCGCACGACGGCTCCTCGTCGAGCGTGGCTTCCATGGCGTCGGGCTCGAGGACATCGCCGCGGCGGCTGGGGTGAGCCGGCAGGCCGTCTACAAGTCGCACTTCGCGTCGAAGGCCGATCTTCTGCTCGCGCTCGTGCGGCATGTGCACGTCGCCGAGAACCTCGACGAGCTCGTGCGTCCCGCGCTCGAGGCCAAGTCCGCACTCGCGCGGTTCGAAGCGACGATCGGCACGATCGTGAGGATCGAGGAGAGGCTCCACGATCTCGCCATGAGCCTCAGCATGGCAGCGCTGTCCGACGCGGACGCGGCGGTTGCGTGGCGCGATCGGCTGGAGGTGAAGCGAGGCGCCCTGCGGGACGCGGTGAGGGGGCTCGCCGACGAAGGGCGCCTCGGCCGCGGCTGGGACGCGGAGGACGCCGTTGACATGCTCTCCGCGCTGGTGTCCGTCGACACCTACCACCGGCTCGTCGTCGAGCGCGGCCTGACCCCGGAGGCGCTCATCCACAACATTGTCGAGCTGTGCGCGGGGAGCATCGTCGTCGAGCGCAAGGACACGATGCGGCGTCGGAAGAGGAAGCCGCGAGTGCGCTGACGCACCCCGAGCTCCCGAGGGGCTCACGCCGC
>CAYUAW010000848.1:0-1777 GCA_964442485.1 uncultured Polyangiaceae bacterium
GCGCCGCTGTCCGGAAGCCTGCTCTTTCACGGCCTCGTCGTAAAAATCGTCCATGGCGGCCGTCTATCGAGACGGTGCCACGTCGGTGCCGAAGGGAACGAAGCTCACGATGGCTCGACGGCACTTTCAGAACTCGGCACTCCTCGCGCTCGCCCTGCTCACGGGATGCAGCAGCTCGACGGATTCGGCTACCAATCAGGGCCACGGCGGAAGCGGCGCCTCGAGCGACCGCACGGGCGCGGCGGGCCCGGACTCCGGAACCGCGGGTGACCTGGGCGCCGGCGGCGGCAGCAGCGGCGGAAGCGGCACCGGCGCCACGGGTTCCGCTGGAACGAGCGCCGGCGGCGCGACCAGCGCGAACGCGGGCGGCGCCGCGGGCTCCATCGGGAAGATCCCGGTCGGAACGGCCCAGTGCTCCGACGGAAAGGACAACGACGGCGACGGGCTCATCGACTCCGCCGACCCCGAGTGCACGGGTCCGCTCGACAACGACGAGGGTTCGTTCGCCACGGGCATTCCCGGCGACAACGTCGATCCGAAGTGGCAGGACTGCTTCTTCGACGGGAACTCCGGCGCCGGCGACGACGGCTGCCGATATTCGACGGACTGCCTCACCGGGAAGCTCGCGCCCACCGACAAGAACTGCCAGGTGACCGATCAGTGCAGGAAGTTCTGCGCGCCGCTCACCCCCAATGGATGCGATTGCTTCGGCTGCTGCGACGTCACGGCGCCCGACGGCAGCGTCGAGCACGTCGAGATCTCGTCCACCTGCACGTACGCGGACCTTGCCGACCCGAAGAAGTGCCCGACGTGCACGCCGAGCCCGAGCTGCGAGAACACGTGCGGTCACTGCGAGCTCTGCCTCGGCAAATCCACCCTGCCGGCGGATTGCGCCGGCACGGGCGGCGCTGGCGGCACGACGGGCGCAGGCGGCACGGCTGGAAGCGGAGCAGGCGGCACGGCGGGCTCCCCGGCGAGCGGCGGTGCCGGTGGCACATGCGTAGCGCCAGCGTGCGGCGCGGGAGAGCAACCCTGCGGCGTCGCCTGCTTGCCGGATTGCCCGACGAACCAGTACTGCCTCACGGGTTGCTGCATCCCGTACATTCGATGAAGTAGCTCGGGTGCCGCCGCTCTGCCGCGGCACCCGATTCACCGCTCGAGAAAGCAAGCAGCGGACGGCGGCTGGGTCGCCCGCACGTCCGCTGCACTGCAAGCCAAGAATCCCCCCTGGCTCGGGCTCAGCGCACGATCGCCTTGCAGCAGCCGCTCACGCAGGTGAAGCCCGCGTTGCAGCTCGACACGTCGGAGCAGACGGGTGAGCCGTCGCTGCACGTCGTGGGCGGGGGCGGCGGTGGCGGCGGCGTGGTGTCCGTGGGCGGAGGCGGAGGCGGCGTGGTGCTCGTGGGCGGAGGCGGAGGCGTCTCCGGCGGCTGACACGCCGTCGACTTCACGCACCGCGGGCACGCCGTCGGATCGCCGAGCTTTGCTTCCGTGCACGTCTTGGTGAGCTGTATGTTCACGGAGCCGGAGCCCGACGGGACCGTGCAGCATCCGAAGCAATCGCAGTTCTTTGGCGCGAACGCGGCGCAGTGATCGAGACAGTACTGCGTGATCGCACACGCAGGATCCGTCTGCGCGATGGCCCCGGTCAGGCAGCCCGTGGGATACCGACAGCGGTCGTCGCCGGCGCCGGAGTTCCCGTCGAAGAAGCAGTCCTGCCATTTCGGATCGCGGTTGTCGCCCGGCATGCCCGTGGCGAACGTCCCCTCGTCGTTGT
>CAYUAW010000849.1:0-1776 GCA_964442485.1 uncultured Polyangiaceae bacterium
TGACCGGCGATCGGGATCTGTCCACAGGGCCCGTCGTGGCGGCCCTTCCCGAGGGCAATCTCTTGCTTCAAGGCAGCAAGGGGACCGGTTACGTCTTCGCCCTTCAACCGTCGCTCGTCGGATGGACCACTCCTCTGCAGCAGTTCCAGGCAGTCCAGCCGAACGCGATCACGACGTGCGGGATCTCGGATTGCCCGGATGCTTCTTCGGCAAACAGCGAGGATTTCTGGGACCCCTTCAATATCTTCAACGGAGTCGTCTGGTGGGGCAATCCCGCCGGAAGCAACCTCGGGTTCATGTACGTGCTGGGCGGCACCGACAACGTTCGTCGCTATTCTTTCAACGCCGTCGCCTTCGACGTTGCGCACGCTTCCGTTTCGAACTCTCCGGCGCACGGAGGGGTCATGACGCTTTCAGCGAATGGCTCGACAGCCGGTACCGGCGTCCTCTGGGTGCTCAACGGTTCGTCGCCGCCCACGCTCTATGCCCTCGACGCCGAGCACGTGGACAGGCCCGTGCTGTGGGCCTCGACGGCACGCGCCGCGGACAACCTGGGCGCCTTTCCCGGAAACACGGTCATCCAGAACCCGCCGACTGTCTTCAACGGTCACGTCTACATCGGCGGCGGGTCCCCCCAGGCGGGCACCGTATCCGCGTACGGGCGAGCGCTCGCCTGGACCCCAGTGTGGCACTTTCCATGTCGGTTGACTTTCTTCTGCAACCCCGTGTTCCGCTTTCCGTTGCACCCCTTCGCGGTACTCCCGCCGGCGCCTCCGGACCCGACCTTCTCGGTCGGCTGGGTCGTGGGCGGCGATGGAGCCGTCTACTATCGCAGCTATCAGCATCGAGTGTGGGGAACGCCGACGGCACTCACGACAGCGAACTTCGCTCCGTCGGGGGCGAACATCGCAGTCGCACAGCAAACGGCCACGGTGAACGACGCTTTCTTCGTTGCCAATGACGGCAAGGTTTACGTCACGTCAGCGACCAACGGCGGAGCGCGGCAGGCTCCGACCGCGCTAACTTCGGCAAACTTTGCGCCGCCGGGGGCACCGCTGGCCACGTCGACGCAAGGTGGGGTCCTCGGGGTGGCGCTGGCCGACGTGAACGGCAAGCTCCAGGTCATCAGCTGGAATGCGCTGACGCACTGGAGCAGCCCGGTTGCCGTCACGGCGGCGAACTACACCGTACCGAATGCGGGGGTCGTCGTAGGACAGCGGGCAAGCGGCGAGCTCGATACGTTCTCCATCGGAAGCGATGGCGCGCTCAAGTACATGGCGTATTCCGCGGGCATCTGGAGTGGTCCTTACCCCCTGACGCTCGGCAACTTCGCCCCGCCGGGGGCACCGGTCGCCACTGCAGTGGACGTTCATGGGTTCCTCAACGTCCTCACCGTCGGGAACGACGGCGCGCTTTCCACGAAGTGGGATTGCACGTCTCTCTGGTGTGGAACCACGGCGTTGACGAGCACCGGGTTTGCTCCGCCTGGCGCGGTCGTCTCGGCCGTCAATTTCAACAACAAATCGCTCAACGTGTTCGTGGTCGACGCGAAGGGAACGCTCGATGTCTTGACCAATCCCGGCACGGGGTGGCAGGGACCCAGCGCCATCGCCGCGAACATTGGCCAGCCGGGGGCGGCGACCGACGTCTCCGTCGAGAGCAGCACTCAGCTGGACGTGTTCGCATTGTCGAGCTCGGCCGCATCGGGAGTCGTCGAGTCGACCAACACCGGCGGCGGTTGGTCCTCTCCGGTCGAGCTGCCCTGACGCCGGGCAT
>CAYUAW010000850.1:0-1768 GCA_964442485.1 uncultured Polyangiaceae bacterium
GGACCGGTCCGATCGACTCGACTGACTAGCCCCGGTTGCCAGGAGAAGAAAAATCCGACCGGACGCGCGCTTCCGTCGCACTGGCGCGGCCCGTCATTGTCGGCACCTCATCGCAGCGGGCGAACACGAGGCGCGCGCCTGCTCGAGCCAGGCCGAGCCGTCCTCGGATGCGTGGGCGTGCTTCTGAATGCCGCAATAGAGCGCGCGGTAGCGACCTGGCTCTTGGGACACTAGTAAAGGTGCGTGCCGGACCTGCTCGCCGCACGGCTGCAAATGGCGGTCTCGCTCGGCTTCCATATCGTGTTCGCCGTCGTCGGCATGGCGATGCCGATCTTCATGGTCATCGCCGAATACCGCTACGCGCGGAGCGGCGAACCGGTGTACCTCGACCTCGCTCACAGGTGGGCCAAGGGCACGGCGATCCTGTTCGCCGTGGGAGCCGTCTCGGGCACGGTGCTGAGCTTCGAGCTGGGGCTCCTCTGGCCGCGGTTCATGGAGCGAGCCGGGCCCCTCATCGGCATGCCCTTCAGCCTCGAGGGGTTCGCGTTCTTCCTCGAGGCCATCTTCCTGGGCGTGTACCTCTACGGCTGGGACAGGGTCTCGCGCCGCGCCCATCTCTTTGCCGGCGCGGCGGTCGCGATCTCGGGCCTCGCGAGCGGCGTCTTCGTCGTGGCGGTCAACGCCTGGATGAACACGCCCGTCGGTTTCGTGCTGAAGGGGGGCGAGCTCACCGAGCTCGAGCTTTCGCGGGCGTTCTTCAGTCCGTCCTTCGCCTCTGAAGCCATCCACATGGTGCTCGCGGCGTATGCGTCCGTCGCCTTCGCGGTGCTCGGGGTGCATGCGGCGGCCTTGCTCAAGACGCCGGCAAGCGTCTTCCACCGCCGGGCGGCGGGCATCGCCTTCGGCGTCGGTGCCGTCGCCATCCCGCTCCAGCTCTTCTCGGGCGATTTCGCGGCAAGGAACATCTCCGAGTACCAGCCCGTGAAGCTCGCGGCGGCCGAGGCCCATTTCGAGACGGCGAGCGGCGCTGCGATCATCCTCGGCGGCCTCGCAGATACGGAGTCCAGGGAGGTGCACGGTGCGATTCGCATCCCCTATGTGCTCAGCGTCCTTGCGAAGGGCGATCCGCACGCGACGGTGACCGGCCTCGACAGCGTCGCTCCGTCGGACTGGCCGCCGGTGGCGGTGACTCACCTCGCCTTCGATCTCATGGTGGGCTCGGGGACGTGCTTGCTCGGGCTCGCGGCGTTCGGCGTCTTCCTGCGCGTGCGCAGGCGAGACCCGTTCGACAGTCGTGCGTTCCTGCGCGCGGCGTTCGTCGCGTCGCCGCTGGGCCTGGTCGCGATCGAAGCGGGCTGGACGGTCACCGAGGTCGGCCGTCAACCCTGGGTCATCGGAGGCATCCTGCGCACTGCGGACGCCGTCACCCCCGTCCCCCATCTGCTGATCCCCTTTGCCACCTTCTCCGCGCTGTACGTCATGCTCGGCGTGGTCGTGCTCGTTCTACTTCGCCGGCACGTGGTCAGCGTGCCCGTCGACGTCGGTGGAACGTGACCTCGGCGGAGCTTCTGTGGTTCGTCATGGGCGCAGGCGTCGTGGCCTACGCCCTGACGGCGGGCGCCGATTTCGGCGGCGGCGTCTGGCACCTCTTCGCGCGTGGGCCGCGCGCGGCGGCGCAGCGCCTCGCGGTGGAGCGAGCCATCGCGCCGATCTGGGAGGCGAACCACGTCTGGCTCATCTTCGTCATCGTCGCGCTGTTCACCGTCTT
>CAYUAW010000851.1:0-1764 GCA_964442485.1 uncultured Polyangiaceae bacterium
GCTCGAGGCTGATCGACGTCGCCGTGACCGACGCCTGCGGTGAAGCTTGGGGCGGTTCGGTACTTGCCAGGCCTTTGGCCTGCACCAGCGGCGGCGCGCTCACCTTGTTCGCCTCGCGCGCCGCGAAGAGAAGCAGGATGACGAGCGTGCAGACGATCATGGCTGCACCCGAGATCCCATGGCGATGCCGCGCGTCGAGACTCCGAGAGGGACGCTCCGGAACAGTAGCGAGCCCGCCATCCATCGTACCGAAGTCGTCTGCGCGTAGGTCGAACAAGCGGGGTGCCCGGGCACGGCGTAGGGAGTCTTCGGGTGCTTCTGGCCTGGTCGACGGGCAAGCCGTCGTCGTGGAACGGCGGGCCGGCTGTCCGCGGACGGTCGCCGACGCCCTCCAACACCCGGTTACGCTCACGAGATCCGGTCCGGACCCATTCTGGCGAGCAGAGGGTTCAACGCCGGTGGCGACAGTGGGGACGGTCACCTGGCGGCTTTTGCCTTCTTCCAGGCCTCGGTTCTCTCCATGATGTAGTCGTCTGCCTGGCGACTCGTCTTCAAGCGCGGCATGGCGTGGCGCACGCTTCCGTTCTCGTCTGGCACGGGGAGGCGTGACACCATTTCGGCGTGAATTAATTGCAGGTTCGACGGCGCGCTCGACGCCTTGTGCGGGCTCTTGTCCTTCGACTTCGGGACCGCGACGCCGCTCAGCGGATCATCGGTACGGGGAGTTGCGAGCGTGAAAACGCCGCCGAGGTCCGGAGCAGCAGCGTCTCGCGCGGTTAGAGGAGGCAGTCGCCAGCGGTTCTCGACGGTCCTCAAGATCGACGTGTGGTCGGGATCGGAAAGTGCTCCTCTTCGTACGCTTCGACTACTGCGCCGAGCGCATTGATGCGTGGCAGGGTGGCTGCGTCATGCCCCGGTCCCCGATCGCTCAGGCGCTCCATCTCGGAGAGCATTCGAGGGCACTTGGTCGTTCTTTCCGCACTTACGTCTCTTCGAGAAGTGATTCTGCCGGCCAAAGGACGGCTCGGCGCGGCTCTTCGGTTACAACGAATCGCCGTTCCTCACCGTGATTGGCCCCGGTTCCTTCGTTGGAGTGAGCACGGCACCGAACCCCGCGTGGGCGGAACGCGGCGCGGTCGTCATCGACTACTTCCAGGTGCCGGACGGCCCGGTCGCAACGGGCTGGCCACCCGTCGTGCCGAACACCAAGGGTCTCCAGCGCTTCGCCTACAACAAGACGCGCGACTTCATGCGCAAGGAGCGCGCGCGTCGCCGCGGTCGATTCAGCAACTGAGTACAAGACGCGCCAAAATGTGCGTGATACTACGAGTCTCTTTCAGACTGCCCCATGGCAACCCAGCCCCGAAATCCAGGAGGACCCACCGTGAGCATTCTCCGCCGAAGTCGAGTCCTGCTGCTCTTGGCACTGGTGGGATGCGGCGACGACAGTTCGGGCGGCAAGCACCCGTGCGACACGGTGTGTGCTTGCGTCACGAAAGCGCAGGGAATCCAGCCGCAGCAGTCAACGTGCCCGGCCGATTGTGCGATGGCGGCGGCAGCAGCGGATCCGGTACAGGAGTGCCAGAGCGCTCTGGCCGCGCACGGCTTGCAGTCTTGCAACTCGACCTGCGACGCGCTGGCCCCTCAGAAGGGCCTACTTGCCGCCGCGGGCGCGACAGGAACCGCGGGTGCGACAGGAACCGCGGGCACGACAGGAACCGCGGGCGCGACAGGAACCGCGGGCGCGAACTCTTCGACCGATCC
>CAYUAW010000852.1:0-1757 GCA_964442485.1 uncultured Polyangiaceae bacterium
CAGGCTCGCCGCCGCGGTCGGAGAGCCGGAGCGTCGCGCCGTCGAGGGTCCATTTTCCGGCGGTGTGGGTGCGTCGATCGGTGGGGCCGATGCCGGTTTCGAGGAGGGTTCCGTCGGGCCGGAGCTCGAAGCCGGTTCGACCACGCGAGGGGGGAAATGCGTACGTCGAAGGTCGGAAGACCGTCCGACCCTCCGAGTCTTCTTCGTGCGAGTGGACCCAGGCGCGGTGGAGGAGCTCCGGAGAGAAAGGACCCTTGGCCATCGAACGGCCTTCTAGCACCTGGTCAGCGCCGGGCACGTCCCGCTTTTCGCGCCGCGGGGGCGGCGACCGAACCGCGGGCGCCGGAGAGCGCGGCTTGCATTCGCGCCACTTGCTGCGTGGTGAACATGACCATCACGGCGTCATCGACGTAGTCCATGTAGTTCATGAACATGTCTCCGTTCGGCCCGTTCTTGCACGTGATGTGCGGGAACGCGGGCTTGCCGTAGTTCGGCGTCGCCGCGTTGGGCGTATCGTCCACCCCGTCGCCGCCGCTGCAGTCGGTCGTGTCGCCCCAGATGTGCCGGAGGTTCAGCCAGTGGCCGACCTCGTGCGTCGCGGTTCGTCCGAGGTTGAACGGCCTGCGCGCAGTGCCCTTCGTGCCGAAGGCAGTGTTCAGGATGACGACGCCGTCCGTGTCGACGGGCCCATGCGGGAACTGGGCGTACCCGAGGAGCCCGCCCCCGAGCGAGCACACCCAGAGGTTCAGGTATCGATCCGACGGCCACGCATCGGCGCCGCCCTGCTTCTTGAACTTCACCCGATCGTCGTCTGCGAACGAGTCCGCGTTGGTACTCGTGCGAGTGATGCCGTTCGTGGGTTTGCCGTCCGGGCCCTTGGTTGCGAGCGCAAACTGGAGCCGAGCGTCCGTCACGATGCCCGCCCAGACAGCGGGCACCTTCGTCTTGTCCTTGTTCCTGGCGCGATAGTCGCGGTTCAAAGCCGAGATCTGGCTCTTCACCTGGGCGTCGGAGATGTTCTCCGCGTCCGTCTTGTAGACGACGTGCACCACGACCTGGATCACCAACGGCCCGGTCTTGGCGAGGGCCATGCCTCTCCGGTCGGCGGAGTAGTGCTCGAGCTCGGCGAGGCGCGTGCCTATCTCCGGAAATCGTTCGAGGAGCCGCTGATGAACCTGCATGGTCCCGCAGAGGCGCCGCTTCGGAACCTTCCCCGGTTTGAAGCTTCCCGCACGTAGACCCGAGCGTCTGGATGCACCCATCAGAGAACCCTCTTTCGAAATGGACGCATCGCCTGGACGCGTTCGCTTCGAAGGTAACGGAGTTCCGTTCCGGAGTGGTTAGTCATTTGCACGAGAGGCGAGTGAGATGGTCGCACACGGAAAGAGCGGGCCGCGCGGAACAGCGAGCGCCTCCTCTTGCGTGCCGCCGATCTGTGCGCTAGACACTGAACCACATGGTTCAGTATTCGAGGGCCCGCCTGGATGCCTCGTTCGCCGCGCTCTCGGACGCGACCCGGCGCGGCGTTCTGGAGCAGCTCGGACGCACTGACGCTTCGATCACGGAGCTAGCCGACAGGTTCCACATGACGCTGACGGGCATGAAGAAGCACGTCGGCGTCCTGGAGCAGGCCGGTCTCGTCACCACGAAGAAGGTCGGTCGCGTGCGGACCTGCAAGCTGGGCCCGCGCCGATTGGAAGATGAGACGGCGTGGCTCGAGAGGTACCGCCAGCTCTGGGACGCACGCTTCGACGAGC
>CAYUAW010000853.1:0-1755 GCA_964442485.1 uncultured Polyangiaceae bacterium
GCCGCGTCAGAACCCGAGCTGTTTCTTGCGCTCCTCGGCGCCGGCGAAGGGATCCCCCGTCTCGTTGATCACCGGGAGCTTCTTCGCCTTCTCCGCGTTCACCGCGATCCACTCGCGCTGAGCGTCGGGGATCTGCGACTCGTCATAGATGGCCTCGACCGGACACTCGGGAACGCAGGCGCCGCAGTCGATGCACTCATCGGGATCGATGTAGAGCATCTCCTCGTCCGCGTGGAAGCAATCCACCGGGCAAACCGCGACACAGTCCGTGAACCGGCATCTCCTGCAATTCTCAGTGACGACGAAGGTCATCTTTTCCTCTTTGCCACGGGCCTTCCGCGACGCGCGGACCATAGTCAAACCCGGGCATCGACGCAAACCCTACGGATCTCCCGGGCCGGGCGGCTACGGGGCCCCCGGAACACGGGTCACTTCAGCGCGCGGACCGTTCCCGCGTCATCGAGATAGGCCTTCACCGCGTCGGACGCGAGCGTGCCGTCGAACGCGAAATCGTCGAGCCGCCTGAGCGCGATGCGACGACCCGGCGCGTCGAAAATGACGAGGAAGACCGCCGCGTGGTCCACGGGTCGATTGAAGGCGACCGAGCCGCCTCCGGTGATGTCCTGAAACGAATAGAGGGTGGTCGTCGCTTCGCGCGACGTCGTGACACCGCCGAGCACTTCCGCGACGTCGAGCTCGCCGCACCCTCCCTTGTAGGTGGGATCCGAACCCTGGCCCCTGCAGTTGCAGCCGTACTGCGAGCTTCGAATCACCTGCGCCGGCAGGATCCAGTAAGCCGGCGTCTTCGAGCCGAGCGGCATCCGGAACTTCGTCGCGAAGAGCTTGCTGCCCGCCGCATCCCCCGCGAAGCCGTGAAGCGCCAGACCGGAGCTCCAGCCGCAGTCGCTCCCTGCCGTCATGCCCGAGCAGAGGGCGCTCGACATGACGTTGATCTCCGTGCCCGCCGCGAGGTGGCCCGCGAACTGCACGGGGGTATCGCTCTTCTGCGTACCGTCCGCGGTCACGTAGCTCTCCACGAAGCCCCCGCACTCGTACCAGGACTTGTTCCCGGCGAAGGCGAGCCCGCTCGTCGTGCACGGGTCCCAGTAGGCGACGCGGTTCCAGGCGCCACCCGACGGCTGATAGACCGCGACCTGGTAGAGCTCCACCGGGCCCGCGAAGACCATGGCCATCTCTTCGTTGAACGGCGCGAGGGATCCGCTCACGTCCTTCGGCATGCGGTACGTCGTCTTGCAGAGCATGCCGCCGGTGTCGCCGACGCAGCCCGTCGCCTTCGACCACCCCGTGACGACCTCCGCGTAGGAGCCGGTGGCGCCGACGTTCGTGTACGTGATCGCGGACACCGCTTGCTTGCCGGTGTTCGCCGTGAACGCGTCTTCCCCGACGGGGCCGGCATCCGCGCCGGGGCAGGCGTGGGGCGTCGCTTGGACCCCGCCGGAAGCTGCGCCTGCGATGTTCGAGGTGCCGCCGTTCGGCGCCGTCCCTCCGCTGCCCGACGCCGTCCCTCCGGCGCTCGGCGCCGTTCCTCCGCCTCCTTTCGCTCCGCCCGTCGCTGCGGCACTTCCGGCAGTGCTTTCGACGTCCGCGGCGCCACTGCCGCCGTTCACGCTCCCGCCCCCTCCGCCCCGGGCTCCGCCGCTCGACGACGCGAGGCTCCCCGCGTCGGGGCGCGACCCACCGCGGCTTGCCGACGAGCACCCGGCGACGAGGAGCACGAGCCCGACGCTCGCGATG
>CAYUAW010000854.1:0-1754 GCA_964442485.1 uncultured Polyangiaceae bacterium
AGTCGAGCAGCTTCAACAACCAGAAGCAGAAGGACGCCGGAACCGACGGTAGCTTAGGCGCGAGCACCGGCCAGGGCGGCCAGGCGGGTTCGGGCGCGACCGGCGCGGGTGCAACTGGTTCGGGCGCCATGGGCGCGGGTGCGAGAGGACCGGACTCCGGAGGCGGCCCAGGGACGAACGGTGGCTCGGGCAACAGCGGTACGTCCGGCGACGCAGCGGCTGGGGGCGGCACCGGCGCGAGCGCTGGCGGCGTCGCGAACGACGGCGCCGGCGGAACGGCAGGAAGCGGCGCCGCCAACGGTTCTGGGGGCTCTTCCGGCGCCTCGGCGGGCGGTGCGGGCACTTCCGGTGCGGCGGGAGCGAGCGGCGGAACGGGACCTGTCATCAATCCGGTCACCTGCCATCGCTTCGGCGACATCTGCAAGACGGGGGCGGATTGCTGCTCCGCGCTCTGCGATGGGGCGACGCACACCTGCTCGGCCAGCACCGCGACCTGTTCGCCGAGCGGCGCGAGCTGCGGGAGCTCGACCGAGTGCTGCAGCCTGAGCTGTGTCTCCGGAAAGTGCGGCGCGACCGCCTGCACCTCGGACAACCAGGTCTGCTCGACGAACGCCGCGTGCTGCAGCGGGACCTGCACCTCGGGCAAGTGCGTCCCTCTCACGACCGCATGCCACTCCGCGGGCAACACCTGCGCGGCGGACTCCGAGTGCTGCTCGAACCTGTGCACCGGGGGTCACTGCCAGCTCGGGTCGTCCTTCTGCGTGCAGACGAACGACGTCTGCTCTCGTGACGCCGAGTGCTGCTCGTCGAAGTGCAGCATTGCCGCGGGCAAGACGCTGGGCACCTGTGCGGCTCCGCCGAGCGGGGCGACGTACTGCTCGGACGGCATCGACGGCACGGTGTGCGGAAGCTGCAACGATTGCTGCAGCCGCCTCTGCGCTCCCTATGGCCCCACCGGCGTGT
Source organism: uncultured Polyangiaceae bacterium (assembly GCA_964442485.1). GTDB lineage: Bacteria > Myxococcota_A > Polyangia > Polyangiales > Polyangiaceae > DASZVB01. The sequence continues at coordinate 964 of CAYUAW010000854.1, forward strand.
TCGTGTGCCAGCCGGCGAGCGGCTGCCACGTCAACGGTGACCTCTGCCGCGAGACCAGCGACTGCTGCGGCGCCGCGGGGACGGGATTGCCCGGCGACGGCAACGTCACTTGCCAGAAAGCAGCGGGCGCGGCGGTCGGCATCTGCCGCAACCCGATGAGCTGCAATCCGCAGGGCGACGTCTGTCACTACCAGAACTACCAGTGCAGCATCTCGTCGGCGCGCAACGACTGCTGCGCCGGAGTCGGTAACTCCGGCGTGTGCCAGCTCGACGCGCTCGGGGTCCCTCGCTGCAATGGCCTCGGTACCACCTGTCGCGCGGGCGGCGAGACGTGCGCTTCCGCCGCGGATTGCTGCGACGGCGCGCCCTGCGTGCCGGACGGCAAGGGGCTCTTGCGCTGCCTCGACGTGCCCGACGGCGGGTCGAGCTGCGTCCTTTCAGGCGGGGGCTGCACCATCAACGCCGATTGCTGCGTGGGTTCGAGCTGCGTGACGCCGATCGGTTCGACGCAGGGGACATGCAGCGTGCCGCCGCCGCCGCCCGGAACCGGCGGAGCGACCGGCTCCGGCGGCACGAGCGGCGCGGGCGGGACGAACAGCGCCGGAGGCACGAAGAGCACTGGCGGCACGAGCGGCGCCGGCGGGACGAACAGCGCCGGCACGACGAGCGCCGGCGGAAAGGCCGGCACCGCCGGCAGCACCGGAGCGGGTGGCAGCACCGGCACCGGCGGCTCGACGGGCGTCTGCGCGCTCTACGGCCAGCAGTGTTCGACGGGCGCGGACTGCTGCAGC
>CAYUAW010000855.1:0-1752 GCA_964442485.1 uncultured Polyangiaceae bacterium
CTCCGGCGGTTCTCCCGGATCCGGAAAAAGCTTCCGCGGTTGCTCCAGCGGTTGTTGGGCCATCGCTGAAACCTTCCGCGAATAGCTTCGAGCACGTGCACCAATCGCCAGAACCGTCAGCTTCGCTCGAAGCGCACGACTGCCGACCACATTCCTTTGCCCGGCCTGCGCGGGTCGGGATCGGGGAAGAAGGAAAACAGGCGGAGGAACGGCGGGAGGCGCTGGAAGCGCTTCGCCGACTTGAAGATGGAGTGAATCTCCCGCGCCTTCCAGTCGCCCGGCGCCTCGAAGAAGGCAACTCCGTCGGGCGGCGCGAACTTCATCGGCGCGTTTTCGAGGTGACCACCCATGCGGCGCTTCATCATGTTCACGATGGCCGCCGACGCCACGTCGAGGATCCACCAGCGCACTGCGGGGCGCGCCAGATCGCGTCCCAGTGAGCGGACCTGCTCATCGTCGAGATAGGTGAGCAACCCCTCGGTAATCACCAGCACGTTCGCGGCGCCGCTCGTGGCCCGGGAGAGAAATTCGCCTCTGGCCGCGGCGTCGGCGAGGTCCACGCGCTCGCGTGTGAGCTTGCAGCGCGGCTTCTCTCCGGCCAGCAGGCCCTCCTTCTCGTCGATCATCGCCGGCAGATCGGCTTCGATCCATTCGAGCGCCGCCGGCAACTCGAGTCGATACGGCCGCGTGTCGAGCCCTGCGGCGAGGTTCAGCACGCGGCCACACCCTTCGCCGATGCACGTGGCGATAAGGTCGTCGATCAGCTTGGTGCGGGCAATCATCGGCCAGCCGCTACGCGCCTGCCTCGGCGCAGCGGCAGCGATGGCACGACCGCGCTCGCCGGCAAGCCGATCGGCGAGCGTGTCCTTGAAAAGCGCGTCCGGGCGCGCCGACTCCCAGGCGCGGTAAACCGCCACCCAGCGAGCGGTGTCGGAGACATTGGAGATGAGCGGCTCGGGCATGCCTAGTCGTATCACGGCCACCACCAATGCTTGTACCGGCTCGCGAACGCGGCGAGCGCTCCGGACAAGAAGGCGCTCGCCGCGGCCACGGCCGACTCCGGCACCCCGCGGTTCGCGTTCTTCGCCATCGAACCCGCGCGGCGCTGAACGCGCTCGCGGGCTACCTGGGGTTGCTCACGATTGCTCCGACGATGGCGGCGCCGACGGCGAGCACCGCGAAGAGCGCCAGCATCCAGCCCATCTGCTTCCGTCGTCGACTGCCGCTGAACGCCCTTGCTAGCTCGGCATCCTCCAGGTCGTAACCAGCGCCCGAACGCCCGAACGCCGCTGCGTCCACGTTAGCTGGCGAAAAATTGCCGTCCGCAGTCGGAAGCCGCACGGACGCGGGACGGTGCACTGGACCGACCGCATTCTTCACTACCCGGAGTTCATGCTCGATGGCGCGCAGGCTCTGCAAGATCGGAGCTGTTGCGTCGAGAACCGCGTCGCGAACGAGCACACGTATTTGATCGGGGGTCAGAGGACCCTCCTGCGGCGACGGCGGCTGCAGCCGCTGCGAGCGTTGCTCATCGCCGTGCACGCGAACCGTCGATTGCTCCGAGTTACTCGAGACGACTGGTCCACCTTCGTCTCGCGTTCGGGCTGGCTTCGGCGGAGGACGGCGAACGCTCGAAGTGCCGGAGGTCATCGTTGATAGATATCACGTTCACAACTTCTGCATCCATCGCATGACCTGCGCCGTTTCGGCGCAGGTGTCACCACATCACCCACGGCATCCGCCGCAGTAGGC
>CAYUAW010000856.1:0-1745 GCA_964442485.1 uncultured Polyangiaceae bacterium
GTGACGCACTTTCATGCCCCGATGGGGGCGTGCCCGGGTGGGGCTCCTCGACGCTTGGATCAGGTTGCTGGTCGTCCTGTCCGCTCAGGATCAGCAGGGCCGCCCTGTATAGAATCGCGGCGCGACCGTGCTTTCCGGCTCTCTGTGCCTCCTCCGCGCGCTCGGCAAACCGTTCGGCGGCATACCGAACGGCGCGATGACGCTCCGTGCCCATGTCTACCCTTGAGCAACCCGCGTGCCCGTCTAGTGTGGACGGCGGCGGGGGGAGCAGTTCGCCGAAGGCGAAGCTGCGGGGGGCTAAAGGCCGGTTAAGGCCCCCCATTTTTAGTACTCGGGGTACCCGGCCATCCGGCGCAATCGGATCGAGGGTGCCACCCGGCGGGCTATGTCAGCGCCGCAGGTCCCCTGCGCTCGTAAGCGGCTATCGATCTGGACAGGTGCTCGACCTTCGCCAGTAGTCGGTCTTCTGCGAAGGGCTTGCCGAGCCAGGGCGTGGTCGCACCCACGCCGGATGCATCGCCGTGGACGGGAATGGCCGACGTCACCAGAAGCGGGATGCTCGACAGGGACGCATCGTTCCGCAAGATCTCGAGGAGCTGCCACCCGGACATGCCGGGCATCGCGAGATCGAGGATCACGAGACGGATCGCGCGAGCTGCTTCGGAGCGAAGGACATCGAGAGCCTCCCCGCCGTCGTGTGCGTCCAGCACGAAGTAGCGCTGGCGTTCGAGAATGTCGCGCACCACCTGACGGTAGTCGTCATCGTCGTCCACGACGAGAACGACACCGTGGTCCTTCGGATCGACGGTACCCATGACAGCCCTCTCAAGAAGAATGAAGGACTGCGAACCGAGACGCGAGCCAGCACTACGATTTGAGTGCGCCGGTGTGTGCAGATGAGCGTCCCATCAGCTTGCGATTTGAAACAAACGCAAACCGGTTGGCTGCGAGTGTCATGGCCTCGTGTGATGTGCGTCTCGCTTCTCATGACGTCGCACGCCCGTGGGAAGATGCGGGGCATTTTGTCTCGGGTCGGCGACGACCCCGACCCAGAGTTGCCGTTCAAACAATGCGACCGAAGGCCGTACGCGGTCGTCGTCAGGACATCGATGAAGGGCGATGGTAACTTGCCAGCTATCATGGTCGACGGGAATCAAACGGAGCATCAATCCGGTGCCGTCCGCGTTCTGCTCGTCGACGACGAGTACGACGACTACGAACTGACCCGCCAGATTCTGAGCGAGCTCCGGTACGGCCTGCGCTGCGAGCTCGAGTGGGTGAGGACCTACGAGGACGCGCGCGAGGCGCTGGCGACGCAGACCCACGACGTATGCCTGCTCGACTACCACCTGGGGGCGCACACCGGCATCGAGCTCCTGACGGATTCGTCGTCGTCGTCCTTCGGCGTGCCGATCATCCTGCTGACGGGCAGGGGCAACTCCAGGCTGGAGAAGCAAGCGCTCGCGGCCGGCGCGGCCGACTATCTGGTGAAGGGCGAGATAGACGCCAAGACGCTCGAGCGGTCGATCCGCCATTCGCTCGAGCGCACGCGGAGCATCGAGGCGCTGCGACAGCGCGAGCGCCAGTTCCGCGCTGTCTTCGAGGCAACGCTCGACGCCATGCTGATCGCGAACGACGATGGGCGCTACGTCGATGCGAATCATTTCGCGCTGTCGCTCCTGGGCGTCGGCCGTGAAGAGCTGCTCACCATGACCGTGGCAGATCTCGCTCCCCCCGAGGAGCGG
>CAYUAW010000857.1:0-1743 GCA_964442485.1 uncultured Polyangiaceae bacterium
AGGAACGCGACGACTGCGTCGATCTCGTCGTCGGTCATCACGGGCGCCGAGCCCACGGGGCGGTTGTAGGGGCCGGAGCTGATGTTGACGTTGTCTCGATACTTCGCGGGGAGGTCGTCGAATTCGGTGCCGGGGGGGTACCACTTAGCGGGGGTCGCGGCGCGCGTGGAGTAGAAGGCGACGACGTCGCGGAGCTTCCGGAAGCGGCCGTTGTGCATGAGGCTCTCGCGCACGGCGACGTTGCGAAGGGACGGCGTGCGGAAGGAGCCGCACCACTTGCCGTCGTCCGAAGGGGTGACCTTGTTCTTGCGCCCGCAGAGGCCAAGGTCGAAATACGTGGAGACGCGCGTCGCGGGCAGCTCGTAGTTGCGCGGCGCGCCTACGGCGTCGAAGCCGTAGTCCGTGAACATCGAGCGGACGGGGTTCGTCGAGGTCTCGTTCACCTGGTGGCAGCCCGCGCACGCGCCTCGCCGCTGGTCCTTGAACACCTCGAAGCCGAGCTTCTCCTGTGGGGTGAGCGTCGCCTTGCCGCGGACGTAGTCGTCGAACTTCGAGGTGGCCGGCGACATCTCGTCACTCGTCAGGTAGGCCTGGAGCGCGGCCCCGAGACCGCGCAGGATCGCCTTCGGATTCGACGAGTCGCCGAATGCGCTGCGAAACGCTGCCGCGTACGGGGCTGCCGTGATCTTGCGCGCGACGCGCAATGCGTCTCCGCCGTTCATCTCGTCCGGGTTGAACAGGGGCTGCCGGACGAGCTCGGAGATCGCGTCCGAGCGGCCGTCCCAGAAGAAGCCGCCGAAGGCGGACGGAGCCGCAGCCTCGTCGTCCTCGAAGTAGTGAAACGCCGGTACGTACTTCAGGTAGAGGACGGACGGCGTCGAGCGCCTCGCATAGTGGCCGGGACGGCTCCCCTCCGCGACGCCGATGTCTGCCCCGTGGTTACCCGAGAACGCGCGCTTCGGATCGTGGCAGCTCGCGCAGCTCGTGCCCGGTGGCTCCGAGAGCCGATCGTCGGCAAAGATCGCGCGCCCGAGCGCGACCAGCGCGGCGTCCTCGGGAGGTCCTTCCCGGACGGGCAACGGGGCCACGACGGTCCGAAGCGCTGGCACCGACGGCGAAAGTGACGGCAAGGCGAAGGGAGCCGCGGCGGCCTGGACCGACGTCGCGGGAAGCGCTTGAACGATCTTCGGCACCGGCGCTTCGGGGCGCGGCGCGCCGCGAGCGATGAGGGCGGCCAGCACGCCGGCGGTGGCCGCGAGAGGCCACCACCGTGCAATGAGGCTCCTGGCCGCCACGCCCGCTCTTCCCGCCGGCTCAGAGAATGTTCCCGTTGGCCGTGCAGCTGATCTGACGTCCGGGGGTCGGGTCACCGGAACCCATGAACGGCGGCGGCAGCATGTTGCAGACGGTCATGATCGACCCGTCGCGGCGGAAAGCAGTGAACTTCCATTGCATGGCCCCGACGCGATCCATCACGAGGAACCCGAACGTGTTCGAGTACGCGATCTTGTCGAGGACCGTCCCCGCCGCGGCGACGACGTTCGTGGGGAACGGATCGGGCAGTGCGGCGTCGAGGTTGTCGCCGCCGATGCCCGCCACGATCGTCGCGGGGTGGCCGCTCGCGAAGTTGATGGCCTGAAAGTCGTGCACGTGGCCGTGCAGCGCGAGGCCGACGTTCGGCGGGTAGTACGCCGTCGGATAGGTCGCGCTCATGACGGAGAGCAGCGCGGGGTTGCCACCGGT
>CAYUAW010000858.1:0-1731 GCA_964442485.1 uncultured Polyangiaceae bacterium
TTGTGCTCCATGGGGCTCGGCGTCGTGTCGCGCTGCAGCCACACATCGATGAGCGACACGAGATCGCCGATGGTCTTCGCCAGATCCAGCTTGGCCAGCGGGAAGCCGCCGCCCCTTCCGTCGAGGTCCTCCAGCCGAAGCACCACCATGACGAGGTTGAGCGGGTCCAGCCCCACCTCGTCGAGGCGGTTCGCGTCGTCGATGAGCGCGTCGTCGATGCGAAGCTGAGAAGCGACGAGACTGTGAACGAGCGCCTGGGTATGAGACTTCACCGCTTTGCCCTTCTGTTCATGTGGGACGGTGCACATGACTTCTCCTTTCGCAATGCGCGTGCCAGTGGAGCTCAAGCGTAGAGGTAGGTTGGGAAAGGCGACAACCCATCGAGCATGCGGATTCCGCACGATGGCGGGTGCGAGATCTGCCACTCCGCGCATCGGCTAGCCCGCGTTCTTCTTCCACGAAGTTCGCTCCGGCCCTACGCGGCGCTGGCACATCCGTTGCTCTCGACCTCGGAACACCGGATCGCAACGACTCGATCCGTTCAGGAGGCAATGTCATGGCAAACAATCGCGGAGTGGTCTACGTCGGACCCGGCAAGGTCGAAGTACAGAGCATCGACTACCCCAAGCTGCAGACGCCCGCCGGAAGGAAGATCGAGCACGGCGTCGTGCTCAAGTGCGTGACGACCAACATCTGCGGCAGCGACCAGCACATGGTGCGCGGCCGAACGACGGCGCCGCGCGGGCTCGTGCTGGGACACGAGATCACGGGGGAGGTCGTCGAGTGCGGACGCGACGTCGAGTTCATCAAGAAGGGCGACCTCGTCTCGGTGCCGTTCAACGTTGCCTGCGGACGCTGCCGGAACTGCAAGGAGCGCCACACCGACGTGTGTCTCAACGTGAATCCGGCGCGCGCCGGCGGCGCCTACGGGTACGTCGACCTCGGCGGCTGGATCGGCGGCCAGGCCGAATTCGTGATGGTCCCGTATGCGGACTGGAACCTGCTCCGGTTCCCCGACAAGGACGCGGCGCTCGCGAAGATCCGCGACCTCACGTGTCTCACCGACATCCTTCCCACCGGCTACCACGGCTGCGTGACGGCGGGCGTGACCACGGGGAGCACGGTCCTCATCGCGGGCGCCGGGCCGGTCGGCCTTGCGGCGGCGGCGGCGGCTTTCCTGCTGGGCGCCGCCGTGGTGATCGTCACCGACTACAATGCGGCGCGCCTCGCGCACGCGTTATCGTTCGGATGCGAGACGATCGATCTCTCGCGTGGCGGCTCGATCACCGAGCAGATCGAGCAGATCCTCGGAGTGCCCGAGGTGGATTGCGCCGTCGACTGCGTCGGCTTCGAGGCGAAGGGCCATGGCGGCACGGACGAGCCGGCGATGGTGCTCAACCAGCTCATGGAGGCGACACGTCCCGCGGGCTCGATCGGCATCCCGGGGCTCTACGTCACCGAGGACCCGGGCGCGAAGGATGTGGGCGCCAAGCTCGGCAATCTCAGCCTGCGTCTCGGGCTCGGCTGGGCGAAGTCCCATTCCTTCTCGACGGGTCAGACGCCGGTGATGAAGTACAACCGCGGGCTCATGATGGCCATCCTGGAGGATCGCATTCACATCGCGAAGGCGGTGAACGTCGAGGTCATCCCGCTCGAGGACGCACCGGACGCTTACCAGGCCTTCGACGCGGGCGTGCCCAAGAAGTTCGTGATCGATCCGCACCAGACGCT
>CAYUAW010000859.1:0-1730 GCA_964442485.1 uncultured Polyangiaceae bacterium
ACGCTCTGCCGTCTACAGCTCGACGTCGAGAACGTCCAGGTGCGCGGCAAGCTCGTCCAGACGATCCAGCACACACTCCATTTCGACGAGGCGAGTGCCTTCATGCCGGCCGGGGAAAAGCAGGTGGATGCGTACCTCGCGCGGCAGGGGGCGACGCTCCCTGATTTCGATCAGCTGAAATACGTGGGCGCCGAGATGAGCGCGAACGCCGGCTGAGCCGGACACCGTGAGAGGAAAACCGAAGATGAAACCGAGTGCAATTTACACTCTCCTGTTCACCTGCCTGGTCCCTGCCGTGGGCCTCGCAGCGGACGCGAAGCGGATGCCGGCCAACGCGTGCCTCCTCGAATACGACTCGCAGAATCAGAACTACGATCGGGGCGGCGCGCGGATCGGAACGCACGACACAACCCAGGTGTTCACGTGCCCGCTGATCCGCTCCAACGTGCTCAACCTGAACGGTCTCGCGGCGCTCAGAATGAACGTCTACAAGTTCGTGTCGACGGACTTCGTGTGCTACGCGCACAGCTTCGACACCTTCGGCTCCCTCATCAAGGCCGTGGTGCGTGACACGACGACGACCGGTCTCACCGCGGTCGACTGGGGCACCTCGCTGAACCAGAGCGGCCCCTGGGGCACGTACGGCGTCACCTGTTACGTGGTCGGCGCGGGTGGAAGTAACCCCTGGGGCGACGAGCTCGAGAGCCTCGATTACACGGAATACTGAGGGACGCCATGAACAGCCAATGCAAGAAGAGTTTCCGTACAGAGGTCCGCCTCCTGGGCCTCGCCAGCGTCGTCACCGCGACCTCGCTTCTTCCCCGCACGGCCCACGCGATCGAAAAGATGCAGCCGGCGAGCGCCTGTCAGGTCCTCGACGAGGCCAACACCGCCATCGGACGCGGCGCGAGCGACATCGGCTCCACCAGCGGAGCCTTCTCCATCTCGTGTCCGCTCCTCCGTGACAACACCACCAACACGAACGGCATCACCCCCTTCTGGCTCAGGGTGAACAAGGGCGACGCGACGTCCAGGACCTGTACCGCATACGCCGCGGACGGCTACGGGAACATCCTGAAGAGCGTGAGCAAGTCCGTGTCGGGCACGGGAGTACAGACGTTCGACTGGGGGACGTCGTTCAACGTGAGCAGCGCGAACGGTGCGACGTACGCCGTGAGCTGCACGTTCGGCGCGCTGGATTTCGGCGAGAACATGTACTGGAACGAGCCCAATCCCCCGCTCGGCGCGGACACGAAGTCACTGCCGGGCACGTCCTGCAAGCCGTCGGAGGGCCCTTACATCCTGACGCGTTCTTCGACGAGCCTGTCGGGCTCGTCCACGTTCAATCAGGCGGAGATCGAGTGCCCGCTGCTCAGGGACCAGTTCAACCTCTTCAGCGGGCTCACGGATCTGAACATGCGCGTCTACCGCGGGGGGCCCCAGCCTTCCGACTGCCAAGGGATCGTGGCGGACAATTACCAGAACTACGTCCTCTCGGTGGACAAGGTGATGGTCGCCGGAAACCAGACCCTGAAGTTTGGTACGTCGCTGAACACGTGGAACCTCAACGCGTACTACGACATCGAGTGCTTCCTCTTGAACCCGCAGGACAGGATCTACGAGATCGACTACGCGGAGTAGCGCTCACCCTCTTCTCCTGTCCGGTTCGCGCTGACGGCGTCGGCTTGCGCTCGCAGGTCGGCGCCGTTACTTTCTGCCCGCCGCAATGA
>CAYUAW010000860.1:0-1724 GCA_964442485.1 uncultured Polyangiaceae bacterium
CCGGAGGAGCGCTCGCTCGACACCGACGTGGTCGCAGAGACGAAGCAGCTCGCCGACCCGGCACGAAGTCCGGACGAAGCGCTCGTGGCCAAGCAGGTCGAGAAAGCGCTAGAGGAGGCGATCGCATCACTCGAACCGACCTATCGGGAAGTGCTCATCCTTCGTGACGTCGAAGGCCTGACTGCGTCGGAGGTGGGCGAGGTGGTTGGCGCGAGCAGTCAAGCCGTCAAGAGTCGGCTACACCGCGCGCGGCTTTCGGTGCGGGCGCAGGTTGCCCCCCTTCTCGGGATCCCCCCTGAGCCGTGACAGCTACAGCTACCTGTCCCGACGTCCTCACCCTGTTCTCGCAACACCTCGAGGACGAGATCAGCGCAGATATCTGCGTCGAGATGGAGCGGCACCTGCAGTCATGTGACCGTTGTCGGGGTACCTGCGAGTCCCTCAAGCGGACGCTCGCACTTTGCCGTACGACAGGGCCGTCCGTGGGGGTGCCTCCGTCGGTTCAGACGTCGGTGAAGATCGCCTTGCGGAATTTCCTCGCCGAGAAGGCCTGAACCCTTTTGCGCACGAACGGCTCTATCCGACCATGGAGGTCACGATGGCGACCGTAGAGGTGACTGAGAAGACGTTCGAGGCGACCGTGAAGCAAGGCATCGTTCTGCTCGATTTCTGGGCATCCTGGTGCGGCCCGTGCCGGGCGTTCGCGCCCATCTTCGAGGCAGCGGCGGCGCGTCACCCGGAGGTCGTGTTCGGCAAGGTCGATACCGAGGCCGAGCGGGGTCTCGCGGCGGCGTTCCGGATCCGGTCGATTCCGACGCTGATGGTGCTGCGAGACGGCGTGCTCCTTGCCGCCGAGGCCGGGTTGATTCCGGCCGCGGCGCTCGACGAGCTCGTCCGGAAAGTGCAAGGACTCGACATGAACGAGGTGCGACGAAGCCTCGACGAGCAGGAACGTCACCAGTCAGCAAGAGCGGGAGGCGCGTGATGTGCCGGCGGGTCGAGTGTTCGAGATGTGGGCGACCGACGTTCGCGGGCTGCGGCGCGCACATCGAGCAGGTTCTCGGCGACGTCCCTCCAGCCGAACGCTGCCATTGCCGCGAGGAAAAGAAGACGGACGCGAAGTCCGAGGTCCGCGCCGAACGACGGTCGTGGCTCCGCGATCTCCTGGGAAAGTGAGCGTCGGCGGCACACCGAGCGGCCGGACTCGTCGCCTGGCCACCGGTGTGGCAAGGTTCGCTATTGATGACACGACCCGAGCCGCTGCCTTGCACGCCGGGATGGCGCAACGCACGCCGTGCCTGCGTTGCGCTCGCCCTGCTCGGTGCTCTGGTGGCCTTCCAGGGGTGTGGGTCGTCCTTTCAAGCCGGGCTGTCGAATGCACCGGGCGCGAACCGCCAGAGTAGACCGCGGCGGCACGACGCGATTGCGAACGGACCGGAAGCCTGCCCGCCGAACGCGGAGCGGAGCAGTGTTACGAACCCCGCGTGCAAGACGCATCTAGACAAGAGCTCAGCTGGAGATGCGGGGCGTTAGCTTCCCCGATCACGGCGCGATCCGCTCGTCCTTCACCTGCTCCGGACTGTAGCTGAACACTACCTCGGGCGCCGGGACGGCCAGGCGCTCGTCCTTGTCCTTGTAGTCGATGCCCGCGAGGATGGCCTTGATCACGTTGAGGCGCGCCAGTCGCTTGTCGTCGGTTCGCACCACGTTCCAGGGTGCGAACG
>CAYUAW010000861.1:0-1721 GCA_964442485.1 uncultured Polyangiaceae bacterium
CGATGGCCATCTTCCAACCTCGCGACTCGGGTCCTGGAGAGCCCGAAACGTTTCGTGGGCAGCACTCCACTGTCACCCGGGCGCGAGATGGTTCGCGCCATGGAAACCGCGAGGGTGAGGTTTGCCGAGGCGTCGAACGACGTGCTCAGCGTGGTGGAAATCGATGCGCCGCTCTGCGCCGGAGGCCCGGACGAGACGTGGCGCACCCTGTTCGAGCTCAGAACTCAGATCGTGTCGGCGCAGCTCCGGGTCGTCGGCGACCGATTGCTGCAGACGCTGCACCTCGCGGAGCTGGACGGGAGCCTGCTCGACGAATCGCGGGGACGCGCCATCAAGAGCCGTCTGGAGAATACCTTCGGCGCCGGGCGACGGCGGATGGCGAAATGCGCGCCGCGCGACGCCTGAACGACCCTCAGGTGTGCGGGCCAAGGTGAAACGCCAGGAACGCGAGCTGCTGCCGGACCAGGTCGCGCGAAACGTCGGTGTCGTCCATCATGTCGAAGGCGTGCGGCCCCGTTGCGTGATTGACGAAGGTCAGGGGAAGACTGCGCGCGAGCGCGCGTGGGACGAAGTCGTCGATCGTCGCATTGACACCCGCTATCTGGTCCTGCCCGGCGCGGATGACGAGCAACGGAACGTCCGCGGCGAGGTCCGCGACGGACTTGCCTGAAGCGGCGTCGGCGAAGCCGAACTGCGCGGAGGCGTCGCGCACGACGCGCGAGCTCTCGGCGTCGAACATGAACCCGTAGCAGAGCACCGCGCACGAGAGCGCGTTGCCCTCGCGGGCGAGAAGAGCGAGCGCCGTCGGGACGTGGCCCGAGCTTGCCCAGACGCCGATGCGCCGCTCGTCGATGCCGAGCTCCCCGGCGTTCGAGCGGAGGTGAGCGAGCATTGCCGTCGCGTCGCGCAGCGGCGCGGCGTTCGTGTACTGGACGGCGATCATGCCCGACACGGCGACGAGCTCCGCCCACGACTCGAAGACGGGCATGGACTTCAGGCGCCCGGACGGATCGGGAAAGCCGGAGACGAAGAGCACCGCGGGGCGCCGCGCGCCGCCCGACGCGGGGGGCGCATACACGTCGAACGTCAGTGCGCTGCCGTCGGCTTCGGCGTAGCGAACGCCACGCCGGACGATGACGTCCTTCATCCCCGGAAGCGCATACACGACGCGTCGCTTCGCGACCTCGGCTCGCTCGTCCTTCTCGCTCATCGTCGATGGGGATAGTCCCGACGGGCGCCGCCGCGCAAGCTCTCCTCCGGTCAAAAGGACACCGCCACGTTCCCTCTCGGGCATCGTGGCGGTGTCTGTTACCGGACGTCAGCGGTCAGTAGGCGGTGGTGCTCGAGTGACTGCTTCACGCAGGCTTGTGCTCGTGGTGACCGAGCTTGCCGTCCTTGTGAGCTTGCTGCATCTCCGCCAGGCTCACCTTGCCGTCGTTGTTCGTGTCGGCGACCTTGATGTGCTCCCAGCGCTTGTCGCCCACCTCGTCCTTGGTGAGGAAGCCGTCGTTGTTCTTGTCAGCCTTCTGGAACCGCTCGGTGGCGCGCTGCGCCTTCTGCTCCGGGGTCATCGCGGAGTGTTCACCGCCCGAGCACTGACGCTCTCCGCCACCGTGGGCGAACGCCACCGACGAGGCAGCGAGCGTGAGACCGACGAGAGCAACACCGAGACCCATGCGATTCATCTTGTAGTGGACCATTGAGGGCATCTCCTTGCCTGC
>CAYUAW010000862.1:0-1721 GCA_964442485.1 uncultured Polyangiaceae bacterium
GGTGCCATCTTCGCCTGGTCGACCGCAATGTCGCGATCCGACTGCAGCATGAAACCGGCGGCCACCGCCTTGTCCGCCGCCTGGGTGTACTTCTGCACGTAGTCGTCGTGCGTCGGGTAAAGCTGGAGGAGCTTGTCCGGCGTGAACTGAACCACGGAGCCGCTGAGAGCGCACGCGAACCCACTCAGGATGTCGGTCGCGGTCTGGGCGCTGTTCGACTTCGTGTAGGTCGCGATCGGCACGTCGATGTCCGGCAGGCGCATGCCACCCTGAACATTACCGTACTGGTCCGTCGTGGACTGAATCGGCGGGGCACCGGGGGGCTTCGTGCCCTTGCGCACCCAGCGATTCAGCTGATCGAGCACGGTGTCGTATGCCCAGAACGACGGGAAATTGTTCATCGGATTGGCACACGCGATCCTGATGGTGGTCGCGGAGCCCTGTTCGTCCGCGCCGCGCGTCGTGAGCCAGTAGTCGTTGTGCGTGCACCCCGCGATCTCCCACTCGAGCAGGTTCGGCTGACTGGCGAGCTTGCCGTCCGCCTCGGTCATGGAGAAGACGGAGAACACGGGGACATCGGGGTTGCTCGTCGGTGTGGAACCTGTCGGGTCGGTATGGAGCAGGAAGCCGTCGTACATCCTGTCCTTCGGATGCGCGTTGGTGAGGTAGGAAAGGAGCATCGACGAGGACTGCGACTGACCCACCGCGATCATGCCGCGCACCGGCATGCAGCGCCCGAGCAGCTTCTCCGTCTGAGCGCGGATCGCCATGCCGGCCTGAGCGAAGATGGCGTTCGCCGCCGTATCGCCCGGATGATTGATCGCGGCATAGCGCTGGGGGTCGTAGGTCTTGAGAGCGTTCGCCCCGACCGCCTGCGCTGATACGCCGACGTGCACGTGGCCCGCACGCATCATGTAGTCGCGCGAGAGAGTCCACAGCGGCGCGATGTCGATCCCGCCGGTGACGTTGTACCATTCCATGAACACCGTCCCGGTGAACTTCGACGCGTCCTTGGGCCGGTGCACGACGATGCGCGAGGTGTACGCGGGCGAGGTGCCCGTGATGAAGAACTCGTCCTCGGCATAGTCGTAGTCGCCGATGTTCTTCGACGCGCCGAACAGTGCATGCGTGGTGCCGGCATCTGCGGGCACCAGCTGCACGGTCGGGTTCGAAACGGTGCCGGGATCCTTCCATGTGGCGGGCGTGCAGTCGGGCTGGGCGCCGTTGCCGCCGTCGGCGGTCGACGGACTCCCTCCGTTGCCCGGAAAAGCTCCTCCTCCCGTACCCGCGGAACCTCCTCCGGCGCCTGAAGGACTTCCCGCGAATCCTGACGATCCTCCGATGCTCGAGGAGCTTCCGCCGATGCTCGGCGAACCTCCGCTCGATGCCGTGGGCGCGCCTCCGCTGGCCGACGAGACGGACGTACCCGCGGCCCCTGCGGACATGCCCGGCGGCTGGGAGCCGATGACCTGCTGTCCGCCCGACCCTGGGGAGACGAAGAACGGCGGGTTGGGTGTTTGGTTGTTCGACGAACACCCGCTCGCGAGCGACAAGCCCAGTGGGCAGAGCCCCAGTCCAGTGAACACGAAGCATCGACTGATGCTGCGCGCTCGCCACCCGAACCTGCGCCCGTTCGTCATGAATCACTTTCCGATCGCAGTCATGCTCGTCCTGCGTTCACTGGCGATTGCCGGTCAATCGCTGGCAGTGAGGTTCTTGGC
>CAYUAW010000863.1:0-1719 GCA_964442485.1 uncultured Polyangiaceae bacterium
CGCGCTGCAGCCACGATGTGGTCGCCGCTCCTGGCCCAGAGGAGGGGATGCTCGGGATCGAGCGCGACGGAGTCGCTGAACTGGAAGATCGGAGCCGCTGTCGGAAGGAGCGATTCATCGAGCGAGACACAGCTGAGCCGCTCGAGCCACAGGCGCCGGGTCTCCAGCTCGACGTCCGATGCGAAGCCGGACCTCGCTTCGACGAGGTCGGCGAGCGGTCCCGGCAGGGACGGAACTTCGCCGCCAGCTGTCGGCGTCGTCGCTGCGAACAGCAGCGGTGCGCGGCCGGGGTCGCGCTTGCGCAAAGCGCGAACCGTCGCCGTGCCCAGGAGCTCGTACGGCTGACGCACCATGTAAACGACGACACCGACGCTGACAGCAACATCGGTGCCGGTGTGTTCGGCGACGTGCCACGTGCCCGCAGGCCAGTAGACCAGGTCGCCCTCTTCGGCCTCGAAGGTCACTGCCCGTTCGATGTACGGACCATATTTCGTCGTCGAGTGGACTTCCTTCGCGTCGTCGAGCACCGAACGCTTGAACAGCCGGTAGCGCTTCTTGCCGCGAACCACGTACGTGAGGTTGCTGGCGGAGTCGATGTGGACCCCGAAGGGGCTCACCGGATAGTTGCCCATGAAGCAGAACGATTCCGCGAAGTGGGGCCCGACGCCGCGCTGCTCGTAGATGGGGCGAAGGAGCCCCCGCAGCTTCCGGGCGATCGCCGGATCGCCGCAATGGAACTCGTTGGCGGTGAGCCCGAAGTGCTCCTCGCCGACCATCCGACGAACGCGTTCGATATACCCGTCGAGTGAGCCGTCGGTGGCGGCGGGCTCGTACGGGCCGAGGTCGCTCTGCAGCAGGCGGTTGCCGACGTAGAAGCGAAACGCGGGCGGACCGCCCGATTCACGCAGGATGCGCTGTCGGCCGGCGACGACGCAGCGAAACGTCTCCTGCGCGGAAAGTAACGGCACCGGAAACGGATTCCGGAAATGCCCCGGCTCCTTCTCCCAGTGCCTCTCGAGGAGCTCGTCGATGAACGGGCGAGGCAGGACGAATTCCGGCGGCGCTGACACGTCTCGATGATACCCGGCCCTCTCCCGGGTTGCGAGGACCGCTCTGTGCGGCGTATCTTTCGTAGATTCGCTTCGAAGGCGAATCGACGATGCTCTTCGCCGACCTCTCCGTCGCCGACTTCAAAGCTCAGTACTACCGCAAGCGACCGCTCCTGGTTCGCGGAGGCGCGCCGTCGATCCTCGGCAAGCTCTACACGCCCCAGGATTTCGGTGCCTGGCGCAAGCAGATGGAGCAGCACCATCCACCCTACGTGCTCGACTCCGGGGTCATGGTGGCCGTGCTGCGCGCCTCCAGCGTCGTCCCCGAGCTGAAGCGGGTGGCGGATCGCTTCACACGCGACTTCCCCGGCGTCATCGCGGCGCTCGATACGTTCTGCACGAGCAGCGAACCGGGGGGCAGCGTCGGCGCGCACTTCGACGACAACGACAACTTCATCCTGCAGCAGACAGGGCGCAAGCGGTGGAAGCTCGCGCGGCCCGTGCACGTCCATCCGGATAGTGCTCACGCGCGAGCGATGCGCGGCGAGCGTCTCGGCCAGGTCATCATGGCCGACGAGCAGCTCGAGCTCGAGCTCGAGGCGGGCGATGCGCTGTACATCCCGAGCTTCTGGATTCACTGGGGGATCGGGCTGGGCGAGAGCCTCAGCGT
>CAYUAW010000864.1:0-1713 GCA_964442485.1 uncultured Polyangiaceae bacterium
GTGAGGACGCCGATGAGCGGCGTCATCGGGATGGTTCGCCTGCTGCTCGACACGCGGCTCGACGCCGAGCAGCGGGAGATGGCCACGACCATCAAGGACTCCAGCGAGACCTTGCTCAACGTCCTGAACGACATCCTGGATCTCTCCAAGCTCGAGGCCGGCAAGGTGACGCTCGAGCGACATGCATTCTCTCCCGCGGAGCTGCTGCGCGACGCGACGACGCTCTTCGGCCCTCGAGCTCGCGCGAAGTCGCTGGAGCTCGGGCTCGAGCTCGATCCATCCTTGCCTCCCGCGCTGCTCGGCGACTCGACGCGCATCAGGCAGGTCGTCCTGAATCTGCTGGGGAACGCCGTGAAGTTCACCGAGACGGGTTCGGTGCGGCTTCGCGGGCGCATGATCCGGGCGGCGGATGGGCCCGCTGGGCTTCGCGTCGAGGTGGCCGATACCGGCATCGGCATCGCGGAGGACGCCCGCGGCCTCCTGTTCCAGAAATTTTCGCAGACGGACGGTTCCACCTCACGGAAGTTCGGCGGCACGGGCCTGGGCCTCGCGATCAGCCGTGAGCTCGTGGAGCTCATGAGCGGTCACGTGGGCCTCGAGAGCCGCGCGGGGCAAGGGTCCACGTTCTTCTTCGAGCTGCCGCTGGAGCGCGCCGAGGAACCGTTGCGCCGCGCATCGCAGTCACCTCCGGTGCCGCGCGTCGCGGTCGATCATTCCGCGCAGATCCTCGTCGTGGAGGACAACGTCGTGAACCGCCGCGTCGCCGTGAAGGTTCTCCAGAACATGGGGTACAAGCCGAAGTTCGCCGAGAACGGAGTCATCGCGGTGGAGATGCACCGCGCGACTCCGTTCGACATCATCCTGATGGATTGCCAGATGCCCGAGATGGACGGCTACCAGGCCACGGCCATCATTCGCTCGGACGAAGCTTCATCGGGAGTCCGCGTTCCGATCATCGCGATGACGGCCCACGCGATGAAGGGGGACCGTGAAACATGTCTGGCCGCCGGGATGGACGATTACCTGACGAAGCCGGTCGTCCCTGCACAGCTCCGGGCCCTGCTCGACGACTGGCTCGCAGATCCGAAGGGCAGAGGGTCCACGGCGGCTGCCCCCCCCGCCTCGGCGAACGCGTGACGGCAGCGTGGGCGCGACCCGAGCTCGGTTCCGAGCGCAGCCGACGGGTCACGTCCCGGGCTTCGCGGTGGCTCCGGAACCGAAGCCGATCCGCCCCGCGCTCGTGCGGAAGAGCTCCTTGGTGGCCGCGGTGAACCGAAACGCCCGCAGCAAGTCCTCCACGTCATAGGCCGGCACGCGCTCGCGGATCCTGGCGACGAACCCACGTGCTTCGTCACGTCGATCGACGAGGGTCAGGCACTGGGCGGCGATCGCGAGGATGTGAGCGTGCGCGTTGGGACGCCCGGTGGCCTTCACCGCGAAGTCCGCTGCCTCTGCGTGCTCCCCGAGCCGGACGTGGGCGAGCGCGCGGCTCGCCAGCATCGCGAACTGGAGCGGGTCGAACGGGCTCAGACGACGCGCGTGGTCGGTCGCGGCAATCGCCGAGCGCGGGTCGCCGGTCTGGCTCTGCACGAACCCGAGCGTGTAGTACCCGAGCGCAAAGTTCGGACTGAGCTCGATGCTGCGTTCGAGCTCGACGAGCGACTCCCCCTGGCTGCCGTGGAGCCAAAGCGCCCGTCCCATGGCCCAGTGTGC
>CAYUAW010000865.1:0-1713 GCA_964442485.1 uncultured Polyangiaceae bacterium
GGCCCCGTGCGCGGCGTCGCTTATCGAACCGACTTCCCCGACCCGCAGCGAAGCAGGGTACCGTTCGAGGTCTTCGATTGCCGACTCGTCGTCGCGCTGTCCGAATGGAGCCCGACGCTCACCGCGCACGGCATCGACGAGGTGCGCATGTTCTCGGCATGGAGGCCGCCTTCACGACATTTCCCCCCAGGGCAGCTCGCAACGGCGCACCCGGGCGGGCTCGCGGCGGATCTTCGTTTATTCAAGCGTGGCAGCGAGCCGTCGCTCGACGTCGAAGCCGACTTCCACGGGCAGATCGGCGCAATTCCCTGCGGCAAAGGCGCTGCTCCGCCCGTCCCCGACACGAAAGCTGCGCGCGAGCTGCACGCCATCTACTGTGCGGCAGCCGACGCGCACCTGTTCCACGTGCAGCTTTGCCCCGATCACGACCGACCCCATCGAAATCATTTTCACGTGGAGGTACGACCGGCGGTACGATGGTTCATCGTCGAGTAACGCGGCCGCGAATCGCCGCGCAGGCAACGGCAACGGGAATGAGAATTGGGGAGTAATCGCGGTATGCGCCGAGGCAGGCAAACTTGACAGATTTCCGAGACAAACTGATGATGATGCTCTCTCGCGGAGAAGCCTTGTGACGACCACCCTGCTGGCAGTCGACGATAGCCTCACGATGCGAAAGGTGCTCGAGATCACCTTCGCGGGCGAGAGCTTCAAAACGGTGTTGGCCTCGAGCGCGGAAGAAGCGCTGAGTCTCGCGAAGACCGAGCGGCCCGCGCTCGCGATCGTCGATCACACCTTGCACGAGATGACCGGCTACGATCTGTGCCGGGAGCTCAAGTCCATCGCACCGTCGATGGCCGTGCTCATCATGTCGAGCAAGCAGAGCCCGTACGACAAGGCGCGCGGCGCCGCCACGGGCGTCGACGACTTCATGGACAAGCCGTTCGACACGCAGAAGCTGCTCGACAAGGTGAACCAGGTGCTCAGCCAGCCGCGAGCGGCCGTGGCGAGCGCCGGCGCAATGAGAGCGCCCGCCCCGGTGCAGGTCGCTGCCCCGACGGTGACGGCGAAGCCGCGCTCGCAGACTCTGTCGTACGGCACGCCGGCGCCCGCCCCCGCCGCGCCTCCACCCGCGCCCGTCGCTGCAGCGCCGGCTGTGCGCGCCGCCGTGGCACCCGCTTCGCCTGCGCGCCCCGGCGTGGCCGCAGCTGGGCCAAGGCTCGCCGCGCAGCCCGCCGCGGCGCCCGCGCCCCGAGCCAACGACGCCGTCGCCGCCGCCGTGGCGGCCGGAAACGGCCAGCTCGAGGGCAAGCTCGAGGCCCTCGGCCTCACCACGAGCCAGGTCGAAGGCGTACTCGCGCTCTCCCGCGAGGTGGTCGAGAAGGTCGTCTGGGAAGTCGTCCCCGTCCTCGCCGAGACCATCATCAAAGAAGAGCTCCGCCGCCTGACGGCCGAGTAAGGAGCTCGTTCGTCCACTTGTGGGCGCTCCGTGATTTTCGCCCCCCACTTGGGTGAGGGGCGAAAATCCCGCTGCCTTGCGACCGGTGTGACGAGCGAGCCTGATGGGTTTCTGTGTCGCGCGACTTCGGCGCGCTCCTCCTGACCTGGAGCCGGAGTAGCCGATCAGTGGATGTCCATCGAAGCCGACGTCGTCCCACCGGCATCAAAGATGCGGAACTACGCGAGCGGAGCGAGCGCGCCGAAGGCGGCGGG
>CAYUAW010000866.1:0-1697 GCA_964442485.1 uncultured Polyangiaceae bacterium
GCGATCCCATTCTGTCGCGCCGGCTACGACCAGGTGAGTGGGCCAGGTGAATGCAACAAGGGCGACATCTGTTACGAGGCAACCGCGTGTTGCTCGACGATCTGGTGCAAGGCCCACCCGGACGAAGACGCCGGGGTCTGTGCCAGGCAGGCACCTCCCGGCGTACGTTACGTCTCCGCCAACGCCTCGGTGTGCGATCACCGCGCATGGACGTGTCCGACGAATGCATATCAATACTGGGACACGTGCGGGTGCGGCTGCAGCCAGGACCCGGGGTGTCCCGCGAGCGTCGACTGCACGACCGCCCAGCCGCAGCATCCGCTGTGCACCGACAAGGCGACGTGTCCGTACACGAGCCGCGCGTTCTGAGAGCGCCTCTTCACTGCTCGATGACGGTGGCGACGGCTAGAACTTGAAGCACGTCCAGGGCTGGCCCGTGCCGGGCGTCACGAAGCCGAAGACGTTGCACATCTCGGCCTTGTAAGCTTCGTTCGCGAACCGGAGCGAGGTGTCGAGGGTGTTGTTCACGTCACACTCCCAGCTGAGGGTGTCGCCGCGCTGGAGGAGCAGATCGCCGCTGACGGCCCCATCCCCCCCGCTGATGCTGCCGAGCGGCTGGTTCTTCTTCACGGAGTTGAACTCCGCGTTCAGGGGCTCCTGCCAGTTGTAGCTCTGATAGACGAGCTGATGCGGCGATGACCCGTCCGTCGGGGTCTGACGATCGACGTACGCCCTGAACTCCGTCGACATCGCGTGAGTGTGGCCCGTCATGCCGACGATCCGGAGCGAGTCGCCCTGTGCATCCGACAGGCCGCAGCCCGCGGCGGTGATGGTCTCGCTCGAATGGCCCGGCGTGTTCTCGCCGAGGCCGCCGATGAAGTAGATGGGATCGAGGATGCCCTTCACCTGGTCGGCCGACGTGTAAAGGACGTTGGTCCATCCCTCGATGAGCAGCTGCCGGTCGCCGGTGTTCACGTAGTGCATCTCCACGACGAGCTTGGTCGACGCAGGGAGCTTGGCCGCCAGGCCCTCGTCTTCGGGCGCGACCTTGCCGGGCAACGGGACGTCCAGGCTCCCGCCCTCCGGTCCGAGCGCGGCCTGGGAGCCGAAGATGAAGTGAAAGCTCGGGTCGTTCCCACCGCACGGCTGCACCGTCCCGTCCGGGGGCACCGTCGGGTTGGTGAAGCTCGCGTACGTGATCATGTGGTGCGTGCCGGTGCGTAGATGCGCGTGATACTCGATGTAGTACTGGTCGCTCGCGTTCGGCGACGTCATGTTCTCGCAGAGCACTTCCTCGCCGCCCGGGTCGAGCACGAAGGGCTTCATGTCGTCCGGATTGTCGTAGTCCTTCGGCCCGAAGTGCAGCTGGAACCCCTCGTTCGACGGAGGCGCGTCGAGACACAGCTCATCATTTGCGTAGCCGGAGTGGATCGGATGCGCGCAGGCGTCCGCGTGGCCCGGTGGCCACGCGGCTGGACCCGCGTCCGCGCCCGCGTCATGCGCCTGCGGCCCGAGAGCCGCTAACTGTCGCCTGTTGGCGTCGGATGTTCCGCAACCGATGACCGCGCAACACGAGACGCCGGCCACCGCGAGCAGAACGTTCGACGAGCATCGAAGCTTCGTCATCGTCCTTGCTTGCGAGTGTCGAGATGGTTCCGGATCGGTCGGAAGATTCGAGTCTGCTTCGCCGGTCAACG
>CAYUAW010000867.1:0-1686 GCA_964442485.1 uncultured Polyangiaceae bacterium
TTCGCGAGACTCGGTTCGGGGTCGTAGTAGAAGACCGTTGCCCAGACCGAGTGGATGACACGCAGGCCTTCGAGCTCCGCCTTCTTCTCGGGAGGCAGCTGCTCGTACGCGGCGTAGGTGCTGCAGAACCCCGTGTTGCCGCCGCTGCACGGGAGTTTCTTGCTGGACAGCAGCGATGCCAGGATCGGCACGTCGTTCATCGTCCCGTCCAGATGCCAGTAGAGCGATCCCTTGAGGTACTCGGCGCTGTAAGGATTTTCCTTGGTATCGAGGGTGACCTTGAAGACAGTGCCGCCGTCGCGCTCGGGCTGGAACTCGCCCAGGGTATTGGTGAAGGCGATCTGTTCGTCGTCGGTGAAGTTGATCTGCGGAAAGACGAGGACGCCGCGCTGCTCGAGCAGCTCGCGGATCTCCTTGGCGAACTTGCCGCTCAGCAGGTCCTTCTTGCTGTTGAGTATGCGAGTGCCGATATGCGGCTTGATCTGTTCCACTACCAGGCTGATGGGCTGTGTCTTTGCGGACGGCATTCGAGCTTCTCCTCGCGGGCGGATTCCTGTGAACGGCTATGATCGGGACGTTGCGGCTTGTCGCGGGGCGGGCCACGCGACGGATTTCGTCTCCAGGTACTGCTCGAAACCGGCTCGACCGTTCTGGCGGCCGATGCCACTCCACTTGTAGCCACCGAACGGCATGTCGACACCGTGCGGCGCGCCCCCGTTGACGGCCACCATGCCGGTCCGCATCCGGCGAGCGACCTTCTGTGCTCGCTCGAGCGAGCCTGAAGTCACTGCGCCCGCGAGCCCGTAGCGACTCTCGTTGGCGATCCGGACTGCGTCGTCGTCGTCTTCGAAGGGGATGAGGACCAGCACGGGCCCGAAGATCTCTTCCTGGGCGATCGTCATCTTGTTGTCAACGTTGATGAAGAGCGTCGGCTCGACGTAGTAGCCCTTGGGGAACTGCTGGGGTCGACCGCCGCCGAGGACGAGCTTGGCACCTTCGGAGACGCCCTTGTCGATGTAGCCCAGCACGCGATCGCGCTGCTTCGCGGAGATGAGCGGACCCATCATCACGTCGGGACGCTGGGGGTCGCCGTAGGGGGCCATCTTGAGAACTCCGACGAGTCGTTCCGCGATCTCGCCATAGAGACGACGCGGCACCAGCATGCGCGTCGGGATGCCGCAACCCTGTCCGGCGTGGAAGCACACCGCGAGGCCCGAGAGCAGCGCGCTGTCGAGGTTGGCGTCGTCGAGGATGATGTTCGCCGACTTGCCGCCCAGCTCGAGGAAGGTCCTCTTGAGCGTCGCCGCGCCCTTCTCCATGATGCGCTGCCCGACGGCAGTGGATCCGGTGAAGGAGATCATGTCGACCTCGGGTGAAACCGTCAGGGCCTCACCGAGGAGATGATCCGAGGACGTGACGATGTTGACGACGCCTGGCGGGAAATCCGTCTTCTCTGCGATGAGCCGACCGAGAAGGGTGGCGTTCCAGGGCGTGTCGGGGGCCGGCTTCAGCACCACCGTGTTGCCAGTGGCGAGTGCCTGACCGAGCTTGTTGATCGTCACCTCGAAGGGGAAGTTCCAGGGCACGATGGCGCCGATGACGCCCACCGGCTCCTTCCAGATGCGGCGTTGATTGGCCTCACCCGAGTTGCCCGGACCGTCGGGCATTTCGGTCTCCCAATCGAAC
>CAYUAW010000868.1:0-1676 GCA_964442485.1 uncultured Polyangiaceae bacterium
GCCAT
This sequence comes from uncultured Polyangiaceae bacterium, assembly GCA_964442485.1. Lineage (GTDB taxonomy): Bacteria > Myxococcota_A > Polyangia > Polyangiales > Polyangiaceae > DASZVB01. The sequence continues at coordinate 6 of CAYUAW010000868.1, forward strand.
CCTGCTGGCCGGTGAGCACGCGGTCTTCAGCATGCAGCTCGCCCGGCTCGTGAAGCAGGTGGGCGATCCCAAGCGTCAGACGTTCACGGATCCCAACGAGCTGCTCGAGTGGCTCACGGACAGTCTGACTGAGCCGGAGACGAAGCGCGCCAAGACGTTCATTGGCGCTTACAAGGGCCTCTCGTCGGCGAGCTGATCCGCGCGGCCGAAGCGCCGACCCATTAAGCGCAGCGCTCGTGCTGCCGTTGAGGGTTCCGCGACATATGGGGCCGCGACGCATGCATGGGTGTGCTTTCGCGATGCTCGCGGAAGGAGTACACAGATGCCCGTGCGGGGTTTGGTCGTTCCTGTGCTCTCGCTAATCGGCATCTGCGCGGCGATCGGAGTCGGTGTCCTGAGCGGGGCACCGGTCGTCACGGCTCCTGTCGCGCACGCCGCAAAGTCCGAACCGGCGACCCTATTTCACGTGCTCCTCACCATGGCGACCGTTGCAGCGCTCGCTCAGGTGATCGGGCGCCTCTTCGTGTACGTGCGCCAGCCGGCCGTGGTGGGAGAGATGCTCGCGGGGCTCGCGCTCGGCCCCTCACTGCTCGGCCGCGTGTCGCCGGCCGCTGCGGAGATCCTCCTGCCGCGAGAAGTCGGGCCCTACGTGCGTCTGGTCGCACAGATCGGCGTCGTGCTGTTCATGTTCCTGGTCGGGCTCGAGCTCGACGCTGCACGCCTGCGCCACCGGATGCGCTCCGCGGCGACGATCTCCCTGGCGGGCATCGTCGTGCCGCTCGGGATCGGCGCGGTAGCTGCCGTCGTCCTCTACCCCGTGCTCGCACCGGACGGGGTCGGAAAGGTGGTGTTCACCGCCTTCTTCGCCGTCGCGATGTCGGTGACGGCATTTCCGGTCCTCGCTCGCATCGTCGCGGAGCGAAAGCTGCAAAAGTCGCCGCTCGGCGTGATGGCATTGACCTGCGCGGCCTTCGACGACGCGAGCGCGTGGTGTCTCCTGGCGATCGTGGCGAGCCTCGCGGGTTCGAAGCCCGGAGAGGGCTGGGTGACACTCGGGCTCACGGTGCTCTACGTCGCCTTCATGATCGGCGTCGTGCGGCCGCTCCTGGTGCGCCTCTTCGGGAGTGACGAGGAGCCCGCCAGCGGCATGATCCCGAGTGTGTTCCTCCTGCTCCTGGTGTCGGCGCTCGCGACGGAGTGGATCGGCATCCACGCGCTCTTCGGCGCATTCCTGCTCGGCGCGATCATGCCCGCGGAGGGGCAGCTCGCGCGGCGGGTCGTCGCGCAGCTGGAGGACCTCGTGCAGATCGTCCTGCTCCCGGTGTTCTTCGCGTTCACGGGGATGCGCACGGAGGTCGGCTTGCTCGTGGGCACGAAGGCGTGGCTGCTCACGGGCCTCATCATCGGCCTCGCGTTCCTCGGCAAGCTCGGGGGCGTTTCCATCACGGCGCGGCTCCTCGGTTTCCGGTGGTCGCAGGCCGCCGCGCTCGGCGTGCTGATGAACACGCGGGGCCTGATGGAGCTCATCGTGCTCAACGTCGGGCTCGATCTCGGCATCATCTCGCGGTCGCTCTTCGCGATGATGGTGCTGATGGCGCTGATCACGACGATCGCCGGAGGCCCGCTGCTCGATCTGATCGGACGGGCCGAGACCTTCGACGTGGGCGCGAC
>CAYUAW010000869.1:0-1675 GCA_964442485.1 uncultured Polyangiaceae bacterium
CCCTGCGTCAGGATAGATGTCACCCCGATCGATCAGGGCATTCCTGACGGTCGTGCCGAGTCAGCGTGGGACGGGAAACGAAACCCAGGGTGAGACAATACAGCGAATCGTTCAAGTCGAAGATGGTGCAGCGGCTGGCCGGGCCTGACGCGGTAAGCGCGCAGAGGCTTTCGAAAGAGGTCGGAGTTTCGCAGGCGACGTTGTCGCAGTGGTTGCGAAAATCGGAGGGTAGAATCGGGTCCGTGAAGCTTGGTCCTTTTCCGCCCGACGCCCTTTCCCCTCGCCGTCCCGAAGACTGGTCAGCCGAAGAACGACTGCGGGTCGTGATGGAGGCGACACGCCTTCGCGATGAAGAGCTCGGCGCATTCCTCCGACGTGAGGGCATCCATGAGGCGACGCTGGCGGAGTGGAAGGCAGCGGTGCTCGAGGCGCTCGGCCCGCTGAAGAAGGCATCCTCGGACTCTCGGCGGGTGCGCGAGCTCGAGAAGCAGCTTCGTCGCAAGGACAAGGCGCTCGCGGAGACCGCGGCGCTGCTGGTGCTCCAAAAAAAAGTCCAAGCCATCTGGGGGGACGAGGACGACGACACGGGAAAGAAGAGCGACGAATGATCATCGAGCTCATCGACGAAGCGGTGAAGAGCGGCGCGCGACGCGAGAAAGCATGCGCGCTGCTCGGACTCTCCGCCCGTGGCGTGGCGCGGTGGCGTGCACGAAAGGATAGCGATGACCGTCGCTCTGGGCCCACCACGGCGCCACAGCACGCGCTCACTGACGAAGAGCGGAAGCTCGTCCTCGACACCGCGAACCATCCTGAATTCCGAAACCTCTCGCCCCGGCAAATCGTGCCGCTCCTGGCTGATCGCGGCGAATACATCGCCAGCGAGTCGACCTTCTACCGAGTACTGCGAGAGGCCGGGCAGCTCGCTCACCGGCAGCATGCTCGCCCGGCACATCGGCATCGTCCGAAGGAACATGTTGCGCGCGGTCCGAACGAAGTCTGGTCGTGGGACATCATGTACCTGCGAAGCCCCGTGCGTGGCGTCTTCTTCTATCTCTACGTGGTCGTCGACGTCTGGAGTCGGAAGATTGTCAGCTGGAGCGTGCGTCACGAGGAGTCTGCCGAGTACGCCCGGGACTTCATCGCGCAGTCAATCGACGCCGAGGCAGCCGATCCCAAGAAGCTCGTCCTTCACGCCGACAACGGAGGTCCCATGAAAGGCTCGACGCTGCTATCGATGCTGCAACGTCTCGGCGTCGTATCGTCATTCAGCCGCCCGAGCGTCAGCGACGACAATCCGTTTTCAGAAGCGCTCTTTCGAACGATGAAGTACCGCCCTGGCTACCCGCGGAAGCCCTTCACAAGCTTCGAGGCCGCACTCAAATGGGTTGACGGTTTCGTTGCCTGGTACAACGACAAGCACCTCCACAGCGGCATCCGTTACGTCACGCCGAGCGACCGACACACCCGCCGCGACCGACCGATTCTCGCGCAGCGCCACGACGTCTACACCGACGCGAAACAGCGCACGCCACGCCGTTGGTCGCGACACACCAGGAACTGGACGCCTGTCGGCGCCGTCTACCTGAACCCCGTCAAACACGAACTGCGAACACGGCCACTCGCGACCGCGCTCTCGTAGAGATTTTCGGACAACTATCTTGATTCACACCGCCGG
>CAYUAW010000870.1:0-1674 GCA_964442485.1 uncultured Polyangiaceae bacterium
TCACCATCCAGAACAGCCAGCAGTATTGTACGCCGGTGCAGATTCGTTGATGCTCTGTTCCCCTCGCGAAGACCCGAATCACAACCCACTCACGACCTTCTGCAATGTCGCCTTGATCAGCCTGGCCATCGGCTCCAGCAATTCGGGCCCGGATGTCTCGGGCGTATCCTGGCGCGTGTGGAACGTCGGGTTCCCGCCGGCGAAATAGAGCAGCTCCGGGTAGCCGTGATACTTCGCGTAGAAAAGATCCCCGCCGGCGATCGAGTTCTGCAAGCCCAGGATGTTCAGGGCTTGCGCCTGAGGGTTCGCTGGTAGAAACGAGCCGTTCAGCGCATCGAGAACCGCAGGATTCGTGGTGCTGTACTTGATGTACTGACTGACGGGCTTGTCCGTCCGTGACAGGGTCCCGTCGGGGTTCTGGGTAAAGTCGTAGGTGATCAGGTCGGCGCCGAGATGCGTCCACAGATACACGTCCTCGGGCCTGGGGATGCGCGCACTCCTCAGATATTCGTTGGTCCCGCGGAAATTCAGTTCATGGCCCGATGACGACATGAACACCCATCGGACACCGGACGTTTCCTTTGCCGCCCATTCGGCGAGCGCAAGCCAGACGGCGATGCCTGTGCCACGTTCGCCGGCGTCCTCGAACCATCCACTCGACGGAGTGCTGACCAGCAGCGTCCTGTCGGCAGGCCCCCGATCGAGCGTGCCCGTCACCACGTTGCTGATTGCGCCCGTCTTCGTGAACCCCTCCGACCTGAGCTTCACATCCAGCGAGCCATCGATCGCATTTTGCAGCGCCGGCCTGTCATGGCGACCGACCGTCACCACTGGGATCGTCCACGGAGTTTGATCCCCCGCCCCCGGATCCGCCGACGGATCGTAGCTGGTCAGCTGCTGGGCGTTCTGCCCGAAGATCTCCTCGGAGGGCGTGGCCGCCTGAGTCAGAACGACGATCACACCGGTCGCTCCATTCGCGGCTGCGGTCTTGATGGTGGTCTGCACGGCCTTGTTCACGGTCCCCGAGCCGTTGTCGAACAGGTAGATCTTGCCGGCCACGCTGGTGAGGTCGGTTGTGAGCTTTCCCGTCAATCCCCCTCGCGGCGTCGGCGTGGGCCACCACACGGGAAACGCCTGGATTCTCGCCTTCCTGTCGATCGTGACGCTGGTCTCGGTCGGATAGAACTGATTCGTCGAAAACGGCAGGAGCTCCACCGAGAACCCCAGCGCCTTCAGTCGAATCGCCAGCCAGGATTCCGTCGCGTAGTCCGTCGCCGTTGCGGTGCGATGCTCACCGAGCGCGGAATAGAAGACGACGTCTCCATAGAGACTCTCACCGGAGAAGGGATCTCGCGAGTGTCGCTCGCTTCTTGGCTCGCCCCTGCTCTGTGCGTCGGCATGCGCTGCCGGCGCGCACACCAGAGCAGCAACAATCGCAGTTCCCACAGCGCCCAGAATCGACTTCTTCGTCATGTGGTGACCTCCGCGAGCGGACGCCCTCCAGGGCGGCGTCGCTCCTTGCTTCTCGGCGGGAGCCTAGTGACCACCGCCGGCACCGTCAATATTATAATAGACATTTGTCTTGTTTGACAGACGGCACGCCGGCGTCTATGGTTCGCGACGACGATGACGTTCGCTTCTCGAGCCGGAACGTTCCCGACGAATCTTCGCTCC
>CAYUAW010000871.1:0-1667 GCA_964442485.1 uncultured Polyangiaceae bacterium
GCCACGGCGTTCGGCGGATGCTGACAGAACGACGCACACGTCCCTCCGGCGTCTTGACGGAAAGTCGTCGAGCTGTCCTCCGACGCGCACGCCGATGCAGCCCCGACCACGACCAAACCACCACCAAGCAGAACGACAGCCCGTATCGCCATTCGCTTCATAGAAGTCTCCTGCTCCTCGATCGGCGAGCGCGACGCTCTTCGCGTCGCGCGCATTGCCGCCAGGAATGCGTACTCAGGATAGCGCACCCGCTGAGTGGTTTTCCAGTTGCCGTCGAGCACACTGACGATCGAAGAAACGATTGAGCGCCCTTGCCGTCGCTCGACGGGATGCACGCGGCGGACGGAGGTGGTTACAACTGCCGTCGACTAATTCGGTGTAGCCACCAGGAGCAGACGCGCGCATGTGCTGTGTGTGTGTCGCTTCCCGTAGCACCGGAAACGAGAGGACGGCCCGATCATGCGATGGACACCTTTTGCGCACTCGGCTGCTCAGACGAAAGTGCTCGGCAGCTCGGACACCTCGACGCGGTCCCGGCCGTCGTTCTTCGCCGCGTAGAGCGCCTTGTCGGCGCGCTCGATCCACGACGCCGCGCTCTCGCCCGGCACCAGGGACGCCACGCCGATGGAAATCGTCATGTTGAACGAGCTGCCGCGATGCTCGATGGCCATCGCGCGCACCGCCTTGCGCAGTCGCTCGGCCATGGACCGCGAATCCGCGAGCGACGCGTCCATGAGCACGACGGCGAACTCCTCGCCGCCATAGCGAGCAACGAAGTCCTCCTTGCGCAGGAACGTACGAAGCAGGCACTCGGAGACGCGGCGCAGTGCCTCGTCGCCGGTCGGGTGACCGTAATTGTCGTTGAGCCGCTTGAAGTGGTCCACGTCGACCATCAAGAGACTGGGCGGCGTCCCGAGGAGGAGGCCTAGATCGGAGATGCGCGTGACGTGCTCGTCGAAGGCGGCGCGGTTATAGAGCCGCGTCAAGGCGTCCATCGTGGCCCGCTCGCGAGCCTGGAGCAGCTCACCGCGAATGTTCCGGAGCTGCTCGGCGAGCGCCTCGATCTGCGCCTTGTGTCGCTCGTGCCGCTTCTCTATGGAGGCGCTCACGGTCGTCGCGAGGTTGGTGGCTGTCGTCCGGATGCGCGCGATGTCGTTGGACGACAGCGCCTCGCTGAGCTCCGTCAGCTGCCCGCGTGCTGCCGCGTCGGCGGTGCGGTCGTCGACGACGGTCGTGCGAACGCAGCGCGCAAAGGTGTCGATCGTGCTGCGGAGCGCCGAGAGGCTCGTCTTCACGAAAGCCGACTCCGTGCGGCGGTGCTCCTCGAAGAAGCGGCGGAGGCCGCCGAAGTCGCGCTTCGGCACGCCTCCTTCGGCCTCGCCGTCGCCGCCGCCGATGAGCTGCGCCGCCCAGCGCTCGCAGTCCTCGCGGATCTGGCTCGCCTCGCGCCCTTCGACGTCGAACGCGTACTCGCCGTATCGCTTGATCAGGGAGGCGACGGTGTCCAGGGCGCGATCGAAGTCGCTCGCCGCCGCCGGTACCGAAATGTGGGTGACGGCAGGTGGATCTACGGATTTTCGTCGGAACAGCATCTCCCGATCGGGAGAACGGCTCGACGCGCCCGCGACTTGAAGGAAATGTGAGACTGCGGAAAGACGCTACACCGG
>CAYUAW010000872.1:0-1666 GCA_964442485.1 uncultured Polyangiaceae bacterium
GGGCCCGCGCGGGTCGAGCGTCACGTCGCCGCGAGCCGGCAGTGAGCGAGTCGCCGTCGCGCGAGCGCCAGATGCGCTCGCATTGCTCACTGAGAGCCTCCGGGCGAGTGTGGACGAGGTTTGGCGGGGCTCCGGGAGCCTCGGCGCGATACTGATGCAGCGGCCGTCCGCTGTCGATCAGCAGACAGCGCGAGGATCACGTTGGCGACGACGACGAGTCCGCCGCCGATGAGCAGCCGCGAGTCGATGCGTTCGTTCGCGTAGTCCACGTGCGCCAGGCGAGAAAGGAGAGAAGGCAGGAAGAGCGCGAGGGTACTCGCGAAGACGGGTTCGCTCGCATAGATGATGCCCGCCTCGCTGGGGGTGACCTGCCGCTGGAAGCGGTTCATTAGCGAGAAGGAACACAGGGTCGGCAAGGCGACGATCGCGACGAGCATCACGAAGGAGCCTCGCGCGGCCACTGCGAGCTCCACGTCGTGCACCGACCGCGCGGTGTGAAAGACGACCGGTAACAGGAGGAGCCCGATGGACAGGAACATCGTCGTGGTCACCGGGCTCGCGCGGTGACCGCGAAAGCGCGGGACGTCGAGCAGCAGGATCTGCACGGTGAAGCACGCTGCGGCGGCCAGGGTCTGGAGCTCGCCGCGTCCGAGCGCGAGCCTCCGCGGATCGAAGCGAGCGAGCACCGCGAGCCCGACCAGGACGAGGAGAGCGCACGCGACGACCCGCGCCGACGGCGCGCGCCGCGTCAGCACGAACCCAACGATCGGCAAGAGCACCACGTACCCTTGAGTGAGGAAGGCCGAGGTCGACGCCTCCGTGTACGACAGGCCGTCCGTCTGCAGCAGCATGCCGAGCCCTGTCACCGCGCCGAGAGCGACGCCCTGGAGGAGCTCGCCCCGGCTTGGCGTGCCCGGACGAAGCGCGAGCAGCACCGCGCCGGCGAGCAGGAACCGGAGCACCACCATGAGAGACGAGACGAACCAGCCGTCGATACCGGGATCGACGACCCGCGGCGCCATGTTCAGCGTCTTCATCACGGAGAAGCTGATCCCCCAGAGCGCGCAGGCTAGAAGCAGCGCGAGTCCTGCGCGAGGCTCGGTGATCGGCCGCGGTGCGTTCAGGTCGAGCGTCACCTAGCGTGTCTTCGCGTGCTGCAGGCGGGTATGACGTCTCCTCATGCCTTCAGCAGCTTGAGGGCATGGTTCCAGCGATTGTGCTGCATGCCGGGGATGCACCACAGGATGCAGAGCGGCTCGATCGCCCGGGCAGATGCCGCGCTCCCGAGATCCTCCGTCTCCCAGCCGAGCTCGGCGAGAAGCTCGTTGGCCTCCGCACGCGCCTTCTCGTCGTCGCCGCAGATGAACATCGTGGGTACCTGCCCGCCGAGCTTCGGGTGCACCATGAAGGCACTGCCGACGCAGGAGAACGCCTTCACGAATCGAATGTCCGGCGCGCGCTTCTGGAGTCGCTCCATCAGCGACTCGTTCGGGCCCGTGAAGAACTGAATCACTCCGTTGACCGGCGGTGCGTCGGCGATGGGGTTCGTGGTGTCGAGCACCGTCTTGCCGGCGAGTGCCCCCCCGCACGCGTCGATGGCGGCCTGTGCCGCCGCGCCCTTCACGGCGAGCACGACGACGTCACCGAAGCGCGCCGTCTCCGCGAA
>CAYUAW010000873.1:0-1660 GCA_964442485.1 uncultured Polyangiaceae bacterium
ACTCGAACTCGTCGATTCTCGAGAGACCCCTTCAGCAACTCGCGTGCCGGCTGAGAGAGCCGCAAATTGAGCCTTTTTTGGCTCCTTCACCCCCGTTGGGCCCGGGCACGTGCCCTGGGCACGGGTGGGCCCGGAGGGGGATGAGGGTCGGGATCAGGATCAGGATCAGGGGAAGGATCAGGGAAGGGATCAGGATCAGGGAAGGGATCAGGATCAGGGGAAGGGATCAGGGGAAGGGATCAGGGGAAGGAGTTGGTGGGGCTTCTTCGAGAGCTTGAGCTTATTCGCAGCCTCGGCCCGGTCTAGGGGCGAGCCCGCGCACCAGAGCGCGCGGCGGCTCCGCAGACGGAGCCGCCCTAGACCGAGCCTCCGGGTGCGAATGGCGAGGGGTCTCTCGAAAGGAGAATCCCGATGCTTCGTATCTATCCAGTCATTCTCTCGTTCGTGGCGGACATCGCTTTGCTCGTCCCGCGCATTGCGCACCACGATCCGGATCTTGCTCGGCAGCTGCGTCGCTCTTCGGCGTCGGTTGCTCTGAACTGCTCGGAGGGCATGTACGCGCGCGGGCGGTCGCGCACGGCATGCTACAACGTCGCGCTTCGTGAGATGCGCGAGAGCTACGCGGTGCTCGAAGTCGCGGTGCGGCTCGGCTATCTGCCGGCGCTTCGCACGGAACTCGAACGCACTTCGCAGCACATCCTGGCCACCCTCTACCGCCTGTCGTTTCCGCGGCAGATGGTTCGCTAGGGCGGCGGGCCGCGGCGCCAGCGCATCACGTCCCGGCGCCGCGGCAACCCCTCCCCTTTCCCCCTCCTCGACCTCCGGCCCGAGCTCTTGCCCTCCCTCTCGCTCCTCCTCGCCTCCTCCGACTCGAGCGTCAGGACAGCGCCGACAGTATCTTCTTCGAATCCGTGACCCAGCCGAAGATGCCGCCTTGAGCCTTGATCATCTTGAGGCCCATCTCGTGGAACTCCGGAAAGTAAGAGCCGCAGCAATCACCGGGGACGAGGCACTTGAAGCCGCGATCGTTCGCCTCGCGGACTGTGGTGTGCACGCAGACCTCCGTCGTGACACCGCACACGATCAGGTTCTCGATACCCCTGTGTTGCAGGATCGAGCCGAGGTCCGTCGCGTAGAAGGCGCCCTTGCCCGGCTTGTCGATGACCGGCTCTCCCTCGCGCGGGTAGAGGGCCTTCACGATGTCGTGGCCGGCCTCGCCGCGGATCAGGATGCGACCCATCGGGCCCGACGCGCCGATGCGCTTGCTCGGCACTCCGCGCTCGACCTTCGCCTTCGGGGCGTCGGTCATGTCGGGGCGGTGGCCCTCACGCGTGTGGATGACGAGCATCCCCTTGTTCCGCGCACCCGCGAGCAGCGCCTGGCACGGCTCGATGGCCGCGGCGAGCAGCGAGACGTCGTTGCCGAGCGACTCGCCGAAGCCGCCCTTCTCCAGGAAATCGCGCTGCATATCGATGATGACGACCGCGGTCTTCGCGGGATCGATGGAAAGGGGCCCGGGCTCTGCCTCGACGGTGACGGTGGCCATATTTCGCGATTCTTCCTTCGGCCGTGGGCCCTCGTCCGGGCCGTCTCATGCGACGGTACGGGCCGCGCCGTGTCCGCAGGTTTTCGCGTTCGTTAAATGCGCAAGTCGGGGGCG
>CAYUAW010000874.1:0-1660 GCA_964442485.1 uncultured Polyangiaceae bacterium
GGGTGCGCCTTCGACGTGGTGGCGAAGACGGGTCCGAAGGCGACATAGTCGGGATTCATCGAGAGAGCGGCGTCGAGCTGCCCGAGGTCGTGCGTCGAGACGCCGACCCGCAGGGCCGGCGCGAAGGCATGGACGTCCGCGATGTCGACGTCCTCCTGGCCCACGTGAACGCCGTCGCAGCCGGCGAGGACGGCCAGGTCGGGGCGGTCGTTCGCGAAGAGGGGGACCCCAGCGCGGCTGCAGAGTGGGCGGAGGGCGCGGAGCTTCTCCAGCGTCGCCCGGGGGCCGTCGGATTTGGCCCGGAGCTGCACGACCGCGGGGCGCACCGAAAGGACCGCCTCCGCGAACGCCATGAGCTCGACGCCCGCGCCCCGCAGGAAATCGACGTCCAGGATGGCATAGAGCCCGCGCATCTGGCGTTGAGCATAGCCTAGCGCGGTTGCGGCCCGAACGAGGGATGGGATATGGGTGCGAGCATGCCGGTTGGTCGACGTCTCCTGCTCGGGCTCGTCGCGAGCCTCGTGCTCGGAGCCGCGCCGGCAGCGCTGGCCGCGCCAGAGGGGGCTGCGAAGGCCACCCATGCCACCCGCGCGAAGGCTCCCGAGGCGCCGGAGCTACCCCCCGTCGCGCTGCGGCTGGAGGTGCTCGAGTCCGGTCCGGACGAGCAGTGGAGGCTGAAGATCACGAACACGTCTTCCGGTGTGGTCAGCGTCGCCGACGAGCTCAGGCTTCTCTGGTTCGAGGTGTCGCTTCCCGGCCAGGCGAAGCCCAGGGTCTGCAAGCTTCCGGCGGAGCTCGTCCCGAGCGCACCGACCGAAGACACGACGGAGGATCTCGATCCGGGCGAAGTCCTCGAACATCGCTTCGACCCCCGCTTCTACTGCTTCAGCCCCGACAAGCAGGAGGTGCTCGTCCCCACCGCGCAGGTGACGCCGTACTACGGCTGGCCCAGCAAGACGAAGCGCGTGTGGCGGAAAGGCCACATGGAGGAGCAGAAGCTGCGCGACGTCGCTCCTTTCGTCGCCGAGCCCTCCGACGCCCGCGCCCAGGGCCCAGCGAAGAACCTCACCGGCAATCCCGTCATCCTCGACGCGCGCTACGCCGCGTGGGCGCTCGATCCGGCGAACCCCAACGAGGACGAGGGCGACGACCCCGCGCTCGAGATGGTGCGCGGCTCCGACGCCAAGTCCGAGCTCAGCGTCATCGCAAGCATCCGGGTCCGGAATCCGAGCTCGAGCAAGCTCGCAGTATTCGTGAGGCGCGAGCTCATCACGTTCGAGGTGCTCACGCCGCGCGGGACCATCACGTGCGCGTCCGAGCCCGACAAGCGCAGCCCCGACCGCCGCGCGTACACCACGCTGTCCCCGCACGCCTCGATGAAGCTCGTGAGCCGGCTGGTGGAGCTCTGCCCGCGCGGCACGTTCGCCAACGCGGGTCTCTATCTCATCCACGCCAGGTTCGACGCCGACGCCATCGCGGACGGCTCCGACTTCGACATCGACGCATTCACGGGCTCGTTGCACACCGGGCGTCCCGTTCCCGTTCGCGTCCGCCACTCGCTCCGCATCATGCCGAACCGCACCGTCGGCCCGCCCGGCGCGGCGAGCATGGCAGCCCTGGCGCAGCCGCAGATGATGCCGCCCGGCGCGGTGCCTCCGCC
>CAYUAW010000875.1:0-1650 GCA_964442485.1 uncultured Polyangiaceae bacterium
TCGAGCAGCGCGGTGTACTCCTCCGCGCACTCGATGCCCTCGGCGACGACGACGGCACCCAGGTCGACGCACAGCTTCACGACGCCGGTGATGAGCTGGCACTGACGCCTGCTGAGGTGCATGTCGACGATGAGCTCGCGATCGAGCTTCACCACCTTCGGCTCGAGGTCGGCGATGCGCTTCAGGTTCGAGTAACCAGCGCCCAGATCGTCGACGACGAGGTGGACGCCGCCCCGTACGCGCACCTCGCTGAGGACGCTACGGCACAGCTCGAAGTGAGTGAGCGGGACGGATTCGGTGATCTCCAGGTACACGTCGTGATCGTGCGCGAAGATCGGATCGTCGGGGCGGACGAGCCACCCGGTCATGAGCTCGTCGGGGTGGACGTTCAAGAACAGCGGGCTTCCGCTCGACAAGGGAACCGCGATCTCACGGATGATCCTGCCGAGCTCGCCCGCCGAGCCGGATTCGGACGCGCGCTGGAACAGATCGGGGGGCGAGGCGTACGCGGGCACGGCGCAGCGGACGAGGGCCTCGTAGGCGAAGAGCCGACCGTCATCCATGTGGATGATGGGCTGGAACACGACGCTCAGATCCTCTGCGGCGACGATCTCGCAGACTGCCTTGAGCGGCGCCCGCGTTGCCGCCGCGATGGGGACATCGGAGAGTCGATTTGAACGCGTGCTGTCTAAGCTCGCCACTGGTACTGAAGCCTCGAACGACCCCCACTGGACGCCACGGCCTGTGCGCAAACAAGGTCAGCATATACGGGGTGGTGCCTCCCAGCAACGGCCCGCCCTCGGCGCATCCTTCGAGCTTCCGTGCGTCCTGCCGGACCTCGGTGCAGCTTCCGCGCTCACGTGAATGGCCATCTGCGATGTAGGCAAGATGCGGTACCCATGTCGGCTGCTCTGACGATTCTTCGGGGAGCGGCGTAGGATGGCGCCCGAAACCTGGCTCGAAAGTAGCAACAATGACTACGCGCAGATCCGTTCTCTTCCTCGTCGTGAGCTTTCTCGCAGGCACCGGTGTCGCAGCATGTAAGGACACTGGGAAAGTCAGCGCCGCGCACGCGAGCGAGCATCTGACGTTTCTCGTCGACACGGTGGTGAAGGACGTCGATGAGGTCCGTCACGGGCTTCCGGAAGGAGCGAGCGTGCTCGCCGCGCGTATCAAGAACGAGCCGAATCTAACTAAGGACCTCGATAACGTGCGCGACTCGCTCGAGCTCGCACGCCGGAAGGTCCAGGACCTCCGCATGGCGAAGTCCACCTTCTTCGCGCTGGCCGACGCGTCCGGGACGGCGCTCCGCAACGATCAGGAACAAGACCGCATGGCGGGCCGCCCCTTCTTCGAGTCGTTCCCGGGGCTCGCCGCTGCGAAGGACAAATACGTGGAGACCACGGGGTCCATGCCGGAGGCCGCCGGAGTGCGTGCCCCGCGCGCGGACGGGCAGTGGGTCGCCGCGACACCGGTGACGGTCGACGGCACGCTCTCGGCGATCTACGTGACAGGCTGGTCCTGGGCGTCCTACGCGTATCACCTGGAGTTTGCGCTCCGGGGCAAGCTCCGCTCCGAGCTCGCCGACAGGAAGGACGAGAAGGAACCACTGGTGTACGTGTTCGTCGTCGTCGGGAAGGCCGTCTTCGG
>CAYUAW010000876.1:0-1646 GCA_964442485.1 uncultured Polyangiaceae bacterium
CGGAAGGTCCCGTAGAAGGCGATGTTCGCCTTCTCGACCCGTAGCTCACTGTCGAGGAGCAAGAGCGGTCGCGGCACCGTATCGACCAGCTCGTTCGCGCTGTCGAGCGCACGCTGGATCTCGTCGTTGGAATGAGCGAGCTGGGCGTTCCTGTCCGAGAGCTCCTGGTTCAGCGTGGCGAGCTCCTCGTTCGCCGACTGGATCTCCTCCTTCGCCGTCTGCAGCTCCTCGTTCAGACTCTGCAGCTCCTCGTTGCTGGAGAGAGCCTCTTCGGTCGTCGACTGGAGCTCTTCGAGAGCGGACTCGTGCTCGCGCACGAGCGTGTGCACGTACTCCGTGGTCTGCGCGAGGCCATCTCCCAGCCGCTCGATCTCGCGATCTCGAGGGTCGCTGCCGTCCCTGGGCAGCGACGAAGGCGCCTCCGGCCGAACCCCATCGCCTTCCGTCTCGAAGAGGACGAGCAGACATTTTTCCGCGGCAGCGCGACCCTTGATGGGGAGGACCTCGATGGTGACCCTGTGCAGCGCCTGCCGGTAGCGCACGCGGAGGCCTTCCTTCCGGACGGCGTCGCCCGTCTCGCGGGCTTTCTCGATTGCCTGTCGCAGCTCCATCAGGAGACCCTTGCGAAGCAGGCGCTCGATGTTGAGGCTCGCCTTGCCGTGACCGTGGTCGAGGAATGGATCGGTGTCGCCTCGAAACTCGAGGATTCGTAGGCCTTCGTCGATCACCACGCTGGCCGGGCCGAAGCGGGCGAGCAGGATCCGGTCAGCTTCCCGCGACACCTCCGAGCCGGAGAGCTTTCGAACGAGCTGGTGAGCATCAGGACGTGACTGGCCGGCTTCGCGGGAGAGGGAGAGCAGCCTGGGAGGGCCGGTCGTCGCCTTCCTGGAATAGACCCTGTGCTTCTCGTCGAGGGGCGCGAAGAGCGACGAAGAAGCGCCGGGGGTTTCCGCGGGACCGACGATGAGAAAGCCGGTCGGGCGAAGTGCATAGTGAAAGGTGGCGAGAACCGTCTCCTGGAGGCGAGGCTCCAGGTAGATGAGGACGTTGCGACAGCTGACCAGATCGAGCCGAGAATAGGGGGGGTCGCGCGTCAGGTCGTGACGAGCGAACACGCACATCTCGCGAACGGCCTTGGCGATGACGTAGCTGTCACCGTCCTTCGTGAAGAAGCGACGCAGGCGCTCGGGCGAGACGTCACGGGCAATGTTCACGAGGTAAGAGCCCTGGCGGGCCTTCGCGAGTGCCCCCTCGCTCAGATCCGTCGCGAAGATCTGCAACGTCGCGCCGCGTTCGAGGTCACCCATGCGCTCGAGCAAGCACATGGCGATCGAATACGCCTCTTCGCCGGTGGCACAACCAGGGACCCAGATGCGCAAGGGAGCGTCCGCCGTGCGGTGCTTGAGCAGGCTCCTCAGCACCTGATCGCTCAGGACCTGGAACACCTCCGGGTCGCGGAAGAACGACGTGACCGAGATGAGACAGTCCTCGTAGAGCGCCGACGTCTCCACCGCGTCATGCTGGAGATTGTGGGCGTAGTCGTGGAGCGTTTCGATGTGACCGACGGCCATCCTGCGCGCGATGCGCCTGCGCAGCGTCGTCTTCTTGTAAGCGCTGAAATCCGTCCCGCTGGATTGCCGGAGCAC
>CAYUAW010000877.1:0-1644 GCA_964442485.1 uncultured Polyangiaceae bacterium
TCAAGAGGCGGGCGCGACGGGCGGAACGGACGGAGGATTTCCGGTAACCAATTCCGGCAGCGGGGGAGTGGGAGGCGCTTCAGTGAGCCGAGGGGCGGGCAATGGCGGAAGTGGAGGGGCGAAGGCGATGCCCCTGGCCACGGGCGGAATGGCGAGCACGCCGGGCTCCGCCGGAAGCGCCGCGCGAGGGAGAGACGCAGGCCGGGAAGGGGCGTCACCCGACGCCGACGAACCACGCGACTCGGGCGGGAACGCCGACGCTGCGCTCCTCGACGCCGGTGACGCGGACAGCGCGCCGCTCGTCTGCCCGACGGGCTACGGGGATTGCAACGGCGACCGTCGCGACGGGTGCGAGACTAATCTCGCGGACAACGTGGATCACTGTGGAGTGTGCGCGACGGCGTGCGACCAGGCCGGCACTTCGGCGCGCGAGTGCGTGCAAGGCGTGTGCAAGCCGACCTGCGCGCCGGAGTATGCCGACTGCGACGGGAAGGGTGCAAACGGCTGCGAGGTGTCCACGAGCGTCGATCCGCTCAACTGCGGGGCATGCGGGTATGCTTGCTCGGCCAAGAACGTCTCGCGGGCCGCGTGCGTCGCCGGTGCGTGCGCGCCGACCTGTCAGCCGGGCTTCGCGGACTGCAACGGGCCTGTGCAATCGGCCAACGATGGTTGCGAAGCCACTCTGGGCTCGCCCACCAGCTGTGGCGCCTGCGGCCACGACTGCCAGGGAGGACAGTGCCAGGGAAATCAGTGTCAGCCGGTGGTGCTGGCTTCGGGGCTACGCAGCCCATTGTACGTCACCGCGGATCCGAACTACGTACACTACTCCGACCAGACGGCCACGGGAGAGGACTGGATCATGCGCGTCCCGACGAAGGGAGGAGCCGCGCCGGTTCCCATCGTGTCGTACAACGCAGTCCCGCTCACTACCGACGGCGCACACGTCTTCTGGGGTGTCCGGGGCCCAGCATCGACCGGGCAAGCGTCGACCGGGAAGATCGAGCGCCTGACCTCCGGCGACACTCTCGTCGTCGACATACAGAGCGCGATCGATCCGCTGGACATCGCAGTGGATGGCAAGAACGTGTTCTGGATGGACTACTCGCAGCAGGGGGTCTTCCAGTCAGCAAGCGACCGGGTCACGACACCGCTTCGCATCATCACGTCGACCTCGGTCCATGCCCTCAGCGTCAGTGGAACGTCACTCGTGGCGAGCGCGGACGGGGCGCTTTATTCGGTTCCGGTGGGTGGAGGCACAGTCGTCACGTTGACCGCGCTGGACGGCGGGGCGCTTGTCCCGAACACGGAGTGGATCACGTCCGACGCGAATCGCGTCTACGCCTGGTTCCGCGACAGCAGCGCAAACCCCTTCAAGCTCGAGGCGCTCGCGAGCAGTTCGTTCGCCAGCGCACAGGAGCTGGTCGCGTACCCCAAGTTCGATGCCTACCCCCATCCCATGGCGGTCTACGCGGGCGCCGTCTACTTCGTACAGGACGACGGAATCTATCGGGTGCCGACGTCCTCAGGAAATATGGCAACGAAGGTTGTCGGAGTTGTGGCGCCCATGTCCATTTCGACCATCGCCATCTCCGGCGGCGTTCTCTTCTGGGTCGAGTACTCGCAGTCAGCGGCAGGCAACGGTGC
>CAYUAW010000878.1:0-1629 GCA_964442485.1 uncultured Polyangiaceae bacterium
GGCCTTAGCCCCCCGCAGCTTCGCCTACGGCGAACTGCTCCCCCCGCCGCCTTCGGCGCGCTCGCTCCGCTCGCGTAGTTCCGCATCTTTGATGCGTCCTTGGGAATCTCCTAACAAGCAAAGGTCTTCAATGAACATTCGCTCCTCTCTCTGTGTGCTGGCGGTCGCTGCGTGTCCTCTCGTCGTCGGATGCTCGGGTAGCGCAACGACTGAAACGGGACCCGTCGGCAAGGCGAGCGCGGCGCTGCGCCGCATGCAGTCCTGTCAGGAGCTGACGGAGAGCCTGCGCGCCGACGCTCGCGTGAAGATGCACCAGCGCATCGACGCGGAGATCCGGGCCGTCCGGGAGGGAAACGGGGGCTACGGTTACGGCTATGGACCGACGCTGGGGCTTCCTTCCGTCGCGGTGGGCGCGACTGAAGCGCCGGCTCCGGCAGGAAACGCAGCGGGCAGTGCCGCGGACTCGGCGGCGCCTGCGCACTCCGACACCGAGACTCAGGTGAAGGGAGTGGACGAAGCGGACATCGTCAAGGCAGACGGAACCGAGCTGTACGTCCTGCACGGGCAGAAGTTCCTGATCGTCAACGCCTGGCCCGCGCCCGGGATGGGGCTCGCGGGCGGGCTCGACATCGAGGGCACGCCGAGCGAGATGTTCGTCGCAAACGGGAAGGCCGTGGTCTTCTCGACCGTCGACGGCGCGCCGCTGTTTGCCGCAGCCGGCATCGCGCCGCGCGCTGCGTACAGTGATTCATACGCTTCACCCGTTTACGCCGGCGTTGCGGACGTCGCGCTTCCGGGTGGTGCGTATCCGGGCGGCGTCGCGTATCAGAACCCGCTGACCAAGGTCACGGTGCTCGCGCTCGACGGCGGCAACGCCAGCGTGATCCGTGAGCTGTATTTCGAGGGCAGCTACCTCTCGTCGCGGCGGGTGGGGAGCAAGGTGCGCGTCGTCCTCGAGGGCGGCACGCACGGCCCATCGCTCCAGTATTACCCGGACTTCTCGCAGGGCAGCACGTCGTCCACGGGCGTTCCGGTCAGCCCCACACAGCAGGATCAGATCCTCGCCTGGCAGAACCTGGAAGCGAAGAACGAGAGCGCCATCGCGGCGACCAGCTATTCCGACTGGGTTCCCGTCTCCTTCACGAAGGACGCGAGCGGCGTGAAGGCCGGCACGATGGCCTGCAACGACTTCTACGTGCCGACGGCGGGCTCCACGGAGTTCGGCGTGACGCAGATCCAGGCATTCGATCTCGATGCCCCGGCGGACGCGCCGGGCAGCGTGGCGATCGTCGGCGCGGCCGAGACCGTCTACGGCAACGAGACTTCGATGGTGCTCGCGGGCCGCGCCTACACCGATCCCTGGGTCTACCGCCAGCAGACGCTCACGCCGGGGGTCGCGACCCCGAACGGCACGAGCACGACTGGCACGACCACCCCGGTCATCCCGGTCGAGACGCTGAACTACACTCACCTGCACCTGTTCGACGTCGCGAGCGATCCCTCGCAACCTGCGTACGTCGGGTCAGGCACCGTACCCGGCGACGTCAAGGATCAGTTTGCGCTGGACGAGAAGAACGGCACGGTGCGCGTCACCACCACCGAGCAGCGCAGCGGTCCGCCGCTCGCCAA
>CAYUAW010000879.1:0-1605 GCA_964442485.1 uncultured Polyangiaceae bacterium
TCTTGCTGTGAGTCTCCCTTGGCGCTCAGTGAGCTCCGCAGCTGCAATGTGTGAGTGTGGACGTAAGACAATTGGTGAAAGATTGGCGAGAATTGCTCGGCTGTGGGTTTTGACTTTGCCTTGGCTCGCGCGTAGCAAAGACGTGCCGACACCGCGCAGCTCGCGTGCCGCATGGAAGCGCTTCCGTGGGGCGTGGGTCGGTACCGAGGTGTGCAGCGATGGCTCAGGGAGCAGCAAGCTCGAACGCGTTTGAACTGAACGTTGCACGTTGCGCGCGCATCGCGCTGGCGACGTTCGCATTGTGTGGATGCTCGAACGCTCCGAAGGCCGACGGCGTCGGCGGCGCGTTCGGTGCGGACATGCAAGCGCCGGGAAGCGGAGGGACCGGTCCCGTCGGCGGTGGTGGGTCCGGCGTCGTACCGCCACCGGGCGGCGCACCGGGTGCCGCAGGGGGCTTGGGCCAGGGAGGTTCGGGCGCCAGCGTTCCCGTCCAGTCAGGCGGCGGGGGTGGAGGCGTCGCGAATTTTGCGACAGGAGGCAGTGTCAACGGTGGCGGTGCTGCTGCGGCTGGTGGCGGCGGCGGTGTGCCACCGGGCATGGGCGGCATGGTTGGGGTGCACGACGCAGGACAAGTTCCTCCCACGACCTATCCCGCGCTGACGGCGGCCGCGATCGGAACGCCCGTGGCCGTCCCAGGCGGGCCCTATGGTCTCGCCGAGAGCCCACTGTGGGATCCGTGTGGGCACCGGTTGCTCTTCGCCGACGTACAAGGGGGCGGCACTGGCGTGATCAACTCCCTCGGCGCAGACGGCAAGGTGTCCGTGTTCATGTCGAACACGGGCAACACCAACGGCATCGCATTCGACATCGACGGCTCGCTGATCATGACCCAGATGGGGGCGAAGCACGTCGCGCGGCGGGACAAGTCCGGCAACGTGACCGTGCTGGATCCGCCCGGGTCGATGCTGCACACCCCGGACGACGTCATCGTGCGCTCCGACGGAATCATCTACTTCACCGACGGCGACTTCTGTCCCGTCGGCAACGCGCTCGGCTACGCGAGTCGACTCCCCGTGTACGCCATCAAGCCCGGCTCCTCGACGCTCCTGAACGACGGCACCGTGAGCGGTCCCAACGGCATCGAGCTGTCGCCCGACGAGAAGACTCTCTACGTCAACGGCTTCGGCGAGGGGAACGTGTGGTCGTTCCAGGTCGCCGCGGACGGCTCGTTGACCAAGGGCACCACGCCGTTTGCCAGCGGTCTCTCGAAGCCGGACAGCCTCTGTCTCGATGCGGCCGGCAACCTGTACGTCGCCGTCACCACCGGGCTTCAGGTCTTCAGCCCGGACGGTAGCAAGCTCAAGCTCATTCCCGTCAACGCAGTCGGTTCCTCGTGTCTGAACCCCGGCGTCACCAATTGCACCTTCGGAGGAGACGACGGGAAGACGCTCTACATCACCACCTGGACGAGCCTCTACAAGGTCACGAACATGCCCATCCCGGGCCTCGACTTCGTTGTCAACACGAAGCGCGTGAAGTGCAATTAGTCCCAGAGCTCGCCTGGGTCGACTCCGTGTTTCGCCCCGCCCGGTGGGCGAGCGGGGC
>CAYUAW010000880.1:0-1597 GCA_964442485.1 uncultured Polyangiaceae bacterium
GGGGTTCGACACGTCGGCGATGGCCGAGCAAGGTCTCCTTCCCGGCAGCCGGTACTCGAATACCCAGGCCGTCTGGCGAACCGCGGAGTTTCGCTCGGAACATCCGGACGCGGCGCGCTACGCCGAGGACTTCCGCAGCGTCCTGCCGCGCGGCACATCCAGGCGCCTGCGTCATACCGGGCAAACCATCGGTACCGAAGATTCGAGCGCCCGCACCTTCCCGCTCGTCGACTCCGGCGCGCTCGGTGCGCGAGCCGTGTACCCCGAGGTCCCTTCCGAGCCACGCAACGCGCACCTCTTCTTCGGCCTTTTCCATCTGGCGATGGGGGTGCACGTGCTGCACGTCGCCATCGGGATGGCGCTGTGGGGCTGGCTTCTCGCCCGAACATACTCCCGTCGCGCCCGCTTCCCCTCGAGCACCACGTTCGACTCGGTGTCGCTGTACTGGAGCGCCGTGACCCTGATGCGCATCGTGCTGTTCCCCCTCTTCTACTTCGCGTGAACCGATGAACGAGAAGACCTTCTCCGATCCGCCAGCGAGCGGCCCGGCGCGCGCACCGAGCGAAAACGACGCCCTCGTGCACGCGTCCGGCATCCAGCTCGGGACGCGCGGGCATGCCGAGCCGGCGCGGGCGAGCTGGCCAGGCGGCTGGCAGCTCTCGGCGACGTTCAGCTGGCTGCTCGTGCTCTCGGTCCTCGGCGTCCTCGTCGCCCGGTTCGCGATGTGGCTCTCGGTCGCCACCTGCGTCGTTCAGGCCGCGCTCGTCGCCTTCGTCTTCATGCGCGTTCTGTGGGATCGCCGCGCGAACTACGTCTTCGGTCTCGTCGCGCTCGCCTTCATCGGCTTGCGCGCGGCGGCAGTGCTGCTCGATCGCGCGGAGTATCAGCCGGAGCTCGACCGCTTCGAAGCCACGCCGCTCGATCCGGGCCACCTGGCGCCGCGCGCCTCCGACTGAGTCGAACCGAGTCCCCTTCCCTTTTTGGCCGTCCCCGCTTCGGGAACGAGCCGTCACACGAAGCCGAGGAGAATCAGAATGCGCCGACGAGCGAAGCTCCATCCGTCCATCCGCATCACGTCGAGAGTCTCGGGCACCGCGCTTTCGCTCGCGCTGTTCTCTCGGGCAGCGCTCGCCGACCCGCAGCAAGAGACGGGAACCGGTTCGCCTCCGCCACCCGCCTCGAAGGCCGTCGGCGGCCACGTCGGCGTCGCCCTGCCCCTCGTCACCGTGTCCAAGGACACGACCAGCGTCTCCGATCAGTTCACGCTCCTCGTCCCCATCGGGATCGGCTTCCGGGTGTCGCAGCACGTCGCCGTCGACTTCGAGACCATCGTCGGCACCCCCATTCATCCCACCGGCAAGACCAGCCTCGTGGTCGATCCCGGCGTCCTCTTCCCCTTCGGCAGGGTGACGGCGGGCCTGCGGCTTGCTTTCCGGATCGACACCCAGGCCAACGTCGGGCTCGTTCCCCTCGTGAACTACGCCCTGGTAGATCTCGGCGCCGCCACCTGGTTCGTGGAAGCCGCCTTCCCGACCTTTTACTCCGACCACGAGGTCGCGCTGACCGCCGTCATCCACACCGGCGTCGGGTTCTGACC
>CAYUAW010000881.1:0-1596 GCA_964442485.1 uncultured Polyangiaceae bacterium
GGCTCGGGATGAGTCTGTCGTCGGTGAAGGCGAAGCGGGCGCTGGCTCGTCGGGCACGGGCGATGCCCCGGCTGCGGGAAGCGGTGAATGGGCGCGAGCTCGGGTTCGAAGCGGCGCGGCTCGTCGCGGTGGTTGCGTCTCCTAACAAAGGGGGGCCTTAGCCCCCCGCAGCTTCGCCTTCGGCGAACTGCTCCCCCCGCCGCCTTCGGCGCGCTCGCTCCGCTCGCGTAGTTCCGCATCTTTGATCCCTCGGGGACGACGAAGGCGTCGATGCGGAACTACGGAGACGGCGGACGCATGGGTGGCGCGGGCTCGCGAGCGGACGGTGAAGCATCTGCGGGAAGAAGTCGATGCTGCGGAGATGCTCGGGAGGCTCGGGATCGAGCCGGAGCGACGACCGCCGGAAGAGGCGACAATGGAGGAGCTTGCTCGGATTGAACGACGGGTGGTGACGGGCGCGGTGTTCGGGGAGCGCGATGGCGCGACGGGCGCGACGGGCGCGACGGGCGCGATGGGCGCGACGGGCGCGGAGCCGGGCCAGATGTTTGCGGTGCCGGAACACCGCTCACGTGGGCGCGTGACGTTGAAGTTCCGGGTGACGACGGGCGCGCGCCGCTACTTCCGGTGGCTCGAGCGGATGTTCCGGCGCCAGGGGCCGCGCGGTGTGACGTTCCTGCGGTACCTGTGCGTCGTGCTGATCGACGCGTGGCGTCCGCGAGCGCGCTCCGAGCTGGCCTACGCGGAGGTGTACGCGCGCGACGGGCATCGTTGCACGAGCCCGGTGTGCTCGCGGCGCGACCTCACGCCGCATCATGTCGTGTTCCGTTCGGCTGGAGGCGACGACAGGGACGAGAACGTCACGAGCCTGTGCGTGTGGTGTCACCTCGACGGCGTGCACGGAGGGAGGCTCGCCGTGACGGCGCCGGCGGACGCCATGACGTGGCACATCGGGCGCGCGCGGCACACGGTCGTGGAGGGACGACGGCGTCGACAGATGAGGAGACGCGGAAGCGGCCTGCGGCTTCCGTCCAGCGGTGACGGTCTGCAGTTTTTTTTGCGACGGTCGCCCACGGGCTGCGTCTAGTAAGCAGGACGCGAACGGAATCGAGGGCAATGGCTCTGCGCTTATGGTGGGACTCTGTTGCCCAGGGGTCGATTCCGTTCGTCGTCCGAAGTCTTCCCGGAAAAGGCCCTGCGAATGCCGCCTCGCGCTCCTCCGGCGGGAGCCGAGTAGCGTCTGCCGTGCGGCGAGGTTATTCTGATGACCGGATACTGCGCGGCGGGTATCTGCGTCGCACTGAAAGCGAAGGCCGCGTCGTGCAAGGCGGACACTGAATGCGCGAGCCAAAAGTGCCTGGGCGGGGCATGCGCTGTCTACTCGGCGGCAGCCGCCATGTGGTGCGGCGAAGTCTTGAGTCCGTGAGACGACGCTGTCACTCCCGCCCCTGCGCGCGGAGCTCCAGTTCCAGGTGCGGCGACGGCGGCCGCGCGGCGCGCAGGTCGTCGACGAAGCTGAGCCGCGCTCCGTCGCAACCCATGATCCATAGCAGGTCGCAAGACGACCGCGGAGCGAGCGCTGGTCGTGTCACAGTGCGA
>CAYUAW010000882.1:0-1584 GCA_964442485.1 uncultured Polyangiaceae bacterium
GCAATCGCACGAAAAGCAAGGTACGGGCGCATCCGCCGGCCCGTGTTAAGGTTCGAGCGGTGGAGAACGAGAGCGCACGAGTCGGGGTGATTTCCGCGGAGGCCCACGCCGCGCTCATGAAGGCGCCGCGCCCGAAGCGCGATCTGCCGATTGCGCCTCACGCCGAGCCCTTCCGTCGAAGGCTGCCCCTCGCGGACGGCGCACGGGAGATCGACCGGCAGACGCGGCCCATCTACGCAGTGTGGGAGATCACTCTGAAGTGCGATCTCGCGTGCCGCCACTGCGGGTCGCGCGCCGGGCAAGCGCGCCCGGACGAGCTCTCCACGGCCGAGGCGCTCGATCTGGTCCGGCAGATGGCCGACCTCGGCGTGAAGGAAGTGACGGTGATCGGCGGCGAGGCGTACCTGCGCGACGACTGGACGGACATCATCCGCGAAGTGCGCAGCTACGGCATGCAGTCGACGATGACGACCGGCGGGCGCGCACTGACGCCGGAGCGCGCGAAGGCCGCGGCCGCGGCGGGGCTCATGAGCGCGAGCGTCTCCATCGACGGCGTGCGCGCGACGCACGACCGTCTGCGCGGCGTCCAGGGCTCCCACGATTCGGCGCTCGCTGCGCTGGCGAACCTCGCGGCGGCCGGTGTTCCGGTGTCCGTGAACACGCAGATCAACCGCCTGAGCGTCCCGGATCTGCACGCCGTGCTCGACACCATCATCGCGGCCGGCGGCCACAGCTGGCAGATCCAGCTCACCGTCGCGATGGGCCGTGGCGCGGACGAGCCTTCGGTGCTGCTCGAGCCGTACGATCTCGCGAAAGTGTTCCCGCTCCTCGCGGAGCTGAAGGCGCGCTGTGACGAGAACGGCGTGCGCCTCTGGCCGGGGAACAACATCGGATACTTCGGCCCGTACGAGTCGGTGCTGCGGGGGCAGATGCCGCTCGGGCACATGGCGTCGTGCGGCGCCGGTCGCGCAACGCTCGGCATAGAGGCCGACGGCACCATAAAGGGATGCCCGTCACTGACCACGCACGGCTGGGCAGGCGGCAACGTCCGCGAGAACTCGCTGAAGGACATCTGGGAGCGCGCGGCGCCGCTGCGCTACACGCGCGATCGCACCGTGGACGATCTGTGGGGCTTCTGCCGCACCTGCTACTACGCGGACGAATGCCGCGCGGGCTGCACGTGGACCGCCGACGTCCTCTTCGGCAAGCCGGGCAACAATCCCTTCTGCCATCATCGCGTGCTCGAGCTCGCCCGCCGCGGCAAGCGCGAGCGGCTCGTGCAGGTGCAGCAAGCTCCGGGAAATCCCTTCGACAACGGTCGCTTCGAGATCGTCGAAGAGGACATCCCGCCGGGCGAGCCCATCGCGACGTAGCGTCTCTCACGTTCGCGTGAGCTGCCCACCCGACGAAAATCGGGCGGAGCAGACACGACTTACCTGGAGCCTGCGCCATCACCACCGCAGAGCATTCCGGCGCCAGCGATGGGCGGCGCCTGTTCGATTCGAGGCTACCGTGGTCGTTGCCTTGGCGTGCGATCGCGCATTGTCGGGGGCTCTGTTCGGGTGGCGCAGAAAACTGGCGCGC
>CAYUAW010000883.1:0-1568 GCA_964442485.1 uncultured Polyangiaceae bacterium
CCTCAGCCGCCTTCCATGCAAGCGGCCGACACGGCCGGGGCGAACGACTCGTTCGGCTCGACCTGCTGCAAGTAGCTCCGGAGCGGCTTCGGGTCGTCGAGCAGATCGGCGGTGAACTGCTTCAGATCCACGTGGTCCTCCGGAATCTCGGAGCCCGACCACGACTGGGTGAGGGCCTTGGTCTGATCGAGCGGCTCGATCGGCGGATTGCCAATCGGCGGGATCGACACGCAGTGGCTGCAGTTGTCGGAGCGGAAGTACGGGATGTAATAAAACAGGTTCGGCTCCGCGTCGTACGTCGGCAGGAGCGACTGGATGTCCTGCCACCACTTCGCGTGGATGTCCGCTTCCGACTGGTTCGGAAAGAACCGCTGGTACGAGTAGAGCGAGTAGTTCAGATCCATCCGGAACAGCGTCAGCGCGAGCCGATCGCTCGAGTATTTCTCCGCGATCGCCTTGTTGAGGAGCCCGAAATCCTTCTTGATGTCCGCGGCGCTGATCGGCAGCTCCGCGCCGAGGCTGTCGAGGATCGGATCGACGTTCCACGCCGAGCGAACCTTCGCGTCGAGCTGCGCCGACGGACCGTCGCTGTGGAATATCGGGCCCGAATCGTCGAGCAGGTAGCTGCACTGCACGTTGTTGCCCATCCCCTTGCGGACGAAGTGGTAGTTGATGATCGCGCCCGCGCCGCCCGCGCTGCAGCCCGTCACGAGCATCTTCGGCACCGTGCCGAACGTCTTTTTCATCCAGTCGATGACGGCCATCGTGTTGGCGTGGCCCGCGTGGTGGAACGTCAGCGCGGGCCCCGCGTCTGCGGGTGAGTTGCCAGGGCTCGACGAGCCGCCGTCGTAGCCATCCGTGTCCGTGTACGTGATGACGTTGTTGCCCGTATGGATGTCCCCGGTGCAGTAGGACAGGAACACCATGTTGTAGTCCTTCGCTGGGTTCTGATCCGTCCGCTGGAGGAGGTTCAGGAACTGGTACGTCGTCATGTGATCGTCGGGGATCCCGTGCGGGTTCGCCGCGCCACGGATGCCCCCCGTGCCGGCGCAGCTCGGGTAATCCCAGCACGCGCCGCCCGGCTCGAAGTCGACGACGAGATCGTTGCTCTTGTCGGAGTAGTTGACGAAGAACTTGTACTGGCTGCCGTCGCCGCAGACGGTGCCCGGAATCTCGACCTTCAGCCACTTGTTGCACTGCGGGACCGTCGTGTTGTTCGGATCCGTCGTGCAGCGGCCAGCCGGGACGGGCGCGCTCTCGTCGGGCGCGCAGCGCGACGCGGGGAGCTTCCCTCCGTCGACGCTGCTCATTGCGCCGCTGTCGGCGCTCCCACCCGTCGATGTCGCACCGCCCCTGCCCACACCGCCACCGCCGGCGCTCCCCCCCATCGATGTCGCGCCGCCGGTGCCCAGACCGCCGCCGCCGGCCCTCCCGCCCGTCGATGTCGCACCGCCCGTGCCCAGACCGCCGCCGTTCCCGGATCCCGTGGAGGCGTCTGCGCCGCCCTTCGAACTGGAATCTGCGCTGCAAGCGGACAGGGAGAAGGCCGTGGCGATCGTCGCCGTGAG
>CAYUAW010000884.1:0-1568 GCA_964442485.1 uncultured Polyangiaceae bacterium
TGCAGCCGCTCGTCTTGGCCGGATCAGGGAGGATATGCGCGGCTCCGCGCCGCGAACGCGCGGCGATGTCGAGGCCACCCGCCGTCCGCACGGTCCGGACCCACTCGGCGAGCGCCGGACGGAGTACGCCGTCGTGCGTGCGCAGGAGCCCCGCGAGGCAGCGCTCGAGCGAACCGTGGGACCGCTGCACGCGGCGCGCACCGACCACCAGCCGGGCCACGTCCTCCCCGCGGTAGACGCGGTGCCTGAAGCTCGCGAGCGCCGCGAACATCCCGAGCTCGTCGTCGGCGGCGCGCGCGAGCTCGGGGCCCAGTCGATCGAACACGTCGCTGACCTTGGCCCGCAGCGCTTTCGCGTTGCCGAACGCGAGGCAAGCGCCCACGAGCCCTGCGAGCTCCAGGTTCGCGGCGCCGACGTAGCGTCGTACCGGACCGATCGGATCGGCGTTCAGGCGCGCGGTGCGATCGCACGCGGCGTCGACCCGAAGGATCGCGTCGAAGATGGCGCGTTCCCGGTCCGGACTCTGACGTCGGGATCGAGGGCGCGCGCGTGCGGTCAACCCGCCACCTTCAGGTGCTTTCCGCCGAGATCGGCGAAGAAATCGTTGCACTTATCGTCGACAACGATGAACGCGGGGAAATCGACGACGTCGATCTTCCACACGGCCTCCATGCCGAGCTCGGGGTACTCGAGGACGTCGACCTTCTTGATGCAGTCCTGCGCGAGGCGCGCGGCAGGGCCGCCGATGGAGCCGAGGTAGAAGCCGCCGTACTTCTTGCACGCGGTGGTCACCGCCGCCGAGCGGTTGCCCTTTGCGAGCATCACCAGGCTGCCGCCCGCCGCCTGGAACTGATCGACGTAGGAGTCCATGCGACCCGCCGTCGTGGGACCGAACGAGCCCGATGCGTACCCGACGGGCGTCTTCGCCGGACCTGCGTAGTAGACGGCATAGTCCTTCAGGTAGCCGGGCAACCCCTTGCCGGCGTCGAGCCGCTCCTTGAGCTTCGCGTGGGCGATATCGCGCGCGACGATGAGCGGCCCCGTGAGCGAGAGGCGCGTCTTGATGGGGTAGCGCGAGAGCTCGGCGCGGATGTCGCTCATCGGTCGGTTCAGGTCTATCTTCACGACCTCGCCTTCGAGATCGTCGTGCGTCGTGTCGGGGAGGTACTTCGCGGGGTCGTGCTCCAGCTCCTCCAGGTAGACGCCGTCGCGAGTGATCTTGCCGAGGGCCTGGCGATCGGCAGAACATGAGACGGCGATGGCGACCGGGCAACTGGCGCCGTGCCGGGGCAGCCGGATGACGCGTGCGTCGTGGCAGAAGTACTTGCCGCCGAACTGCGCCCCGATCCCGGTGCGCTGCGCGATCTCGAGCACGCGTCGCTCGAAATCCACGTCGCGGAAGCCCCGCCCGAGGCGGTTGCCCTCTGCGGGAAGTGCGTCCAGGTAGCGCGCCGACGCGAGCTTGGCGACCTTCAGCGCGTACTCCGCGCTGGTGCCGCCGATGACGATCGCCAGGTGATACGGAGGACACGCCGCCGTCCCGAGCGCGCGCATCTTCTCCTCCAGGA
>CAYUAW010000885.1:0-1561 GCA_964442485.1 uncultured Polyangiaceae bacterium
GCGGACGCCGTCGGCTCCAATCTCGCTCAGGAAAAGACGTGGCTCAACGGAACGCTGGGGTCGTGGGCGAGCGACGGGGCCCCGCCCGGAGGTCTCGCCCCGCCGCTCGGCTGGGTCGAGGCGTCGGCGTGGTAGGATGCGACCGTGGGACGCCCTGCCCCTTCATCGGAAGAACCGAGGCTCCCCTGAGAACGGGTGCGGCCACCGCCGCTGCGCTCTTTCTCCTCCTCGGTGCCCTCGGCGGTTGTGACAGTCACGCCGACGAACAGGCAGACGTCGGGATTTCAGCCCGGACCCCCGACGCCCGCGTTTGCGGTTCCGCATGCGCGGACGCCGCTGCTGCGAAGTGTACGCACCCAGGCTGCGACGGCACCAATGCCGACGGAACGATGACCCCCGTCTCGCCATCCGCGCGGAGTGACGCCGGCTCTACCCCCGCGCCGCCGCAAAGAGACGCGAGCTCCGAGGCCGGATTGCCGCACCGAGATGCGGCCACGGACTCCGAGTTGCCCCCGACCGCGGGCGTGGCTCGATGCACTCCAGCGAATCCGGCCGGCGTCGCATGCTCATGCGGGATGGACTTCGCAACCGAGTCGGCGCAGTTCGCAGAGACATGTGGCTCGCCGCCGATGGCCCCGCACTCCGGCCAGCCCGTGCTCTGTGGCGCGTACCAGGGCCTCTACTTTCAGGGCATCGATACGAGCAAGGTCGTCTTGTACGATCGCAAGACCGGGGGCCTTGCCGGCATGATGGAAGTAGGCGCGGACGCGGTCGTCCACTGCTATTCGTTCGCGCCGGGCTTCACGACACCCCTGGACGTTTTTGGTGCATCGAGCACCGCCTGCGTTTCCGCCTGCCCCGCCCAGGCCGGATCACCTGGCAATACCTCGTGCCAGGCGAACTCGTCGGACGTCTCCCACAGTCCGCCCACGCTAGGGGGACCGGCGTGCATTACGGATCTTCAGCAATGCGCTGACAGCCGCACATATAGAGCCTTCTGCAGTTACGAAGCAGGGGACGGTGGCGCGCTGCGGATTCGCTGTGACTGCCTCGTGAACGGACTCGACTCCGCGTCATACTTCTTCGCCAACACATGCCCCGTGGACCGCGCGGACGTCGATGCCGGGTGCGGTTGGAAGCTCTGAAGCTCCTCAGACCGACGCTTCGAAGCCCCGCAACAAAGTGAGACGCGCTCTCGACGAGCCTGGCCGTCGACTCAGCGGCGGATCGATTCGGCTCGGCGAGTCGGGATTGTACGCCAACGGCAAGTGCAGCGGCTAGTTGCTCGCCGCGCGCCCCGGGACGCGTCGCCGGACTGACACGGAACCGTCGCACTGTGCCGCGCGACGGCCTTGACCGAAATCCGCAAGTCACGTAACCAACACCCGCATGCGGGGTCTCGCAGTGCTCCTGGCGCTCGTCTGCGTCACGTATGCCGTCGATTGCAACGCGAATGCACTGCCTCGGACGGCTCTCCAGTATCTGGAGAATCACGACCACGAACGCTTCATCTGCAACTTCGGTACGTACAACGTCGATGACGCACAGAACCCCCTGTTTC
>CAYUAW010000886.1:0-1552 GCA_964442485.1 uncultured Polyangiaceae bacterium
GAGAACGCCTTCCGGAGATCCCACTCGGCGCTGATGCGTTGGGCGTGCGAGACCTGCTCGGCTTCCACCCGCACCGCGGGATCCACGCGCGGGTCGAGCCGCTGGGCGAGTCGGCGCAGCATGCTGGCGACGAGACGGCGGTTCATCGCGATCCCCCGAGCACCGATACAGGCTTCGGCGGGAAGAGCGAGATCATCTGGCCCTTGCGCCCGCCCGCTTCGAGGATTCGCCGGAGCGGCGCTTCCGTGTATCGCTTCGCGAGGTCAGGGTACGGCGTACCGCTGGTCACGACGGTGACGCGGCCCTGGTCGTACCGGTGTGCGAGCACTTCGGCGATCGTGCCGTCGGTCACCGGCTCCCACCCGAGATCGTCGAGGAACAGCAGCCTGACGTCCTTGGCCTTTTCGAGCGTGTCCGGCTCGCTGCCGAGCGGATGCTGCCGGCGAGCATTCGCGAGATCGATCGCGCGAGCCCACGCGATATCGGTGACGAAATTGGATCCGTAGTGCTTCGCCTCATGCTGCTCGAACGCTACGCGCACGAGGCGCATGGTGGTCGCGACGCATCCGCGACTCTTTTGGGACCCCGTGGGCCCCGTGATCAGGCAGCCGCCGGAACCGCCCTCATGGTCGAACGTCTCCGCGAACTCACGCAACTTCGGCGGAAGCCCGGTGAGCACCTCCGCCTCGCTCGTATTTGCCATCGCGACCGGTCCGCCCTTGAGGGCGGCGTAAATCGCCGAGCTGAGCCGACGCGCCCGGGCCTCGGCGCGTTGCTTCTTGCCTTCGGCTGCCGCGACGCGAAGCCGCTCGAGCCACTCCGGATTCCGCAGCTCGTGCTCGACAATCGCGACGTGCCAGCCGGCAAGTTTCGACAGCAAGCAGAACTCCTCGAGACCGAGCCCGCTTTCGGCCAGGCGTAGGTCTCGCAGTCGGATGTATTCTTCGCGGTTCATTTGACTCCGTAGAGAGCTTCGAGGTCAGGCGCGCCTTCGCGCGATTGAAGTGGGCCGTTGCGACCGTTCATGCGGATGGGCGTGACGGGCTTGGTGAGCCAGCCGTCGACCTTCTCCGCGTTGCGGAAGACGAGATCGATTTCGATCCACGCCTTGCCCTGATCGTTCTCGCCCATGTGGTGCGGGCTCCGCGTCACCGCGTCGATCGCCGCCTTCAGCTGCTCGACCGTGTAGCCCTCGCCGAGTCGCGATCGGATCTTCTTCCGCCGTCCGTCGGTCAGCTTCGGAGCGACGTCGTGGAACCGTTTCCAGAGCGTCGAGGACCAGTGCTCGAAGACGGCCACCACCCCCTCGTCGGCGTCAGCCGCGGGTGCGGTTGTGGGTGCCGTTGCGGATGCGGATGAGGGAGCAGATGCGGATGCGGATGGTGCGCGCGCGCGAGGGCCAACTTCGGATGGCCTATCGATAGGGTTCGGGAAGGGTAACGATGGGGTACCTATGTCCGCGGAACCGTTCGGTTCACGCGCTGCCATTCCTCCGAACACCTCGGAGACGAGCTCCGGCGGACAGGTGACGGCTGCAGCAGCACGCATCGAG
>CAYUAW010000887.1:0-1551 GCA_964442485.1 uncultured Polyangiaceae bacterium
TGCCGCGTGCCGCGTGCCGCGTGCCGCGTGCCGCGTGCCGCGTGCCGCGTGCCGCCTCCGCTCCCGCCTCCGCTCCCGCCTCCGCTCCTGCCTCCGCTCCCGCCTCCGCTCCCGCCTCCGCTGCCGCTCCCGCTGTCGCTGCCCTCACCTCCGTTCCGCAACGAGCACGCCGTAAATCGCCTCCCCCGCCGCTTCCTTTCCTCCCGCTCCCTCTGCCCCCGCGACCCAGTAGACCCCGGCGTCGTCCGCGACGAGGGCGGTGACGTCGGTCTGGCGACGCGCGATGAGCTCTGGGGCGGTCGCGGGCGTGGCGTCGAGGGCGAGTCGGTAGACGTCGGTGCCTTCGGTCCAGTAGACGACGGCGCCGGCGGTCGCGACGTTCTTGGGGTGGCGCTTTCGCTTGGCCAGGACGGTGAGGGCGTTGCTCTTTCGGTCCAGGGAGAAGACGCGGAGATCGGCGGCGAAGTAGACGTGGTCGGTGTCCACGGCGAGCTCGTCGGGGCACGACACGCCGAGGTCGCGGTGGGTGCATTTGGCGCCGTCGCAGACGACGGAGGCTAGCGGCGTGGTGGCGTCGCAGCAGTAGACGTCGCGGTCGTCGGCGGCGAAGGTGCGCGGCCATTCGTTGCACTCGGCGACGGACTGCGCGGGCTTGCCGCGGTCGGCGATGGCGGCGGCGACGACGCGACGGCGGTCTCCGGGGACGCCGGGGTGCTTCGCCTCGCGGCGCGCAGCGGCGGGCGCGGCGCGCTGGGCCCACGCGACGTAGCTGCCCTTGCGCGAGGCGACGAGGGGCGTCGCGCCGGCGAGGGGACCCGTGACGCGCTCGGTGGCGCCGCCGGAGTCGGCGACGCGTCGGGAGAAGACGCCCGCGGGGGTCGCCCAGAGGAGGCGATCGCCGAGCGCGGTGAGGCCGCTCAGGTCGGTCACGTTGTCGGCGACGACGGTGGGCTTTTCGTCGGCACTGACGCGCTCGATGCGATGCGCGGTGGCGTCCCAGTAGTAGACGGTGCCCCCCTGGGCTGCAAGATGAGTCGCGGCGATGCCGCTGACGAGGACGGCGGGCGCGCACAGACCCTCCACGCAGCCCCCGGCGCATACCACCCCGCAGCGCCCGCAGTTCTTCTGGTCCTTCCAGACGTTGGTCTCGCAGCCCGTCGCGGTGTCGCCGTCGCAATCGACGAGGCCCGGCTTGCACGCGAGCTCGCACTTCGAGGCGACGCAGGCGGCTCTCTTCGTCCCTTCGGCGCCGCAGACGTGGGCGCAGTCGCCGCAGTTGGCGCTGTCGGTGCGGACGTCGAGCTCGCAGCCGTCGCGAGGGCTCGCGTTGCAGTCCTTGAAACCGGCGGGGCACGTCGTGATACGGCATTGCCCGAGGACGCACGCGACACCGTCCGAGTGCGCGCACGTCACGCCGCACGCGCCGCAGCTCGTGGGATCGCTCTGGAGCGCGGTCTCGCAGCCATCGGCGTGCTGCCCATTGCAGTCGGCGTAGCCCGGCGGACAAGGCAGCGGGCGGACGCGCCACCACGCGATGCCCCCGGCGATCGC
>CAYUAW010000888.1:0-1550 GCA_964442485.1 uncultured Polyangiaceae bacterium
GTCACCGGCATGCTTCTCTACGAGGGCGGAGCGTTCATCCAGGCGCTCGAAGGCACGGAAGCGGACGTCGTGGCGCTATACCAGGCGATAACGCAGGATCCGCGGCACCGCGCAGCGACCGTGCTCTGGAGCGGCCACATCGCCGCGCGCTCGTTCGGCGAATGGACCATGGGGTTCGTCAGCGCCGACGGTAGCAAGCTTCGCGACGCCGACGGATATCGCGACTTCTTCGCGAACGGCGGGACGCAGGCGTCATCGTGGACGAACCCGACGCGGGCGACGGAGCTCCTGCGCGACTTTCGTGATCTCCCCTGGAGACAGCTGATGGAGCAGGCGCGCGTCGCAGGTCCCTGAAAGGGCCGGCGCGCTCTCGGGACTAATCCGTCAGATAGCGCACGACGGCCCTGGTCACCTCGCGAATGAACGGCTCGCCGAGGATCTCGGGCCGCGTCAGCACCGCGGCGTGGGTGAGCGACTCGATCATTCCCACCGCGACGTACGCCGAGAGCTCGAAGTCCCGGACCGCCACCTCGTCCTTCTTCGCTTCGAGATACGAGGCGGTGAGCCCAACCATCTCGCGCTCGAGCCCCTCCACGCGTTCGAGCTTTCCCACGCGCGGGACCTGCTCGACCAGCACCTTGTGCAGCTTCGGGTCGACCGAGTGCGCCGCGACCATCAACCGGACCGCGCGCTCGATGCCCGCCGCCACCGGCAGCGACAGGAGCTTCGGGAGCTCCCCATAGATCAGGGCCCTCATCTCCTGAAGGTGTCGCTCGGCGAGCGCAGCCACGAGCGCCTCCTTGCTCGGGAAGTACTGGTACAGAGAACCGATGCTCACCCCGGCGGTCGCAGCGACCTTGTTGGTGCTCGCGTGGTCGTAGCCTTCCTTCACCAGAATGCGAGCGGTCGCATTCAAGATGGCTTCGACAGTGGCGGCAGCGCGCGCCTGCGTAGCTTGTTTTCTGGGGTTGGTGCGGACTCGAGCGACCATGTTCGGATGCCCTCGAATGCGAGTTTCAAATGTAAGCGATAGCTCACATAATACACGTGTCTTCAGCAAGGAGAACCGACATGACACGAGCCATCCCGCGGGTCGCTGGGCGCCGCTTCCTTGGCAACCTGGCCGAGTTCCGGAGCGATCGCATCGGTCTCTTGACGCGAATCCCTCGAGAATACGGTGACATCGCTCGGCTCGACGTCGGGCTCTTCGCCGCGGTGGTGATCTCGTCGAGCGAGCTCTGCAACGAGGTCCTCGTCTCGAAGGCCGACGCGTTCGTGAAGGGTTTCGGGCTCAGCGTATTCGCGCGTCCGCTCCTCGGTGACGGCCTGCTCACGAGCGAGCGCGACGAGCATCGACGAAACCGCCGCCTCGTGTCACCGGCGTTCGTGCACTCGCGGATCGGTGGCTACGCACGGACCATCGCTGCCTGCGTGGAGGAGCACGTCGAGCGTCTTTCCCGCGAGAAGGAGGTCGACCTGTCCGCGGAGATGATGCGCCTCACGCTGGACGTGGTCGGACGGACCATGTTCGGCGCCGACCTCGGCCCCGA
>CAYUAW010000889.1:0-1549 GCA_964442485.1 uncultured Polyangiaceae bacterium
CCGGGCTGCGACAGCGTGAGCGCGTGCATGACGCAGAAGGGGTGCGTCGGCACGGATTGCTACATCTCCGGGGCTTGCCGCACGTCCATCGACACCTACGGCGGACTTGCGGGTCCGGCGTTTCGCGCGGCCTCTGGGCTCCAGTCCTGTGCACTGTCCCTCGATTGCGATCTCCCGTGCAGCAGCGACGGCGGCACGTCGAAGGACGCGGGGAGCCTGGACGCGGGCCCCGCCTGCGCGCCGGGCAGGTCCGTCGAATGCCCGTGCGAGGGTGGCGTGACCGGGAAGAAGACGTGCCTCTCCGACGGCAGCGGCTTCCAGGCGTGCGTGTGCGGCGAGCCCCCGCTCTCGCCCGTGTCCTCCGGCGGGTGCAATTGCCGGGTCAGCGAAGGAACGGCGGGCTCGCCGGCGCGCGGGGCCCTCGCCGTGCTCGGCGCGGTGCTCGCGCTATGCTCTCGAAGGCGCCGGGTGCGCCATCGCCCGGAAGGGGAGGGAACATGACGAAGCTCGTTTCGCTTCTGACCGTCTCGGCCGCCCTGGCCGCGGCGCCCGGCTGCAGCAGTCGTGCTCCCGCCGGGGGCACTGCCGCGCAGGCCATGAAGGCGTGCACTCCGGAGGCAGAGTGCAGCGCGTGCGCGAGCTGCTTCGATGCGTGCATCTGCGGCGGCGGAGCCGCGACGCGCTGCACGGAGACGTGCGCCGTCGCGCCACCGTCCGCGTCGCACGACGCCGGAGCGTCCCATCCCGTCGCGGACGCCGGGCCGCCCCGGCCCGAGATGCCCGCGACGTTCATTGCCGACGCCTTCGACATTCCGCCGGGCGGCGAGATGTTCCGTTGCCAGAACTTCGACAACCCCTACCGACGCGACGTCGCCGTTCTCTCGAGCGAGGCGTTCATGACGGTCGGGTCGCACCACATGTTCCTTTTCCTGGAGCAGACCCCGGGCGCTCTCGGTCCCCTCTTCGAGTGCAGCGGGCTGTCGTTCGGCACGTCCATCCACACCGCGCAGAAGTCCGAGTCCCGCATCGACTACCCCCCTGGGGTCGGGATGATCGTTCCCGGGACGAACGGCTTCCAGATCATGGTCCACTACCTGAACACTTCGACGGAGCTGATCCACGCCGTCGTCGCCGTCACCCTGCACGCGACCGATCCGTCGAACGTTCGCATTCACGCCTCGCAGATCTTCGCGAACACCATCTCCGTCAACATCCCCGCGCGGAGCAAGGGCACCGTGAAGCACTCATGCGGCATCCCGACCGACGTGAACCTCTTCACGGCGGTGAGCCACATGCACTCGCACGGCGTCCATTACGTCGCGCGCTCGAGCGACGGCCAGCTCCTCTACGAGACGAAGGACTGGGCGGAGCCCGAGCCCTGGACCTTCACGCCGCCGCGCCTCCTGAAGGCTGGCTCGACCATCGACGTCACCTGCGACTACGACAACCAGACCGACCAGGACCTCACGTTCGGCGAATCCGCCGCGACGAACGAGATGTGCATCTTCGTGGGTGGGTACTATCCGGCGATGGACGGCCAGTCGATCAC
>CAYUAW010000890.1:0-1547 GCA_964442485.1 uncultured Polyangiaceae bacterium
GGGTCGAGGAGCTCCGCGGGCTCGTGAACGAGCTCGTGCTTCAGAGCCACGGTGAGGAACCGGCACAGGACCGAAGACACCGGCCTTCCGGCTATGCGCCGAAGGGCTCGGCGGATCAGCGCCGCGACACGGAGCCGCCGGAGTCCCGGGTATCGGGCACCGCGAATGCGTCGAAGACGCGTGACGCCGGCGGGCGACGTCACTGAAGGGGCGCAGAGCCGACGTCAGGGAGCGAGCTTGCGCGTCGAGCTCGGGCGGCTACGGCAAGAAGCCGCTGGAACGCTTACACCGGCCTCTTCGGGCGGGCCCGACTGACGATTTGCGTCGTCAGTTCCTGCCGCAAAATCCACGCTGCGGCATCCTGAGTTGCAGCGGCCCGCAGTGTTCAGCCAGCCCGACCGCTCGGCTTCTCCATTCGCGGCGCGTCCGCGCCGTGCTGCACTCCCGGCGAATCCGTCTCGACCGTACTTCCGCCGACCACTCCCAGAGGCGGCGGCTTTCTCGGCAGATCGCCGCTGCAAGCAAGTTTCGTTGCTCGTGGGCGAGGATGCCGAGGCGCTCGGTCCCCGCAGCCGCGATCGTGTGCTCTCGCAGGCGAGCGTACTCCGTTGCCGCGTTCGCGATGACATCGTCGAGGCAGAGATTGAGCGTCCGGAACTCGTCGCCAGAGATGTTTGCCTCTTGCTCGATGGCGAGCTCAGTGATCACTTGGCAAACGTCTCCGTAGTCACGGACCACCTGCGCGACGGTGGATGCGGGCAATACCGGAGAGGCACTGCCTGTACTCCAGTGATGTATCGACCAGCCTGGAAACCGTGAAAAGACCAAGCACGAAGATCGTTGGAAGAACGGTCGCCGAAAAGGGAAGAAACAGATTGCGCGACTGGGAGAGAAACCCCATCGCCACGAGAGCGTTCGACAGGGCCATGACGTAGCGCGCGCTGCGCGCCGCAGCCTCTGTGACCGTGGAGTTTGCGGCCGTCTGAAGGACGAAATACTCGGTCGTCATGGCAGTGAGCAAAGCAGGCGGCGGTTGCTTCCATGAAATTGATTTAGCCGGAAGCCGTCGAAGGCACCGCGCAGCCCTTACGCTGCGACGACGACCGTTCGCATCAGGCGTGCTTTGCAAACCAGTGCAGCGAGTGCCACGACCAACCATGCGAG
Source organism: uncultured Polyangiaceae bacterium (assembly GCA_964442485.1). Lineage (GTDB taxonomy): Bacteria > Myxococcota_A > Polyangia > Polyangiales > Polyangiaceae > DASZVB01. The sequence goes on from CAYUAW010000890.1 coordinate 1,165, forward strand.
CGGACGCCGAGGATGGGTTTCCCGCTCGGAAGAGTGAAACCCGTTCGTGACGCGGCTCCCGCTCTCGAGACAGGGCGGGATCTTTGCCCGTCGAGGGCGCGCGGCAAGGAGCGTTGGATCATCGAGAAACTCGCGTAAGGCCCTCACGAACGCCTCGGGTTGCTCATTGTGGAGATAGTGTCCACAACCCGGAAATGGCGTGAGCACGACGCCTTCGACGCACTCAGAGAACGTCGTGCCGTGCGCAATCGGGATGACCTGGTCGCGATCTCCCCAAAAGACGGCAATGGGTGGTAGCGCGCTGAGTTCCTCGGCACGTTGGAAAAACGTGCGACGCTGGCCGCGCCAGTCAATGACGTCCCGCACGGTTCGGGCGAACGCGC
>CAYUAW010000891.1:0-1545 GCA_964442485.1 uncultured Polyangiaceae bacterium
CCCGTCACCCAGATCCCATATCCGTCCCGCCCCATCGCGGCGGGCATGACCCTGAGGCGCGCCAGGACGCCCTCGTCGCGGACCAGCTGCTTGCCGGCGGCGGCGATGCCGTACACCACCAGGCTCGCACCGACGGTCTGGAAGAAGCCGTCCACGGCGATCAGCCCGGGCAGGCGTTGGTTCTTCTGCGAGATCTCGATCCACGGTCCGACGACCGGCGCATAGAGGAAGCTCACGCTACCAGGCAGCGAGAGGGCTGCGACGTATGCGCTGCCGTAGCCGACGGCGAGCGCCGTCCAGCCGATGGTGCGTGTGATCGCAGCACCGTCGGCGTCACTCGTCTCCACTCGATAGCCGGCCGGCACCTCTTCGCCCTTCCCATAGGAACGCTCCGCGCACTTCCCTTCCGCGCATCTGCCGCTGTAACAATCATGCGGCGAGGTGCATCGGTCGCTTCGCTCGCAGGCGGGGCAGTCGCCGCCGCAATCCACGTCGCTCTCCGGGCCGTCGCGGACACCGTCGAAGCAAGTCGCGGAGGCAACGCCCCCGAGGGACATCGCGGCGCAGAACACCGCCGCGCCGACTCTCCTCGCAGTCATCGACTGCAATCTATCGACGCTCGGGTGGGTGCGCAAATCGACCGCGCTGGAGGCTGCGCGAAGGCCGGCTCCGCGAGCTACTTTGCCGTGCGCTGGACGGGGGGCGGCTCTTCCGACGCCGCGACGCGCGTCATGGGGGTCGAGCCGATCGGAACGGAGTTGAGCCGCTGCTCCACCTCGGCCCTGCCGCGGGCCAGGGCGGCCCGCTGCACCGTCGAGAGCATTGCAGGGGCGTTCTGTGCGAGCTTGCTGGCGTGATCGAGCCAGGTGCGGGCGCTCGCGAGATCGTCCAGGCGGAGGAACGTGAGGCCGCGGTACAGGCTGTATTCGGCGCAGACGTCCGGCGAGGACCGGGCGAGGTTTCGCTCGGTCAGCTCGAACACCTCGGCCGCCTCGATGTACCGGCCCTCGTGATACAAGACCTCGCCTCGCCGGATATAGGGGCTGCACGCGACCGCAAGCACGGTCGCGAGAATCACGGAAGCAGCACCCGCCTTCACCATTGCAAGTTTACCGCGTCCGCGGCCCTGATCCCAGTTGCCCCTCGGCGCAGCTGCGGATAATGACGCATGGCGAAAGGCCGGCCGCCGAAAGGTCCCTGGAATGAGCATCAAAAAAGAGATGATGAAGAAGGGTATGCAAATGATGGGCGACCCTCGCGTCGCCAAGCTGATGCAGAACCCGCAGGTGATGAAAGTGCTCGGCGCCGCCTTCCAAGTGCCCGGCAAGGTTGAAGCATTCACGAACGAGCAAGCTCGTCACCTCGCCTCCGCGCTGCGGCTCGCGACGGCGGAGGATCTGAAGGATCTTCAGCGCATGGTGAAGCGGCTCGAGCGCGAAGTGGACCGGCTCCAGCAGCAAGTCGGGGGCAATTCTCGGTAGATTCTCAACCAAAGGGGGCCTTAGCCCCCCGCAGCTTCGCCTTCGGCGAACTGCTCCCCCCGCC
>CAYUAW010000892.1:0-1544 GCA_964442485.1 uncultured Polyangiaceae bacterium
TATCTTCGAAGGCGATGAAGCTGTACGCCGCGTGCGCGGTGGGCGTTTGCCTCCTGGCGGCGTGCGACGGCAGCCGAGCTGGTGAGCCCGCTCCAGGCACCGGTGGTTCGAGTGCGCTGGGTGATGGCGAAGCTCCGAAGCTGCCGAGCGCTCGCGACCAGCTGCTCGATCCGGTGAACTGCGCCGGCTGTCATCCCAGTCACTATCGCGAGTGGTCGAGCAGCATGCACGCCTATGCCGCGAAGGACCCCGTGTTCGTCGCCATGAACAAGCGCGGTCAGCGCGAGACCGGCGGCAAACTCGGGGATTTTTGCATCAGGTGCCACGCCCCGATGGCCGTGGTCGACAAGCTCTCGAACGACGGCCTCAACCTCGCCGACCTCCCCGAGAAGGACCGCGGCGTGAGCTGCTACTTCTGCCATAGCGTGCTGGGAGTCGAAGGCGATCACAACGCGATGCTCGCGCTCGGCAACGACACTACCTTGCGCGGACCGATCCAGGATCCGCGGGAACCCGGCGCGCATCAGGCGGAGTACTCGGCCTCGTTCGAGGACACGAACCGCAACAGCACCGCGATGTGTGGCGGTTGCCACGATATCGTGACGCAGACTGGTGTGCACCTCGAGCGTACGTTCGAGGAGTACAGGAGCGGTCTGTTCTCCATGGGTGCAGCCGGGCAACCGCCGGACTCGCCCGCGCTCGAGAGCTGTCCGAGCTGTCATATGCCGTCACGCAGCGAGCTTGCGGCCGTCTATCCGCCGGGCGGGAGCGAGCGCATCGTGCACGAACATCTGTGGCCCGGCATCGACGTGCCGCTCTCCGACTTTCCCAACCGCGACGCGCTGCGGAGCGCCATCGAGGACTGCCAGCTCGGGGTGGCAAGCATCGGGTACTTCACCCTGGAGTTCACGCCGCCGGACCTGTTCTCGTTCAGCGTCGAGACGAACGCTGGACACAACCAGCCGAGCGGGGCTGCACAGGACCGCCGCATGTGGCTCGAGTTCCTGGCGTACGACGCCAGCGGAGCGCTGCTCGCTCAAGTCAGCAGCGGCAACATCCAGGACGGCGAGATCGAAGAAAAGTCACCTGGTGATCCAAAGCTCGATCCGAACCTGTTCATGCTCCGCGATCGGATCTACGACGACCAGGGCCAGCCGGTGCACATGTTCTGGCAAGCCGCAACCTCGAGCGGTCATCCGAACGGCTACGAGTCGAACGTTCTTCCCGTGAGGACCGGCGCGCTCGACGTCGGCACCCACGGCGTGCAAAAGCAATATCGTGCGTCAAATCCCGGCGGGCCTCCGGCGCGCGTCACGGCGCGCCTCCGGATGCGACCGATCGGCATGGACGTACTCCAAGACCTCGTCGCCTCCGGTGACCTGGATCCCGCGATCGTGGCGCAAGTGCCGACCTACAGCTTCGGAGCGCAGCTCGAGTGGACGCCCGCAGACGGCGCGATGAAGGCCGCCACCATCAGTCCCAATGTGGACTGCAGAGCGTATCGCTGTCTCTTGTACCCGGGCTCGCAGTACTGCGATTGAGCG
>CAYUAW010000893.1:0-1543 GCA_964442485.1 uncultured Polyangiaceae bacterium
GGTAGGCGGCGTTGTGTCATCTGGCCTATTCTGCGCCCATGGGAACGTCCGATGGATCGCTCAGCGGCCCCGACTTCGCCTCGGGTGTGCCCTTCGAACAGCTGCGTGAGGGAGAGCCCCTCCTCGGTCACATCAACGGCGAGGCGGCGATCCTCGTGCGCGTCGGCGACGAGGCTCACGCGCTCGGTGCCACCTGCGCGCACTACGGTGGCCCGCTCGCCGAAGGGCTCGTCGTCGACGGCACCGTGCGATGCCCCTGGCACCACGCCTGCTACGATCTCCGCACCGGCGAGGTACTGGGCGCGCCCGCGCTGAGCTCCATCCCGTGCTACGAGGTCCGGCGCGAAGTGAACCTGTTGCGCGTCCTCGGCAAGAAGCCGGAGCGCGCGAAGGCGGCCGGCCCGAGCTCCAGTCACCCGTCGTCGGTGGTCATCGTCGGCGCGGGCCCGGCCGGGATTTCGTGCGCGGAATCGCTGCGGCGCGAGGGCTACGCCGGGCCGATCACGCTCATCGGTACCGAAGCGCCCGTCGATCGACCCAATCTCTCGAAGGATTACCTCGCGGGAAACGCGCCCGAGGAGTGGCTTCCACTTCGTACGGCCGACGCGCTCGAAGAGGAGCGTGTTGCTCTGAAGCTCGAGAGCCCTGCTCGGCGCATCGACCTCGCGGCACGGCGGCTCGAACTGTCGAACGGCGAGTCGCTCGACTACGGGGCGCTGGTGCTCGCCACGGGCGCGGAGCCCATCCGGCTTCCCATCGACGGAGCCGGGCTTCCTCACGTCCATGTGCTGCGAACCCTGGCCGACAGCCGCGCCATCGTCGCTGCGGCCGCCACCGCGCGTTCCGCCGTCGTCATCGGCTCGAGCTTCATCGGCCTGGAGGCGGCTGCGTCGCTGCGCACGCGCGGCCTGGATGTGACCATCGTGGGACCGGAAACCCTGCCGCTCGCTCGGGTCCTCGGTGACGAAGTCGGTGCCTTCGTGAAGCGTATTCACGAGAGCAAGGGAGAGCGCTTCCGGCTCCAGCGCAAACCAGTTCGCGTCACCGCGAGCAAAGTGGTGCTCGACGACGGCGAGGAGCTCGCCGCCGACCTTGTCGTAATGGGCGTCGGCGTGCGCCCGCGCCTCGAGCTCGCCGAAGCAGCGGGTCTCCGTACCGACCGCGGCGTGGTCGTCGACGAACGGATGCGGACATCGGACCCGCACGTCTTCGCCGTCGGCGACATCGCCCGCTTCCCGTACGATGGCGAGCTCGTCCGCATCGAGCACATCGGGGTCGCCGAACGACAGGGCCGCACCGCCGCCTTCGCGATGCTCGGTCACACACCGAAAGTCCGCGACGTGCCCTTCTTCTGGAGCGCCCATCACGACGTCACGCTGTCCTACATTGGCCACGCGGAGAGGTTCGATCGCGTCGTCGTCGCCGGAAGCCTGGACGCTCGCGACGCGACCGTCGGCTACCTCGAACGAGACCGCGTCCGCGCGGTCTTGACGGTGAACCGTGACCGCGCCGGACTGCTCGCCGAACGCGCCTTCGAAACCGG
>CAYUAW010000894.1:0-1536 GCA_964442485.1 uncultured Polyangiaceae bacterium
CGCTGCGTCGTCTGCCACGCCTGCTTCGACGCCCCCTGTCAGCTGAACCTGCAGTCGTTCGATGGCGTGGAGAGGGGTGCGAGCCAGACCGTCGTCTATGACCCCGAGCGCGTCGTCGCCATCGCGCCCACGCGCATGTTCCAGGATGCCCGGACGACCGCCGAGTGGCGAACGAGGTTCGATTTCTTCTCCGTGCTCGGGCGCGCATCCGGGCCGGACGCAAACCTCGACGGCTCCATTCTCTATCGCCTCGTCCGGAAGCGCAGCGAAGCCGCGAAGGGGCTCGTCTTCGACCCTCCGACCCACCACGTCTGTCCTCGGGCGCGGGCAGAGCTCGACGCCATGCTGCGCGCCGAGCCCCAGGACGGCATGCCGTTCGGCTTTCCACCACTCTCCAGCGAAGAGACCGAACCGCTTGCAGAATGGGTCCGGCTGGGGGCCGGAGGACCACCGGTGGCACCCGCTCAGGGCGCGACAGCGCTCGCCGAGGTCGAGATTGCCAAGTGGGAACGCTTCCTCGACGCGGACGACGCGAAGACGCGCACGTTCGCTCGCTACATCTTCGAGCACCTGTTCGATGCACACCTCGGCTTCGAAGCAGCGCCCGGCGAATGGTTCCGCCTCGTGCGCTCGCGCACCGCGGCCCCGGCCCCCGTCGACGAGATCGCCACGGTGCGTCCGTACGACGATCCGAACGTGGCGAGGGTGTACTACCGCTTCCGGCGTCTCAACGAGACGATCGTCCTGAAGACGCACATTCCCTATCGCCTCGACGACGCGAAGCTCGCGCGCCTTCGCTCCCTCTTCCTCGACTCGGACTGGGGAAACCCGAAGATCAAGGAGCCCTCGTACGCGACCGAGGTCGCATCGAACCCGTTCATCGCGTTCCAGGCAATCCCTGCGCGGTCGCGATATCAGTTCCTGCTCGACGACGCGTATTACCACGTCAAGGCGTTCATCCACGGGCCGGTGTGCAAAGGCTCGGTAGCGCTCAACGTCATCGACGAACAGTTCCTCATCTTCTTCCTTTCACCCGATTCCGATCTCGCAGTGACGGACGTCTCATATTTGCCCAAGGTGGCTCAATACCTTGCCATCCCGGCACAGGGTGGTGACGGCATCGAGGCGTTCTACGAGCGCTTCCACGTCCGCGAGCTCGCCTATCTCGCTTCACAAGCCAGGCTTCGCCTCCATGCTCCCATGCCGGGTCGCGCCGAATCGGACGTCTGGGATGGAATGGGCACCAATCTCGACTCCGTGTTGACGGTCTATCGGCATCTGGACAACGCCTTCGTCCTGCGCGGGGCGGTCGGTGGCATCCCGAAGACGGCGTGGGTGATGGACTATCCGATTCTCGAGCGCATGTACTACACCCTGGTTGCAGGGTTCGATGTGTTCGGCAACATCGTGCACCAGGTAGCCACGCGGCGTTACATGAACCTCCTCCGCATAGAGGCCGAGGACGAGTTTCTCACGTTCCTCCCTGGCTCGCAGCGCAAGCCCCTCCGCGACGAGTGGTACCGCGGGCGCGGCGTC
>CAYUAW010000895.1:0-1525 GCA_964442485.1 uncultured Polyangiaceae bacterium
GTGAGATCCTTCACGTTCGTGCGCTGGATGCTGAGCCGCTCGAGCTTCTTGCAGGCGGCCAGGGGGGTGAGGTCGCTCACCTGGGTGTCGTCGACCTGCAGATCGGTGAGGGACGCCATGTTCGCGAGGGGCGACAGATCCGCCACGCGGGTGTGACCCAGATCGAGCCGGTCCATCTTCGTGAGGGTCGCGAGCGGTTTCAGGTCCGTCACGCGATTCAGGGACGCGCGGAGCGACTCGATGTTGTGCAGCCCCGCGATCGGCCCGAGGTCGTCGAGCTTGCCCTGCCCGAGGAAGAGATCCTTCAGGCCGGTGAAGTGCGGATAGATGCAAGGGTCGAGCTGGTCGATCTTCACCTGCGAGAGGTTGATGGACTTGATCTTCGCGAGGTCCGCGACGGTGATGTCACCCTCCGGCTTTGCCGCCTTCAGGCGCACCTGGTTCTCGAGCGCCGTGTCGCCCGCAAAATCGACGACCTTGCCAGGCTTGCAGTCCTTGGCCTCCTTCTTCTTGACCTCCTCCTCCTTCTCGACCGGAGCGATCTCCTTCTCGGCGGGCGGCGGGGGCGGGAGCGCGTTGGCCGAGGGGAGCGCGGAGCTCGGGATGGTATCCGCGGACCTCTTGTCGTCGCACCCGGCGAGCAGCACGCTGAAGGAGAGAAGACAGAAAAGACCCGCGCGTCCGTTGGATGCTCGCCTCGTCATGGGGCCGAACAGTAGTCCGGGGTCCGCGATCTTCGCAATCGAGCATTCGAGTGAGATGCTCGCCGCGTGCCGCTCGAGAACACCGGACGCGCCGTGCTCCTCTGGCTGCTTTGCGTCCTGGGGGGAAGCTTCGCGCTGCTCTGGGGGCGCGCGCTCGTCAGGGACCATCGTATGGCAGGCCGTGCCGCGCTGCGTCCCGGGCCCCTCCACCTGCTCGTGGGACTCGCAACGGACTTTTTCGATACGCTCGGCATCGGCTCGTTCGCCACGACAACCACCGCCCTGCGCCTCGGCCGCCTCGTCGACGATCGCGTCGTGCCCGGCACGCTGAACGTGGGCCACGCACTACCCACGGTGGTGCAGGCGCTCATTTACATCACCATCGTCCGCGTGGATACGACCACGCTGGTGGTCATGATCGGGGCCGCCGTCGCCGGGAGCGTGCTCGGCTCGAGCGTGGTATCCCTGTGGCCGCGGCGCGTCGTGCGCCTCGCCGTGGGAGGCGCCCTCGTCGTCGCGTCGGTGGTCATGCTCCAGAACGCGCGCGGCGCACTACCGTCGGGCGGGGAGTCGCTCGCGCTCTCCGGCAAGTTGCTCGCGGTGGGGGCCGTCGCCAATTTCGTGCTCGGCGCGCTGATGACGGCAGGGGTCGGCCTCTACGGCCCCTGCATGATCCTGGTGAGCCTGCTCGGCATGAGCCCGACCGCGGCCTTCCCCATCATGATGGGGTCGTGCGCGTTCCTCATGCCGGCGGCGAGCGTCCAGTTCGTGCGTCGAGGAGCCTACGACCCGCGCGCCGCCCTCGGCCTGACGATCGGCGG
>CAYUAW010000896.1:0-1523 GCA_964442485.1 uncultured Polyangiaceae bacterium
TGTCGTGCGACGCCCAACCATGGGCTTCGCTCACGGCAGCGTATCGACGAAGAGCCCGGCGCCGCCGGCCCCGGCGTCTCGACCGATCCCGGAGCGGATGTAGACGACGTGCGTGCCCGAGGCGTCGAGCTGGAAGGACTTTCCGTCGACCACCTTGGCCTCGAGGAGCCGGGGCGTGATCCCCTGCTCGAGGTCGACGGACTTCAGATCGGACACGACGGGGTACTGGTCGGGATCGCTCGAGTTGTCGGTGAAGACGATCGTGCTGCCCTTCATCGCGGCAGCGTCCACGACGCCCGGAAAGACCGCTCGCTCGGTGCCGGTCACGGTGACGATGTGCAGGTTGCCACCGGTCGGAGCCACGTCGGTGAGGTAAAGCACGAACTTCTCGTCGGCAGTGATGCTGGACCGTACGAGCGTCGCTGTCGGCTGTGCGACGAGCACGAGGGGAGACGCATTGAAGCTTTCGGTGGTCGCGAGCCGCAGATCGCGCTTCGTTCCACTGTCGTAGGTGACCGTCGTGGAATAGAGCGCGAAGTGGTAGCTCGCGCTAAACCCGATGGGTTGTGAGTACCCGGTCGTCACGATGGCGACCGGATTGACGCTGGCGAGCGCCGTGCGACGGAGCTGATCGCTGACGGTGTAGAGGACCGCCGAACCGTCGGGCAGCATGGTCCCGGTGCTCACGCCGTTGTCGATGGCGTGGGACTGCCCGTTCTCGACGTATTGCCCGGCGTAGGCGTCCGACTGGTAGAAGACCTTGTTGCCGGTGGCATCGGCCGACCACGCAGGGAGAGCGCTCGTCGCCAGCACCGTCGATTGCCAGCCTGTCGCTCCGTGCTCGAAACGCTGGAGCGTACCGGAGCGCGCTCCGGCGGCGCACGAGCCCGTGAAGAACCGGGCTCCGACGAAGCCGATGCTCGCCGCGCAGGTCGTGTCGGAGCCGCGACCTGCGGCCTGCAGCACGATCTGTGACGACGACAGATCGGCGGGAGCGAGCACGACGTCCATGGTCGTCGCCGTGAGGTTGGCCGTGTAAGCGATTTCGTCGCCTGCGTCGCTCGCGGCGACGAGCCCCTCGGAGTACTGGGTCGAGCCGATGACGTGAGCGCCCGCGTCGGCGGTCCATACCGACAGATCGCCGACGTTCGCGACGTAGTCGACGTCGGCCCAGTTGAACACGACCTTCCCGCGAATGACGACGCTCCCCGCCTTGGCAGCGACGTCCTTGAGCTCGCCGGGGACGCTGAGGTGCGCGGCGCGGAGCGCGTCTCCGTCACGGAAAATGGCCCAGCCGTCGGTGGTCAAGCCCACGATCGACACCGAACCCGGCACGAGCTCGGTCGGTCCCGTCGTCGCGGTCGAGCCGTCGGGAGACGAATCGGGCGATGCGCTCTCGCTCCCGGCGTCCTTCGTGACGTGGGTGACCGTCGACGCGCCTGCCGAGGCATCGGGCGGTGCTGACCTGCTGCCGCCGCTGCCGGCGTCCTTCGTGACGTGGGTGACCGTCGAGGCGTCAACGA
>CAYUAW010000897.1:0-1522 GCA_964442485.1 uncultured Polyangiaceae bacterium
CTCGGATAGGGAGTGTCGTCCAGTATCGTCCAGCCCGCCGCGCTACCTGGATCGCCCCCGCCAGCATCACCGGCCGCCGAACCGCCATCCCTGCCGTCGCCTCCGGCGCTCGAGCCCCCACCCATCGAACGGGGCGTCGCCCCGTCCGATCCGCAGGCAGCAGCAAGAACGGCAACACAAATCACGGCGAGCCCTCGCGTTCCCATCCAAGGAAACTGCGCTCCGAGACGCTTCGGTTCCACTTATTTGCACTTAAATGGCAGACGGCGAGTGCACGAACCGTCTGGACTGCTGCGTTCAGGATACGGACAGCGGCAAGGACCAGTGCATCTGCGGCGAGGATCCCTCGTCGCGCGGGCATCGCACGTGCGCCGACGTCGCGAGCTCCGTGAACGGCAAGGTCCCGAGCTGCCCGGTGTACGAACAGCCGCCCGCATTAAGTTGCCCTGACTCGTGTCCGCAATGAGTCCGGCGAACGGTCTTCATGACGTCGAGTCCCGTCGAGTCGCATCGTGCGGCCTGGCTCGCCGGAGTCGTCACGTCGCGCGAACGTAGGCGAGTTGAAGGTCGGGTTCCCACTCCGACCCGACCTTCTTCATCGTGCCCTCACCCCGCATCGTGCGCCCGTCCTTCGCCATCGTGACGCGGAAGCGCCGCGCGAACTGTGGTGCGTCCCGCGACCAGGCGAAGCCGTCCTCGTGGAACGTGACTGCGTACCGGCGCCCGACGCCACGTTCGTCGAAGTAGAGCATCGTGGACGTCTCGTCGTCGCTGTCCGTCCCGAAGATCGCGACGCCTTCGGGGAGCTCCGGGTCGTCCATCTTCGAATGCATGCGGAGGATAGCCCCGCAACGCCGATAGGGAAGACGGGCCCGATACAACTCTACCCGCGGCGGGCCGCCTCGATGACGGCGACGTCGATCTTCTGCATCTTCATCATCGCGTCGAAGGCACGCTTTGCCTCGGCTCCGCCCGCGGCCATGGCGTCCGTCAGCGCACGCGGCGTGATCTGCCAGGAAAGGCCCCAGCGGTCCTTGCACCAGCCGCAATCGCTTTCCTTGCCGCCGTTGCTGACGATCGCGTTCCAGTAGCGGTCCGTTTCCTCCTGGTTGTCCGTGGCGATCTGGAACGAGAACGCCTCGCTGTGCTTGAAGTGCGGGCCACCATTGAGACCGAGACAGTGAATTCCGAGAACGGTGAACTCCACCGTCAGCACGGTGCCTTGCTTGCCCCCCGGGAAGTCGCCCGGCGCCTTGTGAACGGCGGTGACTTCACTGTTCGGGAAGGTGGCGGCATAGAAGCGCGCCGCCGCTTCCGCGTCCTTGTCGAACCAGAGGCAGATGGTGTTCTTTGCTTTCTTCATGGTCTGCTCCTTGTACTCCGACCGGGGTGAAAAGCCTTCCACGGCGCGAGCCGATCGATGACCAGGTGCCCTCGGAGCTCATCAGGTCGTAGTGCTTGGCTTCTCGATGACAACCGCGCGCACTCGGTCTCGACGCCGATTCGGACGAACGGTCGTACT
>CAYUAW010000898.1:0-1514 GCA_964442485.1 uncultured Polyangiaceae bacterium
AGCTTCGAGCATGTGCACCAATCGCCAGAACCTTCCGGCGAGCGCGGGCGCTGATACTGCGCCCGCTGGCGGGGTTCACGACGGGGTCATGCGCGTTTTGCAGCACGTGCCATTACGATGATAGTGCGCAGGCACCGGCAGCGGTGACCGCGCCGCTCACGGAGAACGGCAGGCGCACCAGGGTCAACCACAGCACTTCTTGTGCTTCTTGCCGCTGCCGCACGGACACGGGTCGTTTCGTCCCACCTTGGGGGTTGCATCCGGAATGACGAGGCGCGGACCGGCTTCGCGAGTGATAGCCGAGACGCGCCTTCGCTCGTCCTTGAGGAGCTGCTCCGCCTCGTCGGATCTGCCCGTCTCGCGCAGAAGCTCGTCGAGGCGATCGAGCGCGTACCTACTTTCCATGTGGTTCGTTTCGTCGAGAACTCCTCGGTAGAGCTCTTCCGCGGATGCGACGTCGCCCAGTAGGCGATGGACGTCGCCGGCCTTGAGGCGCACGAAACAGTCGCCTCCCATCGAGCGCAGATTGGCGGCTACCTGTTCGAGGGCCGGCTCGCGGCGCCCGGCGCGCGCGAGGAGCACCGCGCGGTCCCCGAGGAACCGCGCCGCGTCCACGAAGGAGAGTGCCTCGCAGAGTTCCGCTGCCTGGTCGATGGCGCCGGCCTGGGCGAGACCGAAGGGGAGATCGTAAAGGGTGATGAGGAGATCCCAGTCGAGGGACTCCTCGAGTTGGAAGAATCGCTCGCGCTCCGAGCCGAGCTCTCGGATCAGCTCCAGGACGACGGGATGGGCTTCGAGCAGCTTCGACGGCGGCGGGCGGGCTTCTTCGGGAGACGACAGCAGCTCGTAGAGCACCTCTCCCTTGGCGATGGTGCCCGCAGGCAGCGGCGGTCGAGCGTCGTCGTCATCGTCGTCGAGCGGCTCGAACTCGTCCTCCAGGCCTCCGCCTATGTACTGCGGTGGCGCGTTCCCGACCGATTCGACGAGGACTGGTTCGACCAGGGGTGGGCCGTCTGCGGTGACGGCGATGACCTCCACGCGGTGGCGGAGCTCGTCGCCGAAGTCGAAGAGATAGGCAAAGGCTTTCCCGGGTCGCAGATCGAGGCGAAACAGCCGTGATCGCGTCGATCTGGGGTGTCCATTGCCTGTGTCTTTGATTCCGATCTCGCTCGCGCGGTCCCAGTACTTGCCCGACAGGTAAAACGCGTAGAGGTGGTCGTCGTCAAGATCGAACGCGTCCTGGATGGCGAGATGCACGTCGTGCAGCGTGTGCCGCCCGTCGAAATCGAGCACCCGGAAGACCTCCGGCGCTCGTTCCGGGGTGATACGGAGTCTGTACGTCCTGGATGCCACGAGTCGGTCCATGCCCGGGGGTGAGCCCGCAGGCAACGGGAAACCGTGTTTGCTGTCCGGCGAGAGCAGCCGCAATCTCGTCGGCGTCGTCGGCGAAGGGTCTGGCAGCCCGGGCAGTCAGGGAACTCTTGATTCGCCGGATCACCTCGGCCGACGACACT
>CAYUAW010000899.1:0-1510 GCA_964442485.1 uncultured Polyangiaceae bacterium
TGGGTGGCGGAGGGAACTCCTTCGCGCCGCGGAGGAACGGGACGAGCTCCGCTTCCTCCAGGGCGAGATGCGGGTCGAGCAGCGTCGTCAGTTCGCGGATCACCGCGGCGGCTTCGTCCGTCTTCGGCAGCGCGGCGAAGGCCCGATCGCCGAGCTCGAGCAGTGGATCGATGCGCCGATGATCGGCGCCGAGCCGCTCGAGCGTCGCGCGCACGGAAGCGTGCTGGCTCGCGAGGGTCGGGAATACGCCGTTGTCCTCGGATTCGTGGTGCCCGTGCAGGGTCGCGTGGAAATTCTTCCATTCTTCGCGGACCGCGAGGGTCCTCGAGCCGTCACCCTGGGCGATGCGGTCGAGCGCCCTCGCGAAGCGTGCGAGATCCCGACGGAAGCCGTGATGCGACATCATGAACGCCGTGGCGATCGATGCGGTTCCGTCGTCGTTCAGGAGATTCGGGACTTGGGACATGATCTTGGCCTCGTCATTGGAAAGGGGGTCGGGGTCCTTGTCCAGACGACGAACGACGAGTCCCAGGTTCGACAGACTCGCGAAAGAATTCTCTCGGCCGATGCTCGGCCGAGGGGACGGACGAGCATCGGGGAGCACCTGCAGCACATCGACCGAGCATTCGCCTGTCGGATTGTCGTGGTAAATGGTGCGCGATGGTCGAGCAAGTACTGGCGCCAGAAAACACCGCGGTGCGCGTCGCGCTCTGGCGGGCGCTGCACGTGGAGATCGATCCGGCCCCGCACGTGTTCGAGGACACAATCGGTTTGAAGCTGGTAGCTCCTGATGACGGATGGCAGGGCCGTCCGGATATGAGCCCGTTCACGCGGCCTTTCCGTGCCTCCATCCTCGCCCGCGCGCGCTTCATCGAAGATCTCGTCGCGGAGCAGGCCGCCCGTGGCGTCGGGCAGTACGTCATCCTCGGCGCGGGGCTGGACACCTTCGCGCAGCGTCGGCTGGAGCTCGTGTCCCGGATGGTCGTCTTCGAGATCGATCAGCCGGGCCCTCAGGCGTGGAAACGAAAGCGCCTCGACGACCTCGGGCTCGGCGTTCCGTCGTTCCTGCGGCTCGTTCCCGTCGACTTCGAGGCAGGCGACGACTGGTGGCAGCGGCTCACGGCTTCGGACTTCGATTCCGCGCGGCCGGCGGTCGTCGCGTCCACCGGAGTCAGCATGTACCTGACGAAGGACGCAATCATGGCGACACTGCGCCAGGTTGCGGCGCTCGCTCCGGGCTCCACGCTCGCCATGTCGTTCATGCTTCCGATCGAGATGGCGGATCCCGAGGTGTGTCCCGGGATCGAGCGGGCCGCGGCCGGGGCGCGAGCAAACGGCACGCCGTTCATCAGCTTCTTCAAGCCGGAAGAGATGCTGGCGCTGGGCCGGGATGCTGGCTTCAAAGAGGTCCGACACGTATCGGCGGCCATGCTTGCCGAGCGCTATTTCGCGGGCAGGACGGACGGCCTTCGTCCGCCGAACAATTCAGAGGAGCTGCTGGTGGCGACCA
>CAYUAW010000900.1:0-1508 GCA_964442485.1 uncultured Polyangiaceae bacterium
CGTGGGGACCCTCGGGCGCGCGCAGCCCGGCGGGACGTGATACGGCGCGGTCGGGGGCCGGGCGAGCACGGCCCGGAGGGACCCGTCCGCCCGCAGCGCGGAGCGCGAGGACGGACGGCCGTGTTGCGACGCGCACCGCGGGGAGCAACCCCTTCACTTCATGCGGTCGACCTTGTCGAAGTACTTCTTTGCGTAGGCGACGATCTGGCCGTCGGTGGGATGGTCGACGGTTTCGACGCCGACGATCTTCGGTTCGAGAGCGTGGTCGTGCTTGTGGGCGTGGCGGATGAACTCGAGCTTTGCAGTGGACGGGCCGACGACGAGGATCTCGTCACTGTCGGCGAGGGAGCGCGCGACTTCGTGGAAGAAGCTCTTCGCGCCGGCCGAGTGATCCTTGCCGTCCGGGCCCTTGTGGTGGATGTGGAGGGGGGACTTGATGGTGGCCTCGTCGATCTTGTCCGGGTTGAAGTGGAAGACTCGGGCCTCGGTGTGATCGATGAAGAGCGCGACGTGCTTGGTCATGGAGAGCCTCCAGAATGGAGGACGGCTTTAGCACGGGAGGGTTCGCCGTTGGGTCTCCGGTAGCGCCCTGGCGAAGGAACGGCCACCTGCGCTAGCGGTGGTGTCATGCCCCGAGCCGCTCTCTCGAGCTTCAACCTGAACCTGCTCGTCGCCCTGGACGCGCTGCTCGGCGAGCGGAGCGTGTCGCTCGCCGCAAAGCGAACCGCGGTCACGCCGTCGGCGATGAGCCACTCGCTCTCCGAGCTGCGGGAGCTGCTCGGCGATCCGCTCCTGGTGCGGTCGGGGCGTGCAATGGTGCTCTCGCCACGAGCGGAAGGGCTGGTCGAGCCGTTGCACCGCCTGCTGCTCGACGCTCGGCGGCTGCTCCACCAAGGTGACGGGTTCGACCCGAGCTCGTCGAAGCGGCACTTCGTGATCGCCGCTCCGGATTTTCTGGGAACGGTCGTCATGGCGAGCTTGCACCAGAAGACGCAGCACTCGGCGCGCGGGGTGACGTTCGAGCTCGTGCCGAGCGCCCGGCGTGGCAATGCGTGGCGTCTCGAGACGGGGGAGATCGATCTCGCCCTCGGGGCGGTGGTCGACGGCGCGCCGGGGATCCGTCACATGCACCTTTGCACGGAGCGCTTCGTGTGCGCCGTCCGTCGTGGGCATCCGGAGGTCGACCGCGCTCTCACGCTCGAGCAGTACGTGCGCATCCCGCACCTCGTGATCACGCTCGGGGACGACACGAGCCCGACGTGGATCGACGAGGCGCTCGCGAAGCTCGGCTATCGACGGCAGGTGGCGAGCAGGGTGCGGTACTTCATGGCCGCGCCGCTCCTGCTCGCGCAGACGGATCTCCTGATGACGGGGCCGGAGATGCTGGTCCGTCATTTCGCCGAGCTCCTGCCTCTCCGCGTCTTCGAGCCGCCGATCCCGCTTCCGACGTACTCGGAGCAAGCGCTGTGGCACCATCGGTTCGAGGGGGATCCGGCGCACCTGTGGCT
>CAYUAW010000901.1:0-1502 GCA_964442485.1 uncultured Polyangiaceae bacterium
TTAGAGCGAGCACGCCGAAGGCGGCGGGGGGAGCAGTTCGCCGAAGGCGAAGCTGCGGGGGGCTAAGGCCCCCCTTTGCTAGTAGGCGACCGGGCGGCCGCCCCGACGGCGCGCGCCTTGCAGTGAAGGCTTGCATGACGATCACACTCTCTGGCCTGCTCATAATGCTCATCATCGCGGGAGTCTGCGGAGCGCTCGGTCGAGCAATCGGCGGAGGAACCGGCGGTGGATTCTTCGTCTCGATCGCCATCGGGTTCGTCGGCGCCCTGCTCGGCACCTTCCTGGCGCACGCGCTCCGGCTGCCGGAGCTCCTCGTCGTGGCGGTCGACCGGCACCCCTTCCCGATCCTCTGGTCGATCATCGGCGCCGCCGTCTTCGTCGCGCTGGTGCACCTCATCGGCGGCCGGCCGCGCTACGTGCGGTATTGACGTTGCAGAGCGTAGAGGGTGTGCGAGGGCTCCCTCCGACGAGGAAGCCGCGCGCTCGCGCGCCCGCCGTTACTCGTTACTGGAGCTTCCCCACGTAACCGCAGAACCCTCCCAGGCACTGGAGCGGGCGGCTGCCGGCCTCGGGCGCGCAGCAGTCAGCGTCCTTGCTGCACTTGTCGTTCTCGTGGGAGCAGTTGCTCGGGGGCGTATCGACGCAAGAACCCGACGTTTGCCCTGCCGGGATGGAGCAGAAGCCGGAACAGCAATCGAGGCCCGACTGGCACATCGCCTTGAGCTGCTTGCAGGGGTTCAGCGCGGAGAACGCGCGGAGGTTGCCCGAGTCGCTCTGGCCCGGGAGGTAGAAACCAGGGTGGCTCGGATCTGCGCCCGGCGGCGGAGCGATGTCGATGGCGGACACCCAGATGCGTTTCTTGTCCGGCGATTCGACCCCCGGAAGACCACCCGCGCCGTAGTTTCTGTGACCGACCGCTCGACGCGACGTCCAGAAGAGCCAGAACTTCCCGCCCACCGCGACGGGCATGACCGTCGGGTAGTAGTCCATGAGCACGTCCGCCGCGTTCAGCGGTTTGTTCACGTTCGCGAGCGGCATCGACTTCCCGGTCTTCAGGTCGGCGTACCAGATCTCGCTCTTGGACGGCGTGGCGCGGCCAGGGAAGGCGCTCGTGAAATCCGGCTCGCTCGAGAGCTGAAAGATCACGGCGGCGCCGTCGGGCGTGAAGAAGGGCCAGGCGGGGTAGCACGGTCCCGTGCACGTGCCGGAGTCGAGAGCGCCAACACTTCCGAAGAGCGGCGGCGGATTCGAGCCGTTGCTGGTGCAGCCATTCAGACCCATCGTCGTGATGCCGAACCCAGCCCCTCCGGGGTTGTAAGGGAGCGACGGCTCGGGCCCGATGTGCGACGCGACGACCTTCAGGTTCGAGAACGTCCCCGTCGCCTTGTCGTAATCCATGACCGCGAGCTCGCGGCGATCGGTGCCGCCCTTCCCGTCGGGCTTGGCATGGTTGAAGACTACCTTGTCCCCGTTGGGTGAGAACTGGGGCATCCACATGTACC
>CAYUAW010000902.1:0-1502 GCA_964442485.1 uncultured Polyangiaceae bacterium
TGGAGTGCCTTTACAAGCCCTTCAGCGAGGCGGCCCTCCTCGCTGCGATGCAGGCGGCCCTTCGCCGAAGCTGAGGGGCCGTGCAACGCATTTGGTCCACGTGCTCAATCGGCGATGAGGCAAGGGGCCCGATAAGTCTGGTCCGGCACGGCCCAACGCTTGGCATACCTTCTGCTGAGAAGAATCCGCACCGACTGAATGCCAACAGGGGAAGTGACGATGTCACGCACTAGCGTTTCATTTTTCGGTAGTGTTCGAGAAGGCAACGCCTATGTAGATTCGCGGCCGCCCGGGCGCGTCTCGATGACCCGGGAAGCGAGGTCATTCCAGATGTCGGACCAGACACCGATCGTATTCGTCGTCGATGACGACGTGTCGGTTCGTGAATCGCTGGAGCTAATGATCAGCAGTCTCGGCTGGCAAGCGGAGGTGTTCGCATCGGCGCAGTCATTCCTCGCGCGTCCACGGGTACACGCCCCCAGCTGCCTCGTACTGGACGTCACTCTTCCGGATCTCAACGGTCTCGAGCTCCAGAAGCGAGTCGCCGCCGAACGATGCGACATGCCGATCATCTTCATCACCGGTCACGGCGACGTCCCGACCACGGTCCAGGCCATGAAGGCAGGGGCCGTCGAGTTCCTGACGAAGCCGTTCAGCGACGACGTGCTGCTGGGCGCCATGCAGCACGCCATCGAGCGCAGCCGGGCCACCCTTGGGCAGGCGGCGGAGGTGCAGGCTGTCCGGGACCGCTATGATTCACTCAGCGGTCGCGAGCGGGAGGTCATGGCGCTCGTCGTCTCGGGAAGGCTCAACAAGCACGTCGGTGGCGAGCTGGGTATCAGCGAGATCACCGTGAAGGCCCACCGAGGCAAGGTCATGCGAAAGATGAAGGCCGATTCGCTCGCCGAGCTCGTGACGATGGCCGCGAGGCTCCGGCTCGCGCCGTCGAACGCGCACGTCAAGGTAGGGTGAACATTCCACGCGCAGCTCCCATTCGCTTCGCCGGCTCGGAGCTGGGGGAAACGCGACATGTGTGTGCGTTCTTCAACAGCGCCGACGACGAGTACCGCGTGCTGCTTCCGTTCATCAGGGAGGGATTCGATTGTGGTGACAAGGCCGTTCACGTCGTCGGGCCGGACCAGCGTGGAGAGCACCTGGAGCGGCTCGCCACCGCGGGGATCGACGCTGCCGCCGTGCAGCTGAGCGGCCAGCTCGAGCTCCGTTCGAACGCCGAGACGTACCTGATGGACGGTGTTTTCGATCAGGAGCGCATGCTGGAGGCTTCCTGTGGCGTGTTGCGACAGACGAGCTCACCTGGTCGGATCAGAGCTATCGAATCTTCCAGATCGACAGCGCGACCCCAATCGAGCTCGGAATCGTGCGCGACAGAGTTCACCCCGAGGACCTGCCCGTGTTCGAGCAGCAGCTCGAGCGTCTCCGGAGCGGTGGCGGCGACGTCGAGTTCGAGCTGCGGTTACGGCTGCCGGATCGCTCCATCAGAT
>CAYUAW010000903.1:0-1489 GCA_964442485.1 uncultured Polyangiaceae bacterium
GTACGAACGACGCCCTCCGAGGGCCCGCGCTGCCACCAGCTGGTCAGCGGCTCACCGGTGACGTCGTCCGTCTCACCGTGCGCCATGAGCCACGTGGCGAGCGCCTGACCCAGCTCGAGACAGGAGGCGTGACGCCGTGCGGGGTTCTTGTGAAGACCGCGCTCCAGGATGCGCGACAGCTCCGTGTCGCCCCTGCCGTGGGCCGTGATTGGCTGGAGGTCCTGCTCGATGACGGCGCGGAGGAGCGCGTTGTAGTTCGAGCCGCGGAAGGCGGAGACGCCGCTGATCGCCTCGTAGAGGACGAGGGACGCGCAGAAGATGTCCGCGCGATGATCGACGTCCACACCGCGCGCGTGCTCCGGTGCCATGTAGCCCGGGCTTCCGACGACGGCGCCGCGCCCGGTGTGGCGGAGGTCGAGCGGGACGTCGCCGAGCTTCGCGATGCCGAAGTCGACGAGCTTCGGCTGGGTCTTCCCGCAATGCTCGGCGAGAAAGATATTGTCCGGCTTGAGATCGCGGTGGATGACCCCCCGGCCGTGCGCATAATCGAGCGCCTCGATGACCGGCAACATCATGCGGACCGCGTCCACGGATTCGAGGTGCCCCACCTCCTCGAGCAGATCGCCGAGACTCCTGCCCTCGAGCCGTTCCATCACGAGGAAGGGCTCACCCGCGTCCGTCACCCCGAGGTCGAGGACGCGCACGATGCCGCGGTGCTGGACCTTCGCCTCTGCGCGGGCCTCGGTCGCGAGACGCGCTCGGGTCTCGTCCGAACACAGCCCCTTGTTGATCACCTTCACCGCGACATCGAGATCGAGATCCAGGTTCGTTGCGGCCCAGACGGTCCCCATCCCGCCGATGCCGAGCACGTGGCGGAGACAGTATTTCCCAGCGATGAGGTCGCTCGGCCGGTGTCCGCCGACGGATTCGTCGTCGCTCTGCTCGGGGGCTTGCGCATCCTGGCGGGACGTCATCTTCTTCAGCGCGCTCCTTGGCGCGATCGATCGAGTAAGGAATCGTGAAAGCGAGCGTCACTGGTGCACGTGTCGTGCCACGCTGGAACCGCAAACCGATTCGCGGATCAGGCCGGCGATCACCCTGCATCGCGAGTCGCGCCCGCCGCGCGCTCGGGGCCAAATGTCTCGCTGCCCACCTGATGTGCTTGGCGGACGTTTTCCGGCTCGGCGAAGGTCCGTGCGCGAACGCAAAAATGCGGGGGCGGACACGGCCCGGACGCGCTTGGTACGTCGCATGCGTCTCACGAACGCATGAAGCTGTCAGCGTTGGTGGCGATCGCCGCAGTGGTCGTCGGTTGTGGCGGTTCGAACAAGCCGGCGGAGGGCCCGGCCGAGAAGGCCGGCAAGTCCATCGACAATGCGTCCGACGACGCGAGCGACAAGGCGACGGACCTCAAGCAAGACGCGAAGGACAAGGCGTCCGACTTGAAACAGGACGTCACTCCGGAGAAGAACAACGACAGCGACACGCA
>CAYUAW010000904.1:0-1475 GCA_964442485.1 uncultured Polyangiaceae bacterium
TCACCATGGGCACCGGCGCCGCCAGGAGGGGCCTGATCAACTCGATCGGGATGGGAAAGACGATGGTCGAATTCTGGTTCGAGCCCATGTCGAGCAGCGTCTGCATGTAGCGAAGGGCGAGGGCCGCGGGCTGTGTCGAGATGATCTCTGCTGCGTTCGCGAGGACCTGGGCCGCCTGGAATTCACCCTCGGTGGCGATTATCTTCGCTCGCTTCTCGCGCTCGGCTTCGGCCTGTCTCGCCAGCGCACGCACCATCGATTCGGCGAGCTGCGCGTCCTTCAGCTCGACGGTGCCGACCTTGACGCCCCAGGGCTCCGTCTGGCGGTCGATGATCAACCGCAGTTTTTCGTTGATCTGGTCTCGCCCACCGAGCAGCTCGTCGAGACTCGACTGGCCGAGCACCGCCCGCAAGGTGGTCTGCGCGATCTGCGACGTCGCCTCCAGGAAGTTGTACACGCGTATGATGGCCGCCTGAGCGTCCATCACCTGGAAGAAGATGACCGCGTTGACCTTCACGGTCACGTTGTCCGAAGTGATCACCTCCTGCTGGGGAACCTCGAGAGTGATCACCCGCAGGTCGACCATCTTCACGTGATCGATCCCCAGCGGGGCGATGAAGAATAGCCCCGGACCCTTGAGCGGCATGACGCGACCGAGCCGGAAGACGACTCCCCTCTCGTATTCCCTGGCGATCCTGATCGTGGAGGCTGCCACGACGAGCACGGCGACGGTGACGCCAAAATACCCGATCCACATATTCAACCCGGGCATCGATTCGTCTCCTTGGAGGTCCGCACATCCCCCGACCTGCATCTCTCACACCAGGGTCATTCGTCGGAAACAGCGCCCGTAACTGCCCGGTCGACCCGAGGTCGGAGCCGCAGTGGCTACGGTCTTGCCACGGTGAGACAAACCAGGGCTCCCTGGGTCTGTCCCAAGGTGCCCCGCAGGATCTGCGCCAGGCTTCGAGCCGGACGGTGGTTCCGCCAGGCTTCGAGCCGGACGGTGGTTCCGCTCAATGAACGCCGAGAGATCTCGGGTCGCTCAGGTACTGCTCCAGAAAGTCGGCAAAACGTCCGAGCGTCTTCATGGGCTCCCGGGGGCGAACGTTCTCCGAGACGACGGTCACCAGCCCGCCGCTCGGGCGGAAGATGAAGCGCCACGAGTAGACGAGGAAGTCGGCAAAGCCGATCTCGTTGTCCTTCCAGCCCCCGTTGCGCTGGTCGCAGATCTTCGCGATCGACCAGAACGCGACTTGATGGCTGTCGTAGACGAGGTCGGGCATGCCGTTCGCCAGGACATAGAGGGATCGAATGTCTTCCGGGACCTCGAACTGAAAGAGGGCTCGAAGCTCGTCGAGCTCGCCCTCCGTCGCACCGGCGTTCAGCGCGACCTTCTCGCGCTTCCACTGAGCCACGAGCCGCTCGGCAGCACTCGGCACGACTCGTAACCTACCGCACCCATCATGGCCGGC
>CAYUAW010000905.1:0-1474 GCA_964442485.1 uncultured Polyangiaceae bacterium
CAACCCGCGATCGCGCCGCCGGCCTGTTTCTGCCGACGTCAGTTGCAGATCGTGGTCGCAGCGGGAAAGAAATAGCCGACGGCGACGCAGACGTCGCTGTGGATGCCGTCTCCGACAGTGAGAGCAGGGCTGGCCGGGTTCTGATACGAGCAGCTGTATGTGAATGTGTCGCCGGCCTGCGTCTGCAGAAAATTCGGCGCGGTCCAGAGGTGCGACACTGGAACTTCCCAGTCCGTGGTGTGAACGAGGTTCGTCGTCTGGCCGCCGCTCAGGTAGTTCACGTCGGCGGAGGTCGCGAAACTGTGAGTGTGCGTCGTGAAGAGGAAGAACTTCGAGTTCGTTGCCGGCGTGCAGGCGCCGCTGACGGTCTGTGCCCCCTGCGGCGGCACGGCGATCTTCTCGTTGTAGGAGACCATCGTCGCCGCCTTGTATTGCACCTGCTGCGCATAGAGGACATTCAGCTTCATGGTCGGGTACGCTATTTCCGCCCGCGTGTTGAGCAGGTGCATGTTCAGGATGATCTGCGAACCCGAGGGCAGCGGGATTGCAACCCCCCGAGGCAGGTCCATGCTGTCATGGTAGGTGCCAGGCGATGCGGCGTAGAGCCATTGGCCGCCGCCGAAGGTGCACGTTCGAAGCGTCCCCTCCGGCTGCTTCGCCCCACCCCCGAAGACCCCCGTCCCCGTGCCCGTGTTGAGGAATGTGACGAAGTCATGGACGCCGAATTGCATCAGCGAACGGAATCCTCCGGCGTCGACCTCCGCCTCACCCGGTACGTTCTCGTAGTAGCAAACGAAGGATTCTTCACCCGGATTGAGGGGGAAGTTTCCCGGGGACGCGAGCTGAAAGCCGTCGGCCGGAGCGGGCGGATCCAGACCCAGCGTGCACGCTTCACATTCACCGGTGAATCCGCTGCCGCCGGTTGAGCCGGCGTCCCGCCTCGCGCCGCCGTCCGACGCTGAGCCGCCATTCGACGCACCTCCAACCGGCGAGGTCGCACCCGTCCCCGACGTACCGCCGGCCTGCGCGCCGGCACCACCGCCACCGGTTGGCGGCCCGCCGCTCGAGACTCCTGCTCCGGAACCACCGGACGGAGCACCCCCGGAGATGTCGCCTCGACCTCCGCCCACGCCCAGTGGCAGAGCACCTCCGGGTGCGCCCATCCCCGCAGCGACGCTCGTCGGAGCGGTGGAGGGCGGAGTGGCACCCTTTCCGTTGGTTCCGTCTCCCGACCGCGCGGAATTCGCGCCGCAACCGGTCAGGCCTGCGCAAAGGAGAGCAACGATGCTAGCCGCTGGCTCAATCCTGTGCCGTTTCATCGTGGCCATCGATGCTCCTCCTCGTGGTGGCCAGCATCCACGTCGTGTCCGCGGGCACACCACCCTTCCAGATGATCCTCCGTTCTTTCGAGCGGACTCGCAATGGATCATCCACCGTTCTCGTGCTCCTTCGCGCTCACCCGTTCACGGCATGG
>CAYUAW010000906.1:0-1460 GCA_964442485.1 uncultured Polyangiaceae bacterium
CAACTCCTCCCCCAGCTCCAACTCCTCCCCCAGCTCCAACTCCTCCCCCAGCTCCTGCTCCTCCCCCAGCTTCAACTCCTCCCCCAGCTCCTGCTCCTCCCCCAGCTCCTGCTCCTCCCCCAGCTCCTGCTCCTGCTCCTCCCCCAGCCCCAACTCCTCCCCCAGCTCGCTCT
This sequence comes from uncultured Polyangiaceae bacterium, assembly GCA_964442485.1. Classification (GTDB taxonomy): domain Bacteria; phylum Myxococcota_A; class Polyangia; order Polyangiales; family Polyangiaceae; genus DASZVB01. Next base: position 174 of record CAYUAW010000906.1, read on the forward strand.
CCCCCGCCGCAAGCAATACTCACGCTCGCCGCGACGCCCAGCAACACCCCGAACGAAAGACGAACCGCCACACTCTACATCTTACGCCACGAACCGCCCGCAGCGGAGTAGAACCGACGATTCATGGCGCTCGGCGCGACCGTCTATCATCTCGAGATCGTCCTCTCCGACGCAGACCGTGGCGTCTACGAGTCCCTCGATCTCCGGCTCGCGCGCCATCCTTCCGAGACGATGCGCTACCTCGTCGCGCGAACACTCGCGTACGCGCTCCTGTTCGACGAGAACATCGCGTTCTCGAAGGGTCTTTCCACGACGAACGAGCCCGCCGTGTGGGTGCGAGAGGGCGACGGCCGCATCCTCCTGTGGGTCGAGGTGGGCAATCCCTCCGCGGACCGCTTGCACCGCGCGAGCAAGGCCGCGAGCCGAGTCGTGGTGTTTACCTACGACGCGCCGGACCGTCTGCGACAGGCGGTGTCGGGCGAGCGCATCCATCAAGCCGAGCGCATCGAGCTAGTCGGCGTGCCCACCGCGTTCCTCGACGCGGTGGGCGAAGCGACGGGCCGTCACGAGAGCTGGGAGCTCACGCACACCGGCGGCCAGCTCTATCTGACGATCGACGGACGGACCTTCGAGGGAGCGCTCGTCCGCGAACCGCTCGCGGGCGAGCTGACGTCATCCGGCGAGTGAGCTCGTTCGACGCCTCCGGCCTCGGTCGACGAGCGGGTTACTTGCCCTTGCCGGAGAGAGCGTCGCGCGAACGATCGACCATCGCCGCGAACGGGCCGGCGAACATGTTGGCCGCCTTCGACTCGATGCCCGCGTGCGGGCGCGTCGGAGCGATCGCCTCGGCGAGCTCTGCCGCCTTTCTCATCCGCTGAAGGCGCGCGGGCTCCAGCTCATCGGCGAGCCGGTCGAACTCCTCGTGTTCCTCGGCCTTCGCGTGCGCCAGGACGGCGGTCTTCAGCTTGCCGAACTTCGTCTCGAATTCGGCGGAGTCGACATCGAGACCTTCCAGCTCGGTGAGCGCCTTCTTTGCCTCGTTTTCCTCCTGCAGCCGGGCCTTCACCTCCCGCTCGCCATCCGGGATGGCGGTCCGAGCAGCCGGGTGAACAATCTCCTCCTCCGCCGTCTCGTGCACGGCGAGCATGCGCCGCAGGTCGAAGAACGCGCGCTCGCGTTCCTTCCCGCTCCTCGTGCTCACGTCTTCCATCATCGACTTGACCTGCTGGTGCTGCCCCTTGAGGAAACTCACCACATCTTTTCCGCTCTTGATCATCGTCGCCATTG
>CAYUAW010000907.1:0-1457 GCA_964442485.1 uncultured Polyangiaceae bacterium
CGGCGAACTGCTCCCCCCGCCGCCTTCGGCGCGCTCGCTTCGCTCGCGTTGTTCCGGATCTTTGATGCCTCGGGGACGGCGTCGGCGTCGATGGCCATCTACCAAGGTCCGAGCGACCCGCCGGCGTGGTAGGCGAAACGCGCTATGGTCCGCGCCGACCATGCGTGAATTCGCTCCGCCGCTCCTTGCCTCCCGGTCGATCCCCGACGTCGTGCGCGACGGCGGCTTCGTCGTGCTCCCGAGCGAGTGGGCCGTCCGTGCCACAGGGCTCTCGAATCGTGAGCTCGGCGCGCTCGGCGCAGAATGGCGCGAGCTTCCGGCAGATCCGTATCTGCGGGACGGGGGGCACTACCGCCGTCGCCGGCACGCCGCGTTCGTCGTGGAGGACGGACGCTGCCGGCAGGTCCCTCACCGCCCGCACTTCCAGTCGCTGGAGTACAACGCACTGCACGGTGGCATGGAGCGCTGGTTCGAGCCGGTGCGTCCCGAGCTAGCTTCGTCGCCTGCGTTGTTGCGGCTCTTCGTCTCGCTCGGCGAGCTGTGCTCGTCCGTCGCCGGCGCGCGGCCCTGGTTCGTCGAAGCGCATCAGTTTCGCATCGACACCCACGACGGCATCGGCCGCCCGACGCCTGAGGGCGCTCACCGCGATGGCGTCGACTTCGTCGCCATCGCGCTGGTGGACCGCGCCCGTATCAAGGGCGGCGAGACGCGCGTCTTCGAGGCCGATACACCGCACGGCATCCGGTTCACCATGACCGAGCCGTGGTCGCTGCTGTTCCTCGACGATGCGCGCGTCATTCACGAATCGACCCCGATCCAGCCTGACGGCGTCGGCCCTCCGGGCGCGGGGTCACCTGGTCACCGCGACACTCTCGTCATTACCTTCCGGCGCGACGGCTTTCAAGCGCCGTAGACTGCCCGGCCAGATCGTCGACGTTCGGCTTGCGTGAGGGCGATTCCGGTGTGAAACAGGAGCCATGCGCGAAACGAGCTTGCCCGAGCGCTTCCGTTCCTGGTCGCCCTACCTTCTCAGTGTTCTCCGGATCGTCGCGGCGTTTCTCTTCGTCCAGTACGGCTCGACGAAGCTTCTCGCTTTCCCGGCCGCCATCATGCCTGGCGGCGGCACGGCGTCCCTCACGTCGCTACCCGGTGTCGCTGGCGCTCTGGAGCTCGTCGGCGGTGCATTCTTGTTCGTCGGGCTCTTCACGCGTCCGGTCGCGTTTCTCCTCTCCGGCGAGATGGCCTTTGCCTATTTCATCGGCCATGCGGGCAAGGGCTTCTGGCCGATCCTGAACCACGGCGCGCCTGCCGCGCTCTTCTGCTTCGTCTGGTTGTACTTCTCCGCAGCAGGACCGGGGCCGTGGAGCGTCGACGCGCTCGTCCGGCGCGTGGACGTGAGCGCGTAGTCATGGCCGAATTTCCTCGGTTCATGAAGGTTTCTCGCAACCGGATCGCTC
>CAYUAW010000908.1:0-1451 GCA_964442485.1 uncultured Polyangiaceae bacterium
TCGATCCCGAGGTCGCGGCTCAACTCCGCCAGGTTCTCGCCGGCAGCGTATCCACTCGCGAGGACGATCGGGATGCCGGGGCGGAGTTCACGGAGGCGTTCGACCACGGTTCGGCAGGGCAGTCCGGGCATGACGACGTCGAGAACGACCAGGTCGAACTCGTGTTCCTCGGCGCGCTTGCAGGCAGCGGCGCCGTTCTCGACCGCGATGACTTCGTAGCTGCCCCGCCGCAGGATGCGCTGTGCGACTTCGCGAACGGCCGGATCGTCTTCCGCGAGGAGGATACGCTCGACCCCACGCATGTTCGGGAGCCGGACGACGTGCTTCGCGGCGATCTGGGGCGCGAGCCGGTTGGCTGCCTCCAGGTACACGTTGAAGGTCGTTCCGGCGCCCGGTTCGCTGTGGCACTGCAGAACGCCGCGGTGCTGGCGGACGATGCCGTACGACACGGCGAGCCCGAGCCCCGTTCCCGTCAGTGGTCCTTTCGTCGTGAAGAACGGCTCGAAGATCCGGTCCACGACTTCACGGGGCATGCCGACCCCCGTGTCCACGAACGAGACGAGGACGTAGTCGCCATCTCTCGCCCATGGGTGAGTCCGCGCGAAGGCGCCGTCCAGGACGACCTGCTCCGTGCGGATGGTGAAACGCCCCCCCGCCGGCATCGCATCGCGCGCATTGATGCAGATGTTCATGAACACCTGGTCGAGCTGCGATTGATCCGCCACGATGATCGGCAGATCGGCGGTCGGCGCGAACGTTAGCTCGATGGTCTCGGGGAAGACGCGCCGAACGAGCTCGAGCAAACTCCTCAGACGAGCGTTGACGTCCGTCGCTTCGAGCCGAAGGTCCTGGTCGCGACTCATGGCGAGGAGCTGGCGCGTCAGCTGGCGCGCCCGGTCACCCGCGTCGATCACCGCGTCGATGTCCGCGCGCATCGAGGGATCCGTGGCCGCCGCGCGCACGAGGCCCGCTCCGGAAAGGATGACCGTGAGCAGATTGTTGAAGTCGTGCGCGATGCCACCAGCGAGCATGCCGAGGCTCTCGAGCTTCTGCATCTGCGCCAGGCGCCGTTCCAGCTCCTGCCGTTCCTTGTCGGCGCGCAACCGCGCCTCGATGAATCGAATCCGACCTGCCGCGACCGAAATCTGGCTCGCCATCCCGACGAGATAGTCGAGCTGGGCCGACGTCGGCACCCGGCAGCCCTCGTCGCCGAACGTTCCGAGGCCGAAGACTCCGAGCGGCTTGTCCAGAAGCCTGAGGGGTATCTTGATGAGCGTGCGATTCTGCAGCGCCTCGACCATCTGCTTGTTCGTACGAGGGTCGGTGCGAGCATCCTCGATGACGATGGGCACGTCGCTTCGCACCACTTCCTCGAGGAAGAGGTCACCCGTGACGATGAGCACCGGCGCGACCTCCCAGACCTGCGCGTGCTTCTCGCCCGAGTACTCTAT
>CAYUAW010000909.1:0-1447 GCA_964442485.1 uncultured Polyangiaceae bacterium
TCTGGTCGCGTCATTCCGTCTGCTCTGGTGGTATCTGGAGCGAAAGCCGTAGCCCGCCGCGGATCGCACAGGGGCAGCGACTCGGAGGAAGAAGTGATTCACCTCAACGAGAACCTCGAGAAGCGCGTCGCGGAGCGCACGCGAACGGTGGAGCAGTCGCTGCGCGATATCGAGGCGTTCCAGGCGATGGTGAGCCATGACCTGCGCGCCCCGCTCTCCGTCATCTCGATGAGCAGTGCCCTGCTGGAGCGCGAGCGAGGTCAGCTATCGGCGACCGCGGAGAAGAACGTCCAGCGCATCCAGGCCGCCGCGACGCAGATGACGACGCTCGTGAACGATCTGCTGACGCTGGCACACGTCGGCAACTCACAGCTCGAGATCGTCGACGTCGACTTCAGCTCACTCTGCGAGGACGTGGTTTCCCATCTTCGACAACCGGGCGACGCCATGGTGGCGTCGATCGAGCCAGGCCTCGCCGTGCGCGGGGACCGCGCGCTCATCCGAACCGTGATCGAGAACCTCGTCGGCAACGCATGGAAGTACTCGTCACGGGTCGAATCTCCTTCGATCGAGATCGGAGCGGTCGCGCAAGACGGCAAGGCCGCGCTGTTCGTGAAGGACAACGGCGTCGGTTTCGACATGAGCGAAGCCGAGCGCCTCTTCGCCCCGTTCGAGCGGCTCCGGACAGCGGCGGACTTCGCGGGGACCGGCGTCGGTCTCGCGGCCGTTCATCGCATCGTCGAGCGACACGGGGGCAGGATCTGGGCAAAGAGCGCGCCCGGCGAAGGAGCCACGTTCTTCCTGACGTTCGGGTGACGCGAGTTCGCTGCGTTGGTCAGGCCATCCTCCGGAGCGCGCCGCTCTCCAGCGCGTCGAGAAGGGCCGCAGCGGTCGCACCGGCAGCCACGCACACCACGTCACTCCACGAGAACCCGTGACCGAGGAGTAGCCCTCCCACTGCGGTTGTTCGCAAATGCTCGAGCCATGCCGGCCGCCACAGCCGACTTCCCTCGATACCCTCGGTGACGGCAACGGCACCGCACCACAGGCGCACGGTCGCGCACGTCGGCCACAGGTAGGCCCCGAGCGCGAAGAACAGCACGCCCCACAGGAAGTCCCCCGCGTACGTCTTCACGAAGTCGGGCATGACGGCGTGGCGCGAGCCGAGCCCGAGCGCGATCACGATGGCGACGCACGACAAGACGAACCAGCGATTGCGTCGGGGTCGCGACATGAGCGGGACTGAACCACGGCTCCGAGAGCTGCGCTCGAGGAGCGCTCGCGAAGTCTCGACTCCACCGTGTGCGTAGATTCCATCGAATCTTCACGACCATCGCTGCACGATGTCGTCACGGAACGAAGACGCGTTCGATGAAACACAAGTAGCCCCCTGCGTCTGAACTGACGGTCACCCGTCATCATGGGAGCTGCACGATGGGATCGTTCT
>CAYUAW010000910.1:0-1441 GCA_964442485.1 uncultured Polyangiaceae bacterium
TCGACAGTGAGCTACGGGTCGAGAAGGCGAACATCGCCTTCTACGGGACCTTCCGCACGAAGGCGGAGCTCACGCGCGACCGGTTGCTCTCGGAGCTCGGCAATGGTGAATGGAACCACGCCGGGCTGCTCCGGGCGCTGACGCACGTGATCTCCAGCGGGACGACCCTCGAAGACTTCCACCTCGAGACCGAATTCCCCGGCATCGGCGTGCGCACGATGGCGCTGAACGCGCGGCGCCTGCATTTCGAGCGCGGCCCGCGGCCACGGCTGCTCGTCGCGATTGAAGACAGAACGGAGATCCAGCAAGCCGAGCGGGGACGCGAGGCCTTGCTGGCGCTGGAACACGACGCGCGCAGGCGGGCGGAGACGGCGGATCAACTCAAGGATCAGTTCGTGGCGACGGTGTCACACGAGCTTCGCGGGCCGCTCACCGTCATCTCCGGCTGGATGAACATCCTGCTCGCGGCAGGAGAGAAGCCGGAACCTGCCACCCTCACCAAGGCGCTCGCAGCCATCGGCCGCGGCGTGACGGCCCAGGGGCGCCTGATCTCCGATCTCCTCGACCATTCGCGGATCGTCACGGGGAAGGTCGAGCTGCGACGCGGGCCCATCGATCTGATGCTCGTCGCGGAGGCCGCGCTGGTGGGCATTCGTGCAGCTGCGGAGGCGAAGGACATCCGTCCGGCTCTCCGGCGACGGCGAGGCGAGCCTCGTCCTCGGTGACTTCGATCGCATGCAGCAGGTCCTCTGGAACCTCTTCCTGAACGCCATCAAGTTCACTCCACCCGGCGGTGACATCCGGGCTTCGGTCGGGCGCGTCGGCAATCAGGTTCACGTCACCGTGCGCGATACCGGGTGCGGGCTCTCGCCGGAGTTCTTGCCTCACGTGTTCGAACGCTTTCGCCAGGCCGAGGGCACGAGCACACGAACCCAGCCCGGACTCGGCCTCGGTCTCACCCTCGTGCGCGAGCTCGTCGAGCTGCACGGAGGGACGGTCCGCGCCGAGAGCCCGGGCAAGGATCATGGCGCCACCTTCACGGTGATGTTGCCGATTCCGGCGCTCCTGCTGGTGTCGGATACGGAACACGTATCTTCCGCTCCGCCATCGGAACCAGACGTCGGCCCTCCAAGCGTACGCATGGAAGCCATGCCCGGGCCTCCGCGCAACATGCTCGACGGCACCAGGGTACTCGTCGTCGACGACGAGGCCGACGCGCGCGACGCACTCGTCGGCCTGCTCGAAAGGTACGGTGCGGACGTGCGGCATGCCGCGTCGGTCACGGAGGCGATGGCCGCCTTGCAGGCGCAGCTGCCCGACGTACTCGTGAGCGACATCGGAATGCCGGGCGCCGACGGCTATGAGCTGATCCGGAGAGTGAGGCTGCTGCCGGCGGCGTCGGGCGGGGAACTTCCCTCGCTCGCGGTGAGCGCCTACGCGA
>CAYUAW010000911.1:0-1436 GCA_964442485.1 uncultured Polyangiaceae bacterium
CCAATGCCGATCGGTTAGCCGCGTAAGCGATCGACATCGCTAGAGAATCAGAGGCCCCTTTCCATCGAGGAGAAAGCCTGCTCCATCGGTCTTCGAAGGAGCAGCGATGGGATGGAATCTCGCCCTTGCGGCGACGGCAACATATGCGAAGCCTGAGCAGTTCGAGACGTTCCGGCGTTACATCGATCCTGAGTGGATTGAGACGGCGCTTGCCGCGTCGGGGACAACGACGGTACGGAGGCGGCGGCTGCCCGTCGAGGACGTCGTGTGGATCGTGCTGGGGATGGCGTTGTTTCGGGACCGGCCGATCGAAGACGTCGTGAGCAAACTGGAGCTCGCGCTTCCCGGCGGCGGAGGCACGGTGGCGCGGAGTTCGATCTCGCAAGCGCGTGCGCGGCTGGGAAGCGAGCCGATGAAGTGGCTTTTCGAGCGAAGCGCGACGGCGTGGGCGCACGCGAGCGCTGCCGCGCATCGCTGGCGTGGTCTCGCACTTTACGGCATCGACGGCAGCAGTCTGCGTGTGCCGGATACACCAGAAAATCGGGCACACTTTGGCGGTCAGCCCGGCCGCAAGGAGAGCGAGAGCGGCTACCCGATGACGCGTCTCGTGGCGCTCATGGTCCTACGCTCGCACCTGCTTGCCGGGGTCTGGTTCGGTCCGTACGGCGGCACGAGTGAGCTGGAGCCTGCGAAGGAGCTGCGAGCGACCATTCCGAACGACTCGCTCACGGTACTCGATCGAGGATTCCTCGCTGCGCCGATGCTTCTCGGCATCCAGACGACCGGGCAGAATCGCCATTGGCTGACGCGAGCGAAGTCGACCAGCAAGTGGCGTCGACTCCGACGTCTCGGTAAGGGAGACGAGCTCGTGGAGATGGATGTTTCGCACCACTCGCGCGCTCGGGATACTTCGCTGCCGCCGACATGGACGATGCGCGCGATTGTGTACCACCGTAAGGGATTCCGGCCTCAAACGCTCTTAACGTCGTTGCTCGATGAGAAGCAGTACCCCTCCTCCGAGATCGTCGCGCTCTATCACGAGCGCTGGGAGCTTGAGCTCGGGTACGACGAGTTGAAGACGGAGATGCTTGAGCGTGAAGAGACGATCCGCAGCAAAACGCGCGAAGGTGTCGAACAGGAGCTCTGGGGAATCCTCCTCGCGTACAACCTCGTGCGCCTCGAGATGGAGCGCGTCGCCAAGTCCGCGAAGGTCGAGCCGACGCGGATCAGCTTCGTCGAGTCACTCCGTCTGATCCGCGACGAGTGGATGTGGCTCTCCGTCACGAGCCCGGGCGCGATTCCGAAGCGCCTCGCGTCGATGCGCGCCAACATCAAGCGCTACATGCTTCCGCCGCGACGGTCCAAGCGTGTCTACCCACGAGCCGTCAAAATCAAGATGAGCAGCTATGACCGCAAGCGGCCATCCGTTGAGCGCC
>CAYUAW010000912.1:0-1435 GCA_964442485.1 uncultured Polyangiaceae bacterium
AAGCGACGCGAGCACTTGCGTCACGTGCCGCTCGTCGCCCGCAACACCCCTGCCGTTGCCCCCTCGATCTGCCGTCGCACGTCGTCGCTTGCGCGCTGCTTCATCTCGGCGAAGAGGTCACCGAGGCCGCCGAGCAGGTGCGAGAGGCGGATCTTTGCGCCGTTCCTGCCCTTCACGATGAACCAGCCGGCAGTCTGTGCGTACTTCACCTCGACTATGTCGTCCCAGGGGATGTGGCGAGGCGCGGCCCAGGGGGAGGCGAAGCTCAGCGCGGTATCGGTCCATTCGACGCGGACACGGGTGAACTCGGCGACCAGGGCGGCGACTCCGGAGATGATGGCTGCGCCGATGAAGAGGCCCTCGAGGGGGGCTCCGTGGGTGACGTCGTAGCCGGCGATGAGCACGGCGGCGGCGACGCCCAGGACGAGGCTGGTCCAGGCCGCGGCACGAGCGGCGGTGGGGTACGTGGCGACGCGCCTGGCCGTCGTGACGTCGACCTCGGCACGCGTGCGGTGCGCGGCCTTCTGCAACATCGAGTGGACCAGGCGGGTCATGAGGACTGACGCTACCGGGGTGATGAACGGGCTGCAACCTGGGGTGGAGACCTGTGAGATCATGGTGTTCTCCTGTCGTCGGTCGGGGATGCTGTTTCGGTCGGGGATAGAACTGGGGATGCGATTGGCGTTCTGGCTTTTCTGAGCTCGGTGCGGGTCATGGGGCCGCGTAGCCAGGAGATGGCCCAGCGCGGCTGGACGAGGAAGGGCGCGGGGCCTGCGTGGACATCGCGCATGACGAACCAGCGGGGCGCGAGCTTCTGCACGGCGCGCGCGAGCGTGCGCGCCAGGGAGGCCTCGCTGCCGGAGAGCCCGTCGACGACGCGCGCACGGTCGGCGTCGGTCTGCAGGCGGCCGACACACCAGGTGCCCGCGTTGCCGAGCGCGCGATAGTCGAGGTCCATGGGGTTCTGCGTCGCGAGGACGACGCCGACGCCGAACGCGCGCGCCTGCTTCATCAGCGCAACCAGGGGACGCTTGGTCGGAGGATTGGCGGGGTGCGGCGGCACGAAGCCGAAGACCTCGTCGAAGACGCAGAGGGCCCGCAGGCGCTGGGTGCCGCCGAGCGAGCGCGTCCAGGCGAGGACCTCTTCCAGCACGACGCCGAGGACGAGGGCGCGCTCTTCGTCGTCGAGGTGCGCGACGCTGACGATGACGGCGGGCGCCCTGCCGTTCACCGGCGCGAGCCAGCTGCCGACGTCGAGCAACGCTCCGGTGCGCCAGCTCTCGAAGCTCGGCGACGCGAGCAGGCCATTCAGCGCGGCCGCGAGCGCGCGGCGCTCGGTGCGCGGCAGGAATGCGTCCAGGCCGAGCGCGCCGACCCTGTCGATCGGCGGATGGGCGAGATCCTCGATGAGCGCGCCGAGCTCCGCGCTGTGTCC
>CAYUAW010000913.1:0-1431 GCA_964442485.1 uncultured Polyangiaceae bacterium
TGCTGAGTAACCGGCGACAGCCCTTCGCGACGCAGCCCGAGCGCTCCCAGGCTCGCGACCCGACCGTTTGTCGGGGACGCGTTGCATGGTCGACGGCTGTTCGGGGTACTCATCAGTCACATGGCTCATCAGCTTTCGAGTGTGGCGCGAGCACCCCTCCCCGCACCTGGAGGGTCGCGAACTGCGGCCATCCTCCTTGCCGTCGCGCTTTCGGCGTGTTCCAGCGCCGAACACGACTCGGGTCCAGGAGGCGCGGGCGGCTCTTCGGGGCGGGGATCAGGAGAGGGCGGCTCCGTGGCGAGCGGAAACGCCGGCTCGGGCGCTGTGCTGGTCTTCGGCTCGGGCGGTGCACGGGGGACTGCGGGCTCCAGTTCCAGCGACGCCGGATTCGAGATCTGTGATGGCCTCGTCGTCGCAGGCGAGCAGGTCGTGCAGGCTGGGCCGCTCGACATCTACCTCGTGTTCGATCGCACGGCGAGCATGGGGAAGGATTGCGCATTCACGCCCGGCACGACGCCGCCCGTGGCATCGAAGGCCTGCTTCGCGACCTACGCTGTCGCCGAGTACTTCATGTCGGCGAAGGCGGCCGACGACACGCACCTCGCATTCCAGTTCATGTCGCTCTCGAACAACGACTGCGACGGAACGCCGTACGCCACCCCCCTCATCGACATGACGCCGCTGCCCGTCCCGGCAAGCCACCCGCTCGTCCAGGCGATCAGCAACGAAACCTTCGCGGGCGGTCTCGGCACGCACATCGAGGGCGCTCTCCGCGGCATCGCGAGCTACACGACCAGCCACGACCTGAACGTGGGCCACCCCGCGGGGCGCACCACGATCGGCGTCCTGATGACCGACGGCGATCCGAACGGATGCAACGAGAACGTGGACCAGCTGGCGCAGCTCGTCGCGGACCACACCGCGACGACGAAGGGAGCCGTGAAGACGTTCTTCATCGGAGAGACGGGCGCCACGCTTGCGAGCCTCGAGAAGTATGCGGTGCAGGGTGGCGCTGCACCCCACTCTGATTTCTGCGGCGGTGGACCGACTCCGTGCCACTACTGGGACGTGGGTGACGGGCAGCCCGCGGCGTTCGCGAGCGCGTTCGCGTCCATCGTCGGGCAGGCGACGGTCTCCCATCCCCTCCCCTGCACTTTCAAGGTTCCACCCCCTCCCGCCGGTCTAGTCTTCGATCCGAATCTCGTGAACGTGAAGTTCACGAACAAGAGCGGCGCCTCGACGGGAATCTTCCGCGTCGATTCGGAGGCCAAGTGCGACCCCAAGCTGGGCGGCTGGCACTACGACGACCCGGCGGCTCCGAAGGAAATCCTGCTGTGTTCGACGACCTGCTCGACGGTGAGCGCATCGACGGGCGCACAGGTATCGGTGGAGTTCGGCTGTGCGTCGATGACGGGCCCGATCCGTTGAACG
>CAYUAW010000914.1:0-1424 GCA_964442485.1 uncultured Polyangiaceae bacterium
GTCATCGAGGAGCACGAGAGAGGCTGCCCCGCGCGCGTATCGCTCTTCAGAAGCCACTCCGCGTCGCGCAGGCGTTCTTGCCTCGATCAGCGTGATCGCCCCAAGTGCTTCGCGGAGACAACGCGGAAAGGAAGCGTTTCGGCGTGGCACATCGCTTGCTCTGTTCTTTCGTGGATTCACGAAGGAGCACCATGACCAATTCCAAGCTGAGCGATGCAACGTCGGACGGGGCACGGGAGTCTGGCCGTCGTCAGCTTGGAAGGGATCGCTCGCTTCGAGCAGGCATGCGTCGTGCGCATCGCACACCCGCCTTGCGATGGGTCGCGCTTGCTCCCGGTGTCGCGGTCGTCGCAATGGGGTGTACGACGAGTCCCCCCGAGCGAACATCGGTCGCGGCGACACGCTCCACCGTCACCGCACTCGCGCTGGGTGCGACGCAAAGTTTCGCGGTACTCGCGGGCTCAACGGTCACCAATACCGGCCCCACTGTCGTCTCGGCCGACCTTGGTGTCTCACCGGGCGCCGCCGTTACCGGGTTTCCGCCGGGGCTGGTGAGCGGAGGGACGATCCAGGCCGGCACTGCCCTCGCCCTTCAAGCACAGACCGACACGACGGCGGCGTACAACGTGCTGGCAGGACAGGCGTGCAACCAGAATTTGACGGGCAAAGACTTGGGTGGGCTGACCCTGACCCCCGGCACCTACTGCTTCTCGTCCTCGGCCCAGCTGACCGGCACGCTCACGCTGGATGCCAAGGGCGACCCGGCGGCGGCCTTCGTCTTTCAGATCGACAGCACCCTGACCACCGCGAGCGCCTCGTCGGTTCGCATCGTCAACGGCGGCACGTCTTGCAACGTCTACTGGCAAGTCGGTAGCTCCGCTACCCTCGGCACCGACACGAAGTTCATGGGGAGCATCATCGCGCTGACGAGCATCACGTTGACCACGGGCGCTTCCGTGTCCGGTAGAGCATTGGCCCGCAACGCAGCGGTCACCCTGGACTCCAACACCGTCTCCGCGGCAAGTTGTCGAGGCGAGCTCGACGCTGGTAGAGACGGAGCAGTCCACTCGGGCAGCACTGGCGGCGTGAATGGCGGCGGTGCAGCGGGCGCGGCCGCCGGAGGTGGCACCGGCACCGCGGGAGCAGGCGCGGGTGGCACTGGCGCGGCGGGAGCAGCTGCGGGTGGAACTGGCGCGGCGGGGCCAGGCGCCGGCGGCGCTTCGGGCGTGGCCGGGTCCGGCACGGGCGGTGTGACGGGCTCAGGCGCCGGCGGCGCCTCGGGTGTCGGCGGAGTCACAGGCACGGGCGGCAGCGGTGCCCCAGACGCTTCCTGCGCTTGCGACGCGTCTTGCATCTGCAACGCCGGGATGACGGTCTGCACAGCGAAGTGCGTCGACCTGAAGACGGATTCCTTCCACTGCGGC
>CAYUAW010000915.1:0-1423 GCA_964442485.1 uncultured Polyangiaceae bacterium
GGAACCCGTCGTGCTCGCTCCGCCGGGACCGGCGCCGCCCGCTCCACCGCCACCGCCGGCTCCGCCACACCCGGCGTCGCTCGACTCGCCGCCGCTTCCGCCGGAACCGGTCGTCATTCCTCCAGAGCCAGCCGCGTCGCCGCCTGCACCGCCGCACGCGGTGCTACCCGCAGCGCCCGCGGCTGCCGTGCCGGCGGTGCCGCTCGAGCCTCCGGTCGCGGTGCTGCCACCGGCGCCGGCCGGATTTCCGGCGTCCGCGTCGTGCGGCTGCACGAAGAACCTGCCGAACGCGCAGTCGCACCGCGCCGTTGCAGTCGACGGGCAAACGACGAGCTCGTATTGCCCGTTCGGGGTGAGGTCGAAAGGGATGAGCTGAATTGCAATGAACTGCGCAGGTGGGAACGAGATCGCATGCGTGCCGGATGATCTCGGAAAGCGCCCGGGAAACTGGCCATCGCCGACGATGGTGCGATTGGCGACGCTGTCGCCGCCGCCGTGGTCGCCAGGAGCCGAGCTCGCCGTCGTGTCGCTCAGATTACCGGGAGCTCCGTCGAGGAAGCCGCCGTTCTCGTAGCCGGGCTCGATGACCGCGTAGAAGTACGAGCCGTCGACGAGCCCGTTCGTCTCGAAGCTCGACGGGAAATCTCCATAGTCGAGAGCGACCTGAGAGCTGTCCGAGAAGCTCGTGAAGAGATCTCCGGTGCACGCGTGGGTCGTTTCGCACATGGAGACGTACGACTCCGTCGGCCCGGTGGACCCGAACTGGTCGGGCGAACCCAGGAGCGGATTCGAGCACAGTCCGGTTCCGGCGTCCGTCGCGTTGCCGGTTGCCGCGGCCGTGTGAGCCCCGAGTCCGACCCCCGCCTTGCTCTGCTTCGCGAGCGTCGAGTTCGAACTGCTGCCGTCGCTCGAGCAGGCCGCGAGGAACGAGAGACCCATCGCACACGGCAAGATTGCCGGTTTGACGAGTCCCCACAGGCTGCGACGGATAGTAAGGTCGACAGAGTCATTTCGTGTGCGCATGGTCCCGGCCCGATCTTTCGTCGTTCCGACTCGCGGAGGCTCTCGGTGCGCGCGCGAGTGATTTCGCAAGCCGGCCGCGCCTTCCGCAACGCGTGTGTGGAGCAACGTACGTGCCACACCCGTATGATCGTTTGCCGGCTCGAGCGACGGCGACAACGCGGCGGAAAGCGTCACAGTGGGACAAATGCTGGTCGCTCGAGGCGCGGTCAGAGGGCGCTCTCGAGCGACGGTGCGCGCGTCGTGCTCCTAGTAGTTCCGCATCGACGCCGACGTCGTCCCCGACGCATCAAAGATGCGGAACTTTGCAACCGCACCCCGTGAGCGCCGCCGCCACGCCGTAGCGCAACGCGAGCGGAGCGAGCGCGCCGAAGGCGGCGGGGGGAGCAGTTCGCCGAAGGCG
>CAYUAW010000916.1:0-1418 GCA_964442485.1 uncultured Polyangiaceae bacterium
CCCGCGCCGCCCTGCTGCTCGGCCGCCACCAGCGACTGGAGGCGCGCCGTGTCGACGCTGCCGCAGTCGCACCGAGGCAGCGCCGCGCGGAGCGCAGACTTCAGCGCCGGCCACCGCTCGCGCACACCGAGCCCCCGCACCGACGACACCGCAGTGGACACTGCGGGGCACCGCGCGAGCTCCGCGTAACTCTGCTCCGCGATCTGTCGCCGGGTCTCTGGATCTCTCTCGAGCAAGAGCCGTGTCGCGGGGTCGTCCATGGGGGCCTCGGTCCGCGCGCGGGCGCCCCCGACGGGCGGCGCCGGCATCCTCACGAGCAAGCGCAGGTCGAGGCTCGCGGGCAGTCGGGTCAGGTAGGTGCGCAGAGTCTTGACGTCGGTGTCCGCACTGGCCGCGACGTAGAACGCGGCGCGCCCCGCCTCCTTCGTCGCCGCGACGCTGCCCGTCGAATCCGTGGCGGCCGCTCCCAGCGTCGACGCGCTCCATTCGCCGAGACGCGTCGCGCGCTCCACGTCGGTCGCGCCGGGAAGAGGCGTCCCGTCGATGGTCGCGCCGCTCGCGGTCAGCTCGAGGACGGGGCCGGGCCCCGGCAAGGCGCCGAGCGTCGAGCTCGGCAGCTCGGTGCCCGCCACGACGGCCACCGTGCGGTCGGGCATCTTCGCGACGGCGTCCTCGAACGCCGTGAGCCGGGCCTGACACGCTTCGCGGGTCTCCGGCGGCGGCGCCGAGACGGCCCGCCCCGGGTGGCATGCGGCCAGGCCGAGAGCCAGGGCATACGGAAGCGACGTTCCGGACCTCGCCATCGCTCCCTGGTTTACACGGATCCGTCGCGGCAAGGCGAGCCCTGAGGTATGAGTCGCGCCCATGAGTGCGTCCGACCTGTTTTCGATCCGGGGTAAAGTTGCCGTCGTCACCGGCGGTTCGCGCGGCATCGGGCTCATGATCGCGCGGGGGTTCGTGGAAGCGGGCGCGCGCGTCTACATCTCCGCCCGGAAGGCGCAGGCGTGCGACGAGGCCGCAGCCGAGCTCTCCAAGATCGGCGAATGCATCTCCATCCCCGCGGATCTCGGCACGGGGGACGGAACGGCGTTCCTCGCGAGCAAGGTGTCCGAGCGCGAGAAGGCGGTGCACATCCTCGTCAACAACGCCGGCGCGACGTGGGGAGCGCCGCTCGAGGAGTTCCCCGAGTCGGGCTGGGACAAGATCATCGGCGTGAACGTGAAGGGCGTCTTTCTCCTGACGGTGAAGCTCCTGCCGCTGCTCAAGGCGGCGGGCACGAAGGACGACCCGGCACGCGTCATCAACATCGGCTCCATCGACGGCCTCCGCGTACCGCTCTTCGAGAATTTCTCGTATTCCGCGAGCAAGGCCGCCGTGCACATGCTGACGCGACATCTCGCGCACACCCTGGTGAAGGA
>CAYUAW010000917.1:0-1413 GCA_964442485.1 uncultured Polyangiaceae bacterium
CGATGCACGGACCCGTTTACCCACCGGAGCTGGCCCGGTACGTCGAGAGCCGCTGGCCCGCGGGCAGGGCACTTCCCGTCTCGAGCGAGCTCTTCGCGGACGCGCTGGCCGTCGCCTTCCAGGCGTCGATGACGTCGGAGGAGGCGAGGCCCACGCGGTTCCGTCTCCTGCTCACGCCGCCCGAGCAGCTGCCGGAGAGCGGAGTCCCCACGCAGGGCGTGCTGCGGCTGCTCTTCGATCAGCAGCGGCGACTGACGGCGGAGGAGCTCCGACGGCTGAGCCCGTCCACGCCGTTCGAGAACTCGCTCATCGGCGCGCACGCCGAGGACGGGAAGCTTCGCATCTGGGGCATCGCGCACTCGGGGCCGGCGTGGCTCGCGCCGACCTGGGGCGGCCGCAACGTCGTGCCGAACTGGTCCTACGACCCGATAATCCACGTCACCGGGCCGGGGCAGGTCGCGGTGCGCTGCGCGGGGAAGCTCATCGGTGCCCTGGAGCGAGGCGTCATCGTCGACGCCTTGCTCGACGTGTTCGACTCGGAGTGGCTTCCCAGGATGTTCGAGCGCGAGCGCGACGAGGTCCGGGCGCAGCACGCTGCGCACCAGAGCCAGTCGCCGTCTCCGACACAGGCCGACTCCGGGCTCGTCGGCAGGATCGGCCAGCAGATGCTCCGGCGCGCCATCCAGCTGGTCCGCGGCGCGAGACAGGGCGGCATGATCCTCGTCGTGAACGCCTCCACGGCAGACCTCGGAGGATTGCGCCTGAAGTATCGCTTCGGGCAGGACGAGCCCTCGCACCGGTTTCGCACCATCCTGCTCGACATCCTGGAAGATCTCGCCGGGAGGACGTCCATGGAGTCGATCGGATGGGCCGACTTCGTGAAGGACCAGAGCCCGCGCCTCGAGCGCCTCGAGCAATCCGTGTTCGAGCTCAGCCGTCTCATCGCGAACCTGAGCGCCATCGACGGCGCCGTCGTGCTCGACAAGCGCCTCGGTCTCGTCGGCTTCGGCGCGGAGGTCTCTGCCGAGCTACCGACGCCAGCGCGCATCTATCGCGCCACGGACGCGGAGGGCCGGCAGCGCGAGCCCGACGACATCGAGAACGTGGGCACCCGGCACCGCGCGGCGTATCGCTTCGTCAACGACCACCCGGAGGGCCTCGCGCTCGTCATCTCGCACGACGGCGGCGTCTCGTTCGTCGCCAACCACGGCGGCGACGTCGTCTTCTGGGAGCAGTCCGTCAGCCCGTGAGCACGCTCGAGGCCGCGACGAAGTCAGTAGATTCCCATCGACGCCGACGTCGCCCCCGAAGCATCAAAGATGCGGACCTCCGCGAGCGGAGCGAGCGCGCGAAGGCGTCGGGGGGAGCAGTTCGCCGAAGGCGAAGCTGCGGGGGGCCAAGGCCCCCCATAGT
>CAYUAW010000918.1:0-1407 GCA_964442485.1 uncultured Polyangiaceae bacterium
TGGAAGCGCCGAGATCCGCCGCGTTCGCGCTGACGCCGCGGATGGAGCGCGCCATTTCCTCCACGGTGGTGGCGGTCCCCTCGGCGGACGCCGCGAGCTGCTCGCCATCCCTCCTCGAGGTGGCGATCGACGACGCGAGCTCCTGCAGGCCGGTGCTCGTGCCGTCCAGCCCGACGAGCACCTCGCGCGCACCGTCGGCGAGCGATTGCTGTGCGCGGGCCATGGAGTGGATCACGTTGCTCGTCTCCTCGACGCCGGCGGCGATGGAGTCGAGCGACGTACGCGTCTCGTCGATGGCCGCCGCCTGCTCGTTGCCATACGCGAGAAGCCGCGTCGCCGTCTCCTCGAGCGTGAGAGCGTGTCCGGACACGACCCGCTGCAGGCGTCCGCGACCATCGACCTGTGCGAGCTCGGTCTTCGTGCCGGAAGAATCCTCATTTGCCATGTATCTGTTCCTCGCCGATGATCCTCTGAACATCGAGCAGCATGAGCAGCCGGCCGTTCACCCGCGCGACTGACTTCACGAACCCCTCGCCGTCACCCATGAGCACGTCGGGAGGCTGCTTCAGCTCGCTCGGTGCGAGCTTCACGACCTCGCGCGCGCTGTCCACCAGGAGCCCGACCACCCGCGCCGCCTGCTCGAGCACGACGATGCGCGAGTCGAGGGTCGGTTCCGCGGGCGGGAGCCCGAAACGCGCCCGTAGATCGACCACGGGGACTACCCGCCCGCGGATCTGAACGAGCCCGCGTACGTAGGCGGGGGTGCCCGGAACGCGGGTCGCGTCCGTGAACGACTCCATCTGCAGCACGTCCACCGCCGCGACGACGTACTCCGCGTCCGCGACCTTGAACAGGACGTGGAGCAGCGACGCGTTCTCGGCATCGCCGGTGACCCGTCTGTCGGACGCATGCGCGTCGGGCTCGGTCACGTGGATGCCTCCTGCCCGTCGAGCAATGAATCGCCGAGGGCGGCAAGATCCACGACGAGCGTCGGCCTTCCATCGCCGAGATCCGTGGCTCCCGACACCCCTGCGACGCGAACGAGCGGGTCGGCCAGGGGACGGACGACCACCTCTTGCTGGCCGAGCATCCGCTCGATCTCGAACGCGAGCAGATCCGCGCGACGGCGCACCACCAGCGCTTTCCGCGCGACGCCGAGCGTCTCCTGTCGGGCAAGGCCGAACATCCGATCGAGCTCGAAGAGCGGAACCGCCTGGCCGCGGCGCTCGATGAGCTTCGTCTCTCGCCCCCGCTTGGTCCGCGGCACCTTCACGACGCGATCCGCGTCCAGGTCGACGATCTCCTCTATCCCGGCGATCGGCGTGACGAACCGCTCACCGCCGCACATGAAGGAGAAGGCGTCGACGATGGTGATCGACAGCGGGACGCGCAGACGGAAGAGCGTCC
>CAYUAW010000919.1:0-1404 GCA_964442485.1 uncultured Polyangiaceae bacterium
TCATCACGCCCATCCCGCGCAGCCCGAACTTCAACGTGTTCCAGATGGCAGGGATGCCGGCCGCGTCGCGCGCGATGGGCGTCACCTCTGGGCCCTTTTCCTCGAGCGGGGGCTCGCCGAGGACCTGTTCGCGCGTCACGTTCGCGGGGTCTCGAGGCTTCTCCTTCTGTCCTCGTCCCGTCTCCCTCGCCATCTCGACAACCTATCCGATTTCCCCCGGGCCTCCGCGATGGAGCGGCCTCGCCCGGCGGGCCAGACAGCTCCATGACGGAGATCTCCCGGACATCACGACTTCAAGAAGGCGAGGATGTCGGCGTTGATCGTCGCGGCCTCGGTCGTGGGCATGCCGTGAGGAAAGCCCTTGTACGTCTTCAGCGTGCCCTTCTTGAGCAGCTTCGCGGAGAGGGGCCCCGCGTCGGCGTAGGGCACGATCTGATCGTCATCGCCGTGCATCACGAGGACGGGCACGTTGATCTTCTTCAGGTCTTCGGTGAAGTCCGTCTGGGAGAAGGCGACGACGCCGTCGTAGTGCGCCTTCGTGCCCCCCATCATACCCTGCCGCCACCAGTTCCAGATCACCGCCTGAGAGGGCTTCGCACCGGGACGGTTGTATCCATAGAACGGCCCAGACGCGAGGTCGTAATAGAACTGAGTGCGGCTCGCGGCGAGCTGCGCCTGCAGCCCGTCGAAGACCTCCTTCGGCAGGCCACCCGGGTTGTTCGCCGTCTTGACCATCAACGGCGGCACCGCGCTCATGATCACCGCCTTTGCAACCCGGCGTTCGCCGTGGCGCGCGATATAGCGCACCACCTCGCCGCCGCCAGTGGAGTGGCCAATATGCACCGCGCTCTCCAGGTTGAGATGCGCAGTCAGCGTGGCCAGATCATCGGCATAGTGATCCATGTCGTGCCCGACGCCGGTCTGGGTCGAGCGACCGTGGCCGCGCCGGTCGTGGGCGATGACGCGATACCCCTGCCCGAGGAAGAACAGCATCTGCGTGTCCCAGTCATCGGCCGACAGGGGCCAGCCGTGGCTGAACACCAGGGGCTGCCCCTTTCCCCAGTCCTTGTAGAAGATCTCGACGCCGTCCTTGGTGGTGATCGTGTTCATGTCGAACCTCGCTTCCATTCGTTGTCGCTCGCATAGGCCGGTTCGCTCGAAACAGTCGGTCGAACCTCGCCAACCGTCGCCTCTCGTCGGCGGGAGCGGCCTCTTGCAAATGAAGAGCCAGGATCGCGACGCGCGCAGAAGCCGTCTCGGAGCGGCTCCTCTAGCGCCTCGGCACCCTGCAGCGTGCGGAACCCGCTGCCTGCTGACTGTCGGATCAGCACGGGTCCGAGCAGCCGTCCAGTCACGCCGCGCAGACGAAGTCACGAAGCTCGACGAAGCCTTCCGCTTCGAGTC
>CAYUAW010000920.1:0-1397 GCA_964442485.1 uncultured Polyangiaceae bacterium
TCCAGCGGCGGTGCGAGCTCCAGCGGCGGTGCGAGCTCCGGCGGCGCCTCCCCGGCGGGCTCGGTATGCACCCAGGCGAACGACTGCCAGAGCGGCAAGTGCACGGGCAAGCTCTGCGAGCCGAGCGGGATGCTGCCCAACACCACCTGCTCCACTGGGCCGGATTGTGCGAGCGGGGTCTGTGTCTCTGGAAAGTGCAGCATCCCTGCCGGTGCCACGGGCTCGGTGGATCCGACCGACTGCATGCCGGGGTCGCTCGGGTGTCAGTGCCAGCCCATGAACAAGTGCAAGCCCGGGCTCTCGTGCATGAGCGGCACGTGCTGCAATTCGAAATCGATGAGCTGCACTCCCGCGGGGAGCGGCGGTGAGACCGGTGCTGGCGGCAGCTCCGGCGGCACCACCGCAACCGCCTGCAAGCCCGGCGTGGTCGGGCCGGTCATCACCGAGTGCGGGTACCCGTTCTCGAGCAGCAATCCGCTCACGAACATCCTCTTCAACGAGAGCACCGTCCTCGCGGCAGTGGTGCCTTCGGGCGGTTATCCCTTCGCGAGCATCCAGCTCTTCTACAACGACGAGCACGCGATGACGCTCGGCGTTCACGAGACCGTCATCAATGGCGTCTCCAAGTCGTACCCGGTTTCGCCGCTGGCGAAGAGCCCCGACGTGGTCAACGCGCCCGAGACGGGCACGAACCTGATCATCGGACAGCAGGCTGGCGTCGACCCGGTGGGGCGTCCGATGTGGCCGGCGTTGTTCATCACCGACATCACCAAGGACGCAAACGCCGTGGCAGGCGACTGGCAATGGGGCGGCCCCCCGGTGAATCCGACCTATGTCGCGGGGACGTGGAAGGGCGCGGTCCGGACCGTCGACGCGAGCGGCGCGTCGATCAGCCCGGACGCCGACCCCGCCAAGAACGACATGGACTACGGCAACGGCCACACGCCCCCCGCCGGCGCGATCGCGAAGGCGGAGGCGTTCGGGACCGAGGTGCGCTGGGACATCCGACTGGAAGTCGGTCACAACTATCGCTTCCAGGTGATGGTCCACGACGGCGACCAGAACAAGGTCGGCGGCGACGCGGGCGAGGCGTGCGTCACCTTCTGTGCCGGCAATACGTGTCCCACGGGGCTTCCGTCCTGCACGACCACCAACGACTGCACGAGCGAGGACGTTTGCACGGGCGGTTGTTGCATCCCTCCACCGCCTCCTCCGCCCCCTCCGCCTGCTGGGCCCGATGCCGGCACCTGCGCTCCGAGCTGGCAGACCTACCGCCAGGACAACGGCGTGAGCATCTGCACACCGCCCCCAACGGACGGCGGATGTCCCGTGGGTTACGTGCTCACCATCCAGAACAGCCAGCAGTATTGTACGCCGGTGCAGATTCGTTGATGCTC
>CAYUAW010000921.1:0-1392 GCA_964442485.1 uncultured Polyangiaceae bacterium
CCCTCACCCCATTCCCATTCCCTTCCCCTTCCCACCGTTACTCGCCTTCACCCCCGCATCCGGCGGAGGCGGCGGAGGCGGTGGTGGCGTCGGGCTCGTGCACACTCCCGCGACGCACGTCGCGGTTCCCGTGCACGCGATCGAGCAGCTCCCGCAGTGAGTCGGATCCGAGGTCGCGTCGACGCAGGTGCCGCCACACTCTGTCAGGCCCGCGTTGCACGTGATCGCGCAGCGTCCGCCACTGCAGGCGACGGTGCCCTTCGCGACGGGGGCGCAGACGGCGCCGCACTGGCCGCAGTTCTTGGCGTCGCTGGTGGTGTCGACGCAGGCGTTCGCGCAGTTCGTCTGGCCCGCGCCGCAGACCACGGTGCACGCTCCGGCGACGCACGACTTTCCGGCGGGGCACGCGGTGCCGCAGGTGCCGCAGTTACCGGGGTCGGAGTCGAGGCGCACGCAGGCGTTGCCGCACGGTGAGAAGGGCGCGGCGCAGGTGATGCCGCACCGGCTTCCCTGGCAGACGGCGCCGCCGTTGGGCGGTACGGGACACGCGTTGCCGCAGCCGCCGCAGCTGCCGGCGTTCGAGGTGGTGTCGACGCAGGCTCCGTTGCAGGAGATGGTGCCCGTCGGGCACAGGTCGAGGCACTGGCCGCCGGAGCAGGCCTTGTTCGCGCCACATTTCACGCCGCAGCCGCCGCAGTTGTTCGGGTCGATACCGGTCGCGATGCAGGCGCTGCCGCAGCGGGTGAGCCCCGCGTTGCAGCTGAAGTCACAGGTGCCGCGCGCGCAGACCGCCACCGCGAGCGCCGGCGCCACGCAGGCCTTGCCGCAGGCGCCGCAGTTCATCGGGTCCGCGTTCCCGTCGACGCAGGCGTTGCCGCAAAGCGAGAGACTGCTCGGGCACGCGCTCTTGCAGGCGCCCGCGACGCAGCTCACGCTGCCCGCGCTGGGGCTCGCGCACGCCTTCGTGCAGGCGCCGCAGTGGGCGGAGCTCGAACTCAGATCGATGCAGGCGCCGCTGCAGTTCGTGGTGCCCGCGGGGCAGACGGTGGTGCACATGCTGGCCGAGCACACCTGCCCGGACGGGCACGTCGTGCCGCAGGCGCCGCAGTGAGTCGGGTCGCTCTTCAGATCGACGCACGCGCCGCTGCACGAGGTGTAGCCGCCCATGCAGGTCTGGGCGCATCGCCCCGCCTGGCAGCCCACCATCGCGTTCATGGCCGGCGGACACGCGGCGCCGCACGCGCCACAGTTCGCGCTGTCCTTCTGCGGATCGACGCAGGCGAGGCCGCACGCGGCGAGGCCCTTCGTGCACATCGCGCTGCTCGCCTCCCCGTCGTTCGGCGGCGGATTTGGATTGGGCGGCATCTGGGCGGGGGGCGTGCCGGTGTCGTC
>CAYUAW010000922.1:0-1387 GCA_964442485.1 uncultured Polyangiaceae bacterium
CGCGCGTCCGCGCGGTGCTCGACTTCCTCGGCGAGATCCTCGCTCCGGACGTGAATCTCGTCCACGAAATGCGGTCCTGAGCCGGTCCTCCGCGCTCCCTCGCATTCGACGAGTCGGGGAGGGCACGCGTATTGCTGGACAAGCTTGTCTTCGTGAAGCCCACGGGAAGGGAGCAGCTCGCTTGTCGACCACTCACTCGAGGCGCGTGTTCTTGTCCAGCCTGACGCTCGCAGTGCCGATCGCGTCGTGCCAGAAGAAGGAAGATTCGCAGAAGACGCCGACCGCGCAGTCGGCTGCGGCGCTCGGGCCCGCGATATCGGCTGCCGCCAGCGCAGCGTCCGTACCGGCTCTGCCGAAGGATCACGCGCCTCTGCCGGCTCGCCCGCTGGGCAAGACGGGCGTCTCGGTATCGCTCCTCGGCCTCGGCGGCGCCCACATCGGCAAGCCCGAAGAACGCGACGCCATCCGGATCATGCACCGCGCGATCGAGGCCGGCCTGACGTTCTTCGACAACTCGTGGGACTACAACGAGGGCGAGAGCGAGCGCCGCATGGGCAAGGCACTGGAAGGCGGCAAGCGCGAGAAGGTATTCCTGATGACGAAGATCGACGGACGCACCAAGGAGGCGGCCGCGGGCCAGCTCGAGCAATCTCTTCAGCGGCTGAAGACCGACCACGTCGATCTGCTGCAGGTCCACGAGGTGATCCGCCACGAAGATCCGGCCAATGTGTTCGCGAAGGGCGGCGCGATCGAAGCACTCCTCGAGGCGAAGAAGGCAGGAAAGGTGCGATTCATCGGCTTCACCGGACACAAGAGCCCGTCCATTCACCTCGCGATGCTGGCGAAGGCGGACGAGCACGGCTTCGCGTTCGACACGGTGCAGATGCCACTGAATCCGATGGACCCGCACTACGACTCGTTCGAGGAGCACGTCCTGCCGGTCCTGGTCAAAAAGCAGATCGGGGTGCTCGGCATGAAATCGATGGGCAGCGGCATACTGCTACAGAGCAAGGTCGTCACGCCGCTCGAGTGTCTCCGCTACGCACTTTCCCTGCCGACGAGCGTCGTGATCACGGGTATCGATCACGAGAAGGTCCTCGACCAGGCCATCGAGATCGGGTCGTCGTTCACGCCGATGACGGCAGAGGAGCGGCGCGAGCTGCTCGCGCGCACCGCCGCCGTCGCAAAGGACGGCGCGTTCGAGAAGTTCAAGACGTCGGACTTCTTCGACACGACCGCGCGCAAGCCGGAGTACCTGACCGCCAGGACGATGTGAGCCGCGTCCACTGAAATGGGCGACCGGCCGAACGCTTTGCCACGTGGCTCGCGATCCCCGATGCGTGCGCATCGCATGCCTCACCACGGTGCAGGGCGCCACGATCACCTC
>CAYUAW010000923.1:0-1383 GCA_964442485.1 uncultured Polyangiaceae bacterium
CGAACCCCGATGGCGGCCATAAAAATGGCGGACCGGATGCCGGGTTCTCCGCGGGCGGCGCGAACAGCGGCGGCGCGTCGTCGACGGCCGGCGGCGCCAGGAACACCGGCGGAGGCAACTCGCAGGGTGGCAGCGGCGCGATGAGCATGGGCGCCACATCGGGCGCCGATGCGGCGACGGGCGGCACGAGCGCCGACTCCGGGAAGGCGGGCGGGATGGGCACGTCCGACGCGTCGAGCGGCGGCGCCGCGAACCCCGACGGTGGCAACGTCGACGCAGGCTGCCCGACCGGCACGACGAACGTCGCCGGGAAGTGTCTGAAGGACAATCTCCAGTCCTGCACGAAGGGTACGGAGTGCGGCTCCGGCAACTGCGTCGGTGGCGCCTGCTGCAAGGTCGCGTGCGACTCGCCCGGCGCGTGCCAGAAGCTCGACGGCACGGTCTGTCAGAACGGCGACACCTGCGTCTACGGCAGCCAGCTCGACGGCACCGTGGATCCGAAGTGCCCGGGGGACATGTGCACGAAGGCACCCACGTGCTTCAACGGCGCGTGCACGAAGGGCAACGCCCTCGACTGCGCGGACACGGATCAATGCACGGTGGATGCTTGCGACCCGGCGACGGGCTGCACGCACACGCCCGTCAATCTCGCGGCCGCCGGCAACCCGTGCGACGACAACAACGTCTGCACGACGGACACCTGCAGCTCCACGCTCGGCTGTCAGCACACCAACGCCGACGGTGCAAAGGCCGGCTGCAACGACAACAACCCCTGCACGACGGACGTCTGCTCCGGCGGCATCTGTCTCAGCACGCCCCTCGATTGCTCGAGCCTGACCGACGCCTGCAACACGGGCGTCTGCGCCGCCGGCGCGTGCAAGGCGCAGCCCGCCAATTTGAACGGCGCCTGTGCGATCGGCCTCACCAGCTGTGACGCCGGCGGCAAGTGCAGCGCTGCGGGCAAGTGCGTCTCCAGCGGGAACGCCTGCGGAGCGCGCTCCACGGCTTGCACGCCTTGCACGACGGGCGCCGCTTGCTCCGCCAACCGGCTCTGCACGTGCACGCCGGTCGTGCCGGCAGATCTGGTCGTGGGCGGCGTCTGCGTCGCGAACACCGACGACTGCGCGACGAATCCGTGCGGCGCCTTCGGCACAGCGTGCCACGATCCGACGCCGGACGGCTCGAAGAAGAACGACTTCACCTGCACCTGCGCCACCGGCTACTCGCAGAAGACCGCCGGCACCGCGTGCACGGACATCGACGAGTGCACCGGCGGGCCGAACCCGTGCACCGCCGGCACCTGCACGAACACGCCCGGCTCGTACGATTGCACCTGCGCCGCGCCGCTCACGAAGATCCAGACCACCAGCGGGCCTCAGTGTG
>CAYUAW010000924.1:0-1376 GCA_964442485.1 uncultured Polyangiaceae bacterium
AGATCATCGCCGTCCTGCACGAGGACATCGCTTACGGGAAGATCGAGGACATCGCGGATTGCCCGACGGCCCTGCTCGATCGGGTGAAGCACTACTTCCTCACTTACAAGCAGGTCCCCGGCTCGACGCACGCCGTCGTGCGAATTCCGGAGGTGTACGACCGTGCGGAGGCGGAGCACGTCATCCGGCTCAGCATGGACGACTACCGCGAGGAGTTCGGAGCCCCGGAGAAGCGCATCCGCCGCCTCGCCTACGCGATCAACGCGAGCGAGCCGCCCGCGTCGATCATGAACCCCGGGCTCGACAAGGGGTAGGGTGCCGAATCACAGACTCGGCACACCAGGCGCCTGTCGGGCTCTTGGTAGCCGTCCATCGGCGGAACGCCGTCCCGAGGCATCAAAGATGCGGCTCGACGCGAGCGAAGCGAGCGCGCCGAAGGCGGCGGGGGGAGCAGTTCGCCGAAGGCGAAGCTGCGGGGGGCTAAGGCCCCCCTGCTAGTAAACCCGGGCGCTACCAGTTCCCCGTCGCGACGAGCTCGTTTCCCGGGGAGGCTTTCTCTTTTCCGTCGTACTTGGCGAGGACGACCACCATCTGGCCGGCCTTGAACTTCGACGCTTCGTAGCCCTTCACGTCGGAGAACGAGACGGGAAACCACTGCCGGCTCATCCCGAGCATGTCGCCCTTGATCTGCGGCGTGTAGGTCACGCCCATCTCGAACCCCGAGTCCGTTGGATTCGAGATGGGGCCCGTGAAGAGGATCCATTTCCCTTTTGCCAGCTTGTCGAACGCCGTCACGCCTGCGGCCTTCTCCTTCAGTGTCTTGTTCGCCTTGAGCTTTTCTTCGAGGCCCTGCACCACGAGGAAGCCCTTCGCTTCGGGGACGGCGGACTCGGCCTTGCTCCGTCGGTCGGCCGTCAGCTCCGTTTCGATCTTCTCGGGTCGCGTGCTCTTCGGCGGCTCGGGGGGCTTTTCCGGCGTGGGCGCGGGCGGCGGAGGCTTCGGTGCCGTGGCGGTCTCGGCAGCCGGCGCAGGCTTCTTGTCCTCGCATCCGAGGACGGAAACGGCGACGAAGAACGGGACCACGTGAGCCAGGACTATTCTCATTCTGATGTTCCTCCGGGCGCGCGACGACGCACGACCGGTAGCAGGCCTTTCTCGCGAAAGCGATCGGTTCGCGCCGTTCCACGGAGAGGGCTGTGGCCAGAAGTGCCCACCTCGGAGGCCAATTCCAGTGCGTGGCAATAAACACGATGTGGCGGCTCGGCTGGCCCCGAGGTACTGAGGGCCGGTCAGCGAATGGCGACTTGCCCCCAGTGCCGCCGACGATACCCGGATGCCGACGAGTACTGCGAAGCGGACGGCAGCTCGCTCCTTCC
>CAYUAW010000925.1:0-1359 GCA_964442485.1 uncultured Polyangiaceae bacterium
GCCGCCGGTCGAGACGGAGCCGCCGGTCGAGACGGAGCCGCCGGTCGAGACGGAGCCCCCCGTCGACGTCACGCCGCCGGTCGCAACGGAGCCGCCGCTGGCAGTGGACCCGCCGGTCGAGACCGAGCCACCGGTCGACGTCGCGCCGCCGGTTGCAGCGGAGCCGCCCGTCGATGTCGCGCCGCCCGTTGCGACGCCACCCGCGCCCGCCGCGCCGCCTGCGCCCGTCGCGCCGCCGAGACCGCCGCTGCACGCGCTGCTGCACTTGCTCTGCGCACACTGCTGGAGCCCGACGATCGCGCGGAAGGCCTGCGGCGAGAACGGGAAGGACGACAGCAGGTCCTTGATCTCGCTCTGGCAGGAGGTGTTCACGCATTCGTAGACGAGGCGACGGCATTCGAAGGGCGTGATCGGGTCGAGCGCGCTCGCGACCTGGTCGGTGGTGCTCGAATCCGGCGCACTTCCGGAGCTGCACGCGCCGAATGCGAGAGCCGACGTTCCGAGAGCTCCGCTCACGATGAGAGTGTAGGTCCTCGATTTCATGGTTTGTCTCCTGAGGTCGTCGCCTCGATGCATCGTTAAGAGTGCACGATTCGCGCGAACGAAATTCGAGCGAATGCGAGCATGCGCTCGCACTCAGTCGACATCAGGCCGCACGAACCAACGCACATATAGCGTGGCGAACGAACGTGTCCACACATCATTTCGACTCGCGAGTGACGAGACAGTCGGTTCGCGCGATGAGCTGAACGGTTCATATTTTTCGAGCACTCAAAGTTATCGTCCTCGATTCGAGACGCTTTGGTCGAAGTGCGGCAAAGCGACACACGTTGCTGCAGCGGCGCGCAGAGATCCCGGACGACGTTCAATTGCTGCAAGTTGCTCGCAGCGTCGCTCGTCGCAGCGCGAAGACGTGCTCGGTGAACGATGCGCAATGTACGAACAGACGATCGCGCAAACCTGTCAGCGGTCGTCGCGCACGTGACAACAGCGAGCAACTTCACGAACCTCGTGAAGAGCTGCTCACATTTGTCGCAGATTTGCGCCGCGCACCAGTGCGAGGAGTGTGCTCTCGCTGCGCGCGAGGAGCCGTCGACCAGTTGGTCGGTCGGTGTTGCGAAGTGTGTGCACGCGGAGGGCGAGTTGCTGCGTCGAGGCTCACCGGGAACGGCGAGGCCGCTGCGTGTGACCGGCGCGTGCCGGATTCTCCCCGGCCCTACTGCACGATCGCGGGGCGGCCCGCGTAGTCCGGGCTCTGGCGCTCGATCTGACGGAGGAGAGCCTGCCACTGCAGGTAGAGCCGACCCGCGCTCGTGAACACGGCCTTCGACTGGAGTGCCGTGGCGCGGTCCACCTCGA
>CAYUAW010000926.1:0-1358 GCA_964442485.1 uncultured Polyangiaceae bacterium
CGTCTCTCGACGGTTGCTCGCCGAGCACGCTGTGATCGGCCACGCAGCCCCCCGTGGCCGGAAGGGTTGCGACGACGGCAAGAACGAGGACGCGGAGAGAGAGCATCGAGCGGGTGCGTATTCTAGCTGGTTCCGGCGTGGAGTGCCGTCGGCCTCATCGAGCTGCCGCCTCGCGCACGGCCTCGACGACGGCCGCGGGCTTCTCGAACTGGATGAAGTGCCCTGTGTCTGGCACGAGGTGGAGAACCGACCCCGTGATGTCGCGATGCAGTCGCTCCGCGACCGAACGACGAAACTCGCTGTCGGCCTCCGCCACTATGTAGACGGGGCTCTGGATGCTCGGGTAGTGGGGCGCGAGCGCCCGGAGGTCAGCCGCAGCGCCAACCGTCTCGAGGGCAGTGGCGTGCGCCACCTTCGGGGTCGACCAGATCCGGGTGCGAAGTGCCACGAATCCCGGCGGCGGCACGCCTCGAAACTGCTCGACGATGCCCTTCTGGATCCTCGCAGGCGCCAGGACAGGCCCCACCATGGTGGCGAAGCCGTAGCCGAGAAGTGGCACCTCGAGTAGCCGCATGCCCATGTCCGCCTTGCGCGAAGGCTCGTACGTAGAGCTGTCGACCACGACGTAGGCGGCGACCGCCAGTGAGTTCTGGAGCGCCACGGCGAGCGCGGTGGTGCCGCCGTACGAGTGCCCCACCACGATCACCTTCGTGAGGCCGAGGGCGTGAATCAGCGCGAGCGCCGTGCTCGCGTTGTGTTCGAAGGAATACTCGCCGTCGTCGCCGCTATAGCCGTGGCCCGGCCGGTCGTAGCGCGTGACGCGAAAGGCTCCCGACAGAGCGCTCGCCACCGGTTCCCAGTCCTCGATGCAGCCCGGAGACCCATGGATCAGGAGCACGTCGCGCCCCTCGCCGCTCTGCACCACCCGCAGCGGGATGCCGTTCACGACAACGTGTCGCCCCTGGTTTCCCTTGGGGATGTCGGTATTGGGGCCGTAGGTGGCGCCCGCGATGACGAGCGCCAGGAGTGAGACCACGAGCACCGCCGGCACGGCGGCGAGGACCCGGAAACGACCCAATCTCATGCGAGGGAGGTTACTCGACGGTGCGTCGCGGCGCGACCGGACCTCGCCGCTGCTGCGCGCCGACGTCCCCTTCTTTTGCCTCAACTTCCCGTGTAGAAGAATTCCTCCTTCACGATCTTGCCGTCCTTCACGGTGAAGAGCCCGACCTCGTCCCTGCTGAAGCGCTTGCCGCTCGGCTTGTGCGTGACGTCGAAGAGAAAGCGGTCGGGTAGCTATTCATGTCGTGCGACGCCCAACCATGGGCTTCGCTCACGGCAGCGTATCGACGAAGAGC
>CAYUAW010000927.1:0-1354 GCA_964442485.1 uncultured Polyangiaceae bacterium
TCCTGCTCGCGCGAGCCAGGGAACTCGGGGCAAGAGTCACGGTCCCCGCAACCGCGCTCGCCCAGGCGATGCGGCGTCCGCGCACGCAGGTGAGGCTCGCGCGACTCATCCGCCAGCCCACGACGGACCTGCGCTCCCTCGACGGAGTGGACGCGACGAGCGTGGGGGTGCTGCTTGCCGCAAGCGGCACCAGGGACATCGCTGACGCGCACGTGGTCATCTGCGCGAGGCGCGCATCACAGGCAATCGTGACGAGCGATCCGGATGATCTCCGTCGGCTGGATCCTTCGGCGACACTCGTCAGGATCTGACGGGACGCCGCGTTTGAGAGCCGCGCGTGCCGGCTCTCACCGCCATGAGCCGGCGCAATCCCGTCCATGGGCCGCTCGCACGCGGCGGCGGCTACCACGAACTCATGACCATTGCCTGCGTGGGAGTCAGGAAATAGCGTCCGTCTTCCGCCCCCACGCCCCGCCGAAAATCGGATGCAGGGCGCCGAGGTCAGAGGAGATATGGGAAGTTCACGTTCGACGGTCGGCGGGCTGCTGAAACACGTCACGGCGGAGTCTGGTCACGAACTGACGGAAGAGGCGTGCCAGGACCGGGAGATGTTCCGACCTTGGTGGGCGCGAATCTGTGCGTGGCCACCGAACGTCTTTGCCCTAACGTCCTCCATCCTCCGGGAGTCGGGCCTGTACCGGATCGCGCCAGAGCACCGGGAACGAGACGACTCTCGCCCAGCGCTTCTCGAGCGCGTGCGCACATGGATCGAAGCGATCCGCGACGTGAAATTGGCCGGCACGTGTTGCATCGGGGAGGCCGAGCTGCCGGCGTGGCTGGCGTCCTACGGCGATGATCTGTTCTTTGCCTTGCCGCACGGACTCGACGCGAACCATGTAAGGGGCCATCCGAGGATTCGCAAAATGCTCGTTCGCCTTCACGGCCTGGCAGACGAGATGGGACTCGGCTTCGGATTGCCACCCGATGGGTTCAGGCTCAGCTGGCCACATGGGAAGGCCGACCCCGCTAGCGAAGGCCGCCTTCTCCCGAATACGCAGGCTCGTCAGGGACTTGATCGCCTGTGCGAAGTCGGGACGCTGTCGTGCTTCGACGCAATGAAGGTGCGCGTTCTGCCGAAGAAGCACACGCCTCAGGTCGGAGTCACGCTGCGTTCCATTTCGTTGTATCTCGCCGCGGTCCGCGGCGAGGTTGGTGTCACCTGGCGACGGCCGGCACAACCTCGCCGCTCCTCCCGTGGCCGTGGCAAGTTCGAGAATTCGTCCGCGGACGACACCGATCTGAAGCTGAATCTCCTTTTGATTCCGTGGCCGTACGAGATCCACCCGTCTGCTTT
>CAYUAW010000928.1:0-1352 GCA_964442485.1 uncultured Polyangiaceae bacterium
TGCACCTGCGCCGCGCCGCTCACGAAGATCCAGACCACCAGCGGGCCTCAGTGTGCGTGCAACATGGGCGGCACCTACGCCGTCGTCGCGAACACCGTCGTGTCGTACCCGGGCATCAGCGTCCTCGGCGTGCAGACGATCGAGGGCTCTCCGCCCGGTGGGCTGCCGAGCATCGCCTGGGCCCTTCGCTACAACACCGTCGACGCGGCAAAGGGTACCGTCACGTCGCAGACGGTCGCGTGCGGCGGCAGCACGCCGGATCTCTGTGACACCGCGTTCGCCTTCGCGCACTCGCAGTACCAGCCGACGCCGGTGTTCGGTCAGCCCGCGATGGTGGCGAGCTATCCAACCATCACCGTACCCCTCGCCGGCGTGGTGCCGGGCGGCGCCTACACGGAGCCGCCCATCTTCGCCGTGACGGGCATCAAGCTCGACGACAACAGCGGCGCCTGGCCCGCGTGCGCCGAGTGCGTCGGTCCGACTCACACCGTCGGCAGCACGTGCACGTGCCCTGGCGGCCAGCCCTTCACGATCACCAACGGCGCGCAGTGGCTGAACAACCCTGACGGCCTCGGCCATCTCGGCTTCACCACCTTCGCGGTCCCCCGCGGCGGTATCCTGACCACCGCGACGAATCCGCCTCCGTACGACTACACCGAGCCGTCCGTATGTCCGCGCATCGCGACCCCGCATGCGACCTACGGATACGCGGAGATCCCGGGCTTCGCGACGAACTCCGTCCCGTTCCGCGCCTACTCGTGGCACGCGGCCGCGCGCCTGCAGAGCACGTTCAAGGTCGACCCGAAGGTCGCGGGGCAAGCGATCAGCAACCAGTGCACGCTGACCGGTGTCCTCACTGGCCCGGACAGCGGTCACGCCAAGACCGAGGCGCGGGTCCAGGGTTGCGAGGTCTGCTCGGGTACGAGCGCCAACTCGTGCGTTCCAGCCGGAGCGTGCACCGCTGCGCAGTACGACTCCTACGACCAGGTCACGCAGAACCAGCAGATCGTCTCGGCGACGTTCACGCTCGCGCCCGCCCCCGCCGGCGTGGGAGATCTCGGTGCGCTGCTGGCCATGCCCGATGGGGCGGCGAAGGTCGCTGCCATCAACAAGGCCTGCGGCGCCGTCCGCACCGCGTATCCCGCCACCCGGAAGTAAACCGGGCCTTTCGTTCGAAATCCCATCGCAGTGCACTCTTCCGAGCGCACTGCGATGGCGAACGTCCATCGGGTGTCTCGGCTCCTAGTCAGCAGACGGCCATCGACGCCGACGTCGTCCCCGAGGCATCAAAGATGCCGAACTACGCGAGCGGAGCGAGCGCGCCGAAGGCGGCGGGGGGAGCAGTTCGCCGA
>CAYUAW010000929.1:0-1339 GCA_964442485.1 uncultured Polyangiaceae bacterium
GCTGAAGGATCCCCGCATTTAGGAGGGGTTTGCCGGGGCATGGAGCGACGCGGCGGCGACGAGTATCTTTAGTTTTCGGGTGGCGGCGCGTAGGAGGGCGAATGAAAAGAGCGCATCGTAGCCGCGAGCGATCGTGAGCTTGGCGAGGAAGAACGTCGAGAAGACGGGTCGGGAGCGAAGAGTGTTTGCTTGAAAGCCATGGTGCAGATTGCTCGCCCCTGCGGCGAGACCGATGATGTGCATGACCACGGCGGCAAACGCACCGACCAGGAGGAGGACGTCAACGCGCTTCGCGTTCTTACTGCGAATGTCTTCGGCCGACCAGCCGTAGCGATGGCTCTTGAGGTCACGAAATGTCTCTTCGATCTGCATGCGCATGCGGTAAGCGTCGACGACAACACGCGCGGGGTCTGAGAGCGAAGTGACGAGTACCCACGGCTCACGTGCTGCAGAGCGCCGTTGGCGATCCGCGGTGCTCCGTCGAGGAAGCCCGTTGCGACCAAGCTTCTTTCGTCCTTTGAGCTTGGGTATCGCGGATAGGACGATTCTATCCTCGCGGAAGAGCGTCCGTCCGACGACCACGGCTCCGAGATCGCGGGGTTTGCGTCGCGCAAGAGTATGCACATCGGGTAGCAGCATCCATTGCTGCTCGAGGTGGAGGCATAAGGAGTTTCCGCGCAATCGGCCGATATAGTCCCACCCGCACGCTCGAACGGCGTCGAACCACGTGAAGAGGAAACCAGCGTCAGTCACGATGATGGGCTTGCTGCTTTCGGGAATAACCCGAACCAAGTCGTCCAAGAATTCACGTTCTGCACGCGGGCTGCTTTTTCGATTCTTTGGAAAAGTGCGCGAGAAGAGGACGAGCGCACGTCCTCGGAAGCACAGTGTCGCACTCAGCACACCGAATCCAGGATCGGCGCCCGTCCAGTCGACCAAGATCACTGGGCGCTGAATGCGGCGGAGCAGTAGCTTCGCGAGCGCTCCGTAGAGCTCCAGCATCGCCGTCTGGATGGCGGCGCTGCCCAAGAGTCGGTCAACGGCCTTGATACGATGCTTGTCTGAGCACGTTCCCGGCAAACTTCGGCCGAGCGCGGTCAGCCAAAGACGTTGCCCGACCAGCAGGCCTTCGACGGCTCGCCAGAACGCCGCCGTGCGCTTCGCGTGCATGAAATCGAGGCTAATTCCCAGCCTCTCCTGTAAGCTCTGGAGCGCGCGCATGATCGGTCCCTTCGTTGGTGTTGCAACCCGAAGAGAATCAGTTTCATGCGCGCACTTCGATCCCCTCGCGTAACTGGTCGAAACCGCTCCATCTTCTGCGGGGATACGTCAGCGCCGG
>CAYUAW010000930.1:0-1338 GCA_964442485.1 uncultured Polyangiaceae bacterium
CAACCCCGACGACTCGGTTCGCGTTCCGCATCTGTTCGCGCCGGAGCTCGTCGGTGCGCTCGTTGGTCCGGCGTCCGCGACGCCGCCTGGGCCCGCGCCCTACGGTACGGATCTCGGGTGGAGCTTCGTGCACCGTGGCACGCAGACGATGCTGTTCGGCGATAGCATGACGAACGCCCGCTTCTACTGCGACAACCACGCCCCTCTGCAAGACGACTCCCTGGCCACGTTGCCTCTCCTGCCGCCGGCGGGGGTCCCGGCGCTCGCGTTCGTGGCGGCGCCGAACGCCCCCACGCAATATGCCACGATCACCGTGAACCGCGGCGGGGCGCCGCTGCCGATGGGCCTCGCGCGCACGCCGGTCACCGCGTGGAGCGACGGCAGTCACGCCTTCGCGATGTTCGGGCATCAGGAATTCACCAGCTGCGCGCACGGCTCCGACGGCGGCCAGGGTTGTGACGCCGCCGCGGGGTTGACCTGCGTCACCGACGTCGGGGTATGCACGCCGGCCCTCGGCGCCACCACGATGCCGTGCGACGTGACGACCGGACAGGGCTGCTCGCTCGGGCTGTGCGTGGCCCCGGCGGACGGCTTCTGCGTGGATCTGACGTGCTCGCAGTACGACGGCACCGACAGCAGCAAGCCGTTCGCGATCGCGCGCAACACGGAGATCGCCATGCAGCGCGACGGCGACCCTGCCGTCTTCGACAGCGTCTACACGTTCGCCAGCAAGAAGTTCCACTACGCCCTCGCGCGGACGGTGACCCGTCTCGGCGCAACGCGCAGCGACCACGACTTCTCGCCGGGAACTGGAGCGCTCTTGATATGGGGACGGCCGGGCTTCAGCGGTGAGCACGGTCGTCAGACGCAGCTCTATCTTCTGAAGCACACGCTGCCGCTGCCGGTGACGGGGCAGGGGACGCTGCCCTTCACGCCGCAGTTCTTCGCCGGCGTCGACCCGGCGAGCGGCGAGCCGCGCTGGTCCGCCGCGCAGCGCGAGGCCGTGGCCATCTCCATGGACGGAAAGCGCAACGGGAGCCCCTCAGAGCCGGTCGACATCGTGAACCAGTACACGATCAGCTGGCTCGGCCCGCCGGTGAACAAGTGGATCATGCTCTACGGCGGTGACGTACCGGACCAGTTGCTCCTCGATCCGAATGGTCCGGATGAACAGAGCACGCGCGGCCCGCTGCGAGTGCGGTTCGCGGATTTCCCCTGGGGCCCGTTCAGCCCGTCCGCAGAATATCTCTCGCCGGGGAGCCCGACCGTTGCCGGCACTCCGTACGGCCCGGGCGGCTTCCTCTATCACAACGCCTGCCAGGACCAGCCCGGCGCCCC
>CAYUAW010000931.1:0-1338 GCA_964442485.1 uncultured Polyangiaceae bacterium
AGGACGATGCCGTCGCCGCATCGCGAGGTGCATTCTCCGCCGGACTTGCCGCAAGCCGGCTCGGCGCGGCAGTCCTCCGAGCAGCCGTCGAAGGGCAGTCGGTTGCCGTCGTCGCAGCTCTCCGCGCCCTCCACCTTTCCGTCGCCGCAGATCGTTGGCGAGCAAGTGCTCGGCGAACCGCTGCACTTGAACCCGAGCTCCACCCTGCATTTCGAGTCGCAGCCGTCGCCGGCGGTCAGGTTGTGATCGTCGCAGCCCTCCGCCGGGTCCGTCACGCCGTCGCCGCACACGTGGACGCGGGTGCACGCTTGCCCCGGCTTCTTGCAGACGTAGCCGGGTTCGACCAGCGTGCAGGTCGCGGAGCAGCCGTCGCCGTTCGCCGCGTTGCCGTCGTCGCAAGCTTCGCCGGGCCCGACGTTGCCGTCGCCGCAGACGATGGTGGAGACGCACGGGCTTCCCGGCGTCGGACACTGCCAGCGGGGTTCGAGCTGGCAGAGCCCCGAGCAGCCGTCGCCGGGCAGGGCGTTGCCGTCGTCGCACTGTTCACTCGATTGATTGAGCTTCCCGTCGCCGCACCCGGGGGGAAGCATCGAGCACGCCTTGCTCGTTCCGCGCCCGCCACACGAGCCGGTGGGACCATCTACGCCGAGGATTCCGCTCGAGCCGCCCGCAGCGCCTGCGCCCGAGCCGGAGCTCGGCGAGCCGCCATTGTCTAAAGGTTGGCGCGAGCTGGCCGACGAGCTCGAACAGCCCGCTGACACGATCGCGCAGAGCATCAATGCAGCCCTACGCGCTCCTGATAGACGCATCGCACCATGTAGTCGCCCGGCGTGCGGTCGGAGGCTCAGGCGGCTGGAGTCCGAGCAGGCTGCATTCCGGACGCTGTCTCTGCATTGCGCTCGTGTCGCTGGATAATTGACGGCCAGCGGTCACGAGCTCGTTCCCGCGCACGCCAGAGTGTGTGCCGTGCGCGATGACGCATTCGGTACACCACGTGGGATGTTTCCTTGTGGTATTGGATCTTCGTCGCTCAGAAGCGAAATAGGAGCCGCGCGCCATGGTCACTTCCAAGAATTGTGTGGCCTTCATCCTGGTCGGCCTCTGCTCCTGGCGCATCGTCGCCTGTTCAGCCAAGACTGGCCCCGGCGTGGGTGTTGGCCCCGGGGCGGGTGGCTTTCTCGGCACGACGGGCGGCGGTGGAGCAAGCTCCGGCGCGGTACCGGGCGCAGGAGCAGCGTCCGGCGCGTTCGGCAGCGGCAACGCCGGGAGCTCGTTCCTGAACGTCGGGCAGTCCGGCAATGCCGGTTCGAACACGCGCGACATGGACAGCTCGTGCCA
>CAYUAW010000932.1:0-1336 GCA_964442485.1 uncultured Polyangiaceae bacterium
ACTATTTCCGTTCGATCCGCGTCCCGAGCTCCTCGGCGAGGCGGTGAAAATCGCTCTTGCGGTCTACGTAGCGGACATGGGTGACGAGGGTACCTGGGTCGACCAGCTCCGAGAAAGGCACGTACCGGAGCTCCAGCTGGCCGGTGACGCTCACCATGTGACCGTCCAGCCCTTCCTCGGCGAGCGCGCGGTACGCCCCGAGGCCGAGCTGGCTCCCCAGGATGACGTCGAACGCGTGCGGCGGCGCGCTGCGTGACTCGTAACCGAGCTGCACGCCGGTGACCTTCTTCGTGCGCGACGTACGCACGCGGTAGCGCTCCGACACGCGCGCCGCCACGAGCTTGGCGAGATCGAGACGGCTGAGCGGCACGTAGCCGCTCTCGTCGCGAAGCGCGGCGAGCTGCTTCTCAGGGAGCATCTCTGCGAGCCCCTCCGCCAGGACGACCGTGCCGTAGCGCTTCTTCCGACCTTCGCGGGTGAGGATCAGGTCGACGATGCGCTCGACGAGCGCGTCCACGTCGAGCCGCGTCTCCGTGCGCTCGGCGCCCGTGACGGCGTCGCGCAACGTCTCCGTTCGCGCGAGCTCGCCGACGACGTCCTCCACGCCGACGACCAGGTGCGCCTCCCCTGCGATGGCGGTGGCGTACGCGATCCATCCCGCGCTCCGCCCCATCGTCTCGGCGATGAAGTAGGCATTCGTCGCGAGCGCGTCGGCCCGGAGATTCGAGAGCTCCTCCGCGATGACGCCGACGGCCGTGAAGAAGCCGAAGGTGAAATCGATGCCGCGATAATCGTTGTCGATCGTCTTCGGGACGTGTGCGATGCGGACCCGCTTCTCGCCGTCCGGTCGGCGCCGCCCGAGCTCGTACAGGAAATTTGCGGTCTTCAGCGTGCCGTCGCCGCCGATCGAGACCAGCGCGTCGATACCGAGCTCGACCAGGGACTCGTAGACGTTCCGCAGGGAACGTGACTTCTCGGGGTCGTCCAGATCCTCCACGGCGCGGATCGCACGCCCGGGATTGCTGCGCCCCGTTCCGATCAGGATGCCGCGCGAGTTGCGAAGACCCCACAGATCCCGATCCTCTATGACGCGATAGTGCTCCCCCGCGCGGAGCTCGCGGGGCCGGTCGCGCTCGAGGGCGCCATATCCGTGGAGGATTCCCACCACCTCGATGCCGCGGCGGCGGAATGAGCTGGCCGCCACCGCTATCACGGCGTTCGCCGCAGGTGCCGGCCCCCCCGCGAACACGATGCCCACGCGCGCGAACGTTGCCATGACGACAAGATACATTGTCTCAGAGCTCGCCTGGGTCGACTCCGTGTTTCGCCCCGCCCG
>CAYUAW010000933.1:0-1331 GCA_964442485.1 uncultured Polyangiaceae bacterium
CGCCGTTCGGATCGTAGAACTGACCGAGACTCACGGGCTCGAGCTTCGTCGTGTCGTAGGCGGAGTCCTGCGGCGCTTTCCAGCCGAGGAACTCGAAGTTCTCGATGGTCGCACCCGCGCGCGAGCCGTACGGTGCCGCGGGGTAAGCGACGCGCACCGGGCCGAGCTCGGCGGCCGCTACCTGGCCCTGACCGTCGTCGAAGGGCACGGTCTTGTCGGAAGAGCCGCACGCGAGCGCGAGCGCGGACGCCGCCGCGACGGAAACCAGGTTAGCCGTGGAACCCATCACGCGCAGGAGACTAGCTCGCCCGCGGAAGGCGTCAATCGCGGGCCTTCGAGATCCTCTTCCCCAACGCCCGTCTGTCGTGTGACCCTCCCGGCGTGCAAGACCCATTCTCGGGCCCGATGTCGCGATCGCGCGCGCTTGGCCGCTGGCTTGTGTCGCTCGGGGTTACTGCGATCACCGGGCTGGTGGGGTTCGCGGGCTGCGGCTCTACCTGTGACGGCATAAAAATCAACGGCGAGTGTCAGACCGAATGCAAGGATTCGGCGTGCGCGAAAGGCGCGAAGTGTTTCCAGAACTCGTGCCGGCTTGCCTGCTCGACCACCGCAGACTGCCCCTCCGGTGAAAACTGCCACGCCGCCGTCACCGACCATGGCACGAAGGGGACCTTCTGCGTCGGCGAGCCGAAGCCGCAGTCGGGCACCACCGGCGCCCCCTGCAAGGCGAGCACGGACTGCAAGCTCGAATACGGATTCCGCTGCATCTCGAAGGCGTGCGCCCTCACGTGCGACGTTCACGCGCAGTGCAGCGGTGTGGGGAGCTGCACCGGAAACGCCAAGGACACCGAGGGCGACTCCGTTCACATCTGTGAAGGCGATTCGTTCCCGCATGGCCCCGGCCAGTTCGGCGCGTCGTGCCCGAACATCGCCGGCACCGACGGCGGCGCGAGCGCTGGCTGCGATGCCGAAAATAACTTCGTGTGCATCGGGCGCGGGCCGGGCGACGTCGATGCCTATTGCACGCAGCGCTACTGCGGCACCGACGACGACTGCCCGTCGGGGTTCTTCTGCGCGACCGATCGCGTGGACGCGCCCCCCTGCGAGGACGTCTGCAACCTCACGGGCGCGAAGGACCCTTCGTGCATTCCGGCGAGCGACATCGGCGACGGAAAGCACTACGCCTGCGGCCCTGCAACGCTGGTGGTGAACACCTGCCGGCACCGCGAGTTCTGCGACACGTGCAACACGGACGCCGACTGTCTCGGCCTGCCGAACCAGATCTGCGCCAAGGACCAGTCCGGCGAGAAGATCTGCACGGTGCTCTGCGA
>CAYUAW010000934.1:0-1330 GCA_964442485.1 uncultured Polyangiaceae bacterium
CCTTCGAGCGACTTCACGCCGCGCACGATGGCGGCGTTGTTGCGGATCTCGATGTCGGCGCCCATGCGGATGAGCTCGGGGACGTGCATGAAGCGATTTTCGAAGATTGTCTCGGTGAGGACGCTGGTGCCGCCGGCGAGCGTGAGGAGCGCCATGAGCTGCGCCTGCATGTCCGTCGGGAAGCCGGGGTGCGGCGCGGTGGTGGCGTCGACGGCGCGGAGCGGCGCGTGCCGCGAGACGACGCAGCCGTTGCCGTCGCGCTCGATGTCGACGCCCGCGCTGCGGAGCTTGACGATGACGGGCTCGAGGTCCTCCGTGGGGACGTCCTCCAGGGTGACGGTGCCGCCCGTCGCGCCGACGGCGGCGAGGAACGTCCCTGCCTCGATGCGGTCGGCGATGATGGCGTGGTCGAAGGGGTCGAGGGTGTCGCGGCCCTCGATGCGGATGGTGGACGTACCGGCGCCCTCCACGCGCGCGCCCATCTTGTTCAGGACGCGGCCGAGCTCCTCTACTTCCGGCTCGCGCGCGGCGTTGACGAGGGTCGTGCGGCCCTTCGCGAGCGCGGCGGCCATCATCAGGTTCTCGGTGCCGGTGACGGTCTGCACGTCGAAGACGACCTCGGCGCCGCGCAGGCGCGACGCTTCCGCGACGACGTAGCCGTGCTCGACGTGGATCTTCGCGCCGAGGGCCTCGAGCCCCTTCAGGTGCTGATCGACGGGGCGCGCGCCGATGGCGCAGCCGCCGGGGAGCGAGACCTTCGCCTTGCCGTAGCGCGCGACCAGTGGCCCGAGGACGAGAATGCTGGCGCGCATCTGCCGGACGAGCTCGTAGGGAGCCTCGGGACGCGCGGGGCCGGAGGCTTCTGCGAGCCGGACCTCCGGGATGTCGACCTTCACGTCGCGACCGAGGAATCGCAGCAAGGCGGCGGTGGTGTCGATGTCGCGCAGCCCCGGGACATTGCGCAGGCGGCTCGCGCCGTCCGAGAGGAGCGTCGCGCACAGGATGGGCAGCGCGGCGTTCTTCGCGCCTCCGACCCGGATGCGCCCTTGCAGTGATTTTCCGCCACGAACTCGAATCGCGTCCACGAGGTCGACTTGACCACATTTTCCTCGCGAGCGACAAACCAGACCGTCGAAAGGATCGAGTCTTCCGGCGATTCCCGTTACTCTCCCCCCACATGCGCCTCGGGCCGTCGCTTCTTGCTTGCTGTTTCTCGCTCGGGGCGTCGGCGACCGCCTGGGCCGACGGCCCCGTGCCCTCGCTCGATCTTCGCGGCTTTCATCCCCCTGTGGATCCCGCCGGGTTCCTCTACATCGAGCCGACGCGAACG
>CAYUAW010000935.1:0-1330 GCA_964442485.1 uncultured Polyangiaceae bacterium
AGAGCACACGCCTGATAAGCGTGAGGTCGGCAGTTCGAGTCTGCCCTGGCCCACTATCCAGGTGGGCGGGGTTTTCCGGCCCCGTGGTTTCTTCGGGGCTGTAGCTCAGCTGGGAGAGCGCGGGCTTTGCAAGCCTGAGGTCGTCGGTTCGATCCCGATCAGCTCCACCAAGTGTGGACGACCGATTCGCGGATCGCCGTCTCAAAAAATTCAGCCCAAATCGCAAGGTTTGGGCTATGGGGCACGCGCCCCGAGGCGAAAGCCTCCTTGTTCGTTGACAACTGAATCTGTGCATCGACTTTCAACAGAACCCCGCAGGGTTCTGCTCTGAAAGATCGAGCGTCCAAGAATGCATGCGGGAGCACATCGGAGAGAGCCGAGTGCTTCAAATGCGAGTGACGCATCGGAGAGCATCGTAAGTCGAGCTCCGGGCGTCAGCTCGATGCGTGCCTTAGGGGTACGGTCAAGCTACGAAGGGCGCACGGTGGATGCCTAGGCGATGAGAGGCGAAGAAGGACGTGGACAGCTGCGATAAGCTCCGGGAAGCCGCTAGCAGGCGTTGATCCGGAGATCTCCGAATGGGAAAACCCGCGCAGGGATTACCTGCCATCCCGTAGTGAATACATAGCTACGTGGAAGCCAACCCAGGGAACTGAAACATCTAAGTACCTGGTGGAAAAGAAAGCAAGTCAGCGATTCCCCTAGTAGTGGCGAGCGAACGGGGACCAGCCTAAACCAATTGGAGCAATCCAGTCGGGGTCGTGGGGCTTCTTATATGGGAGTTATCAAAGGTTTTCATAGTCGAATCTCCTGGAACGGAGGGCCATAGAAGGTGACAGCCCTGTAAACGAAATGAAGACCTCTCTCTAGAAGTACCCGAGTACCGCAGGACACGAGCAATCCGGCGGGAATCTGGGAGGACCATCTTCCAAGGCTAAATACTACTCATCGACCGATAGTGAACGAGTACCGCGAGGGAAAGGTGAAAAGAACCCCGGTTAGGGGAGTGAAAGAGTACCTGAAACCGTGTGCCTACAAGCAGTGGGAGCACTATGCGCGCAAGCGAACGTGTGACCACGTACCTTTTGCATCATGAGCCTGTGAGTTACGTTGTGTGGCAAGGTTAAGCCATTAGGTGGAGCCGTAGCGAAAGCGAGTCTTAACAGGGCGATCAGTCGCACAGCGTAGACCCGAAACCCGAGCGATCTATCCATGTCCAGGTTGAAGGGCGGGTAACACCGCCTGGAGGACCGAACGCACCACAGTTGAAAATGTGGGCGATGAGGTGTGGATAGGAGTGAAAGGCTAATCAAGCCGGGAGATAGCTGGT
>CAYUAW010000936.1:0-1327 GCA_964442485.1 uncultured Polyangiaceae bacterium
CGCTGCTCGAAGGGGGCGGGCCAGTGCGCCTGCGAGTGCGTCCGTACGTCTGCTTCCGTCCTCTCCGTGTGCGAATCGACCCTGGTGACGCCCGTCGGCCTCCGTTCGCTCGCGCCCGGGCATCCGGACTACAAGGCTCGGTACTTCGGCGACCGGCGCGCACGTGACGCCGCGTATCATCAGGGCACGGTCTGGGCGTGGCTCATCGGGCCCTTCGTGGATGCCTGGGTCCGTGCGCGCCCGGGTCGCGTCGACGGTCTCCGTCAGGCGCTCTCCGGGCTCGAAGCCCACCTGGGCTACGCCTGCGTCGGCCAGGTGAGCGAGGTGTTCGACGCCGAGCTCCCCTACACGCCGCGCGGATGCATCGCGCAGGCGTGGAGCGTCGCGGAGCTACTCCGCTGCCGCGTGCGTCTTGCTGCGCGACACGACGTCGACGAGGGCATTGCAGAACGCGGGTAAGTCGTCCGGTCCCCGGCTCGTCACCAGGTTGCCGTCGACGACGACCTCCGCGTCGGTCCAATGTGCCTTGGCGTTCGACAGATCCGTGCGCAGCGACGGATACGACGTCACGTTGCGTCCGCGAACCGCGTCGGCCTCGACCAGGAGCCAGGGCCCGTGGCAGATGGCGGCGACCGGCTTGCCGGATCTCATGAAGCTGTCGGCGAAGCCGACGGCGCGGTGGTCCATCCGTAGCGTGTCGGGGTTCATCACCCCGCCCGGAAGCACCAGCGCGTCGTACTCGGATTCCTTCGCCTGGTCGATGTGTCGATCCACCTCGAACGTCATTCCCCAGTCGTCGTGGTTCCAGGCGCGCAGCGAGTCTCTCTTGAGCGACACGATGTCGACCGTCGCGCCTTCACGAAGGAGCGCTTCGCGCGGCACGATGAGCTCGGATTGCTCGACCCCGGGGGCAGCGAGGATGGCGACCTTCCGTCCTTTCAGCGACCTGTTCATTCGAGCCTCCTGATCTGTTGTGGTTCACGTGACGTGCGCGTGCGCGGTGCAAGCAGCCTGACGCAGCGCGAGGACTCGCGACGGGTACGGGTAAAGCGACAGCGTGCGCCTGCGGCGCGACCGCGCGAAGCGATCGCACACCTCAACGGCGCCCTTCACGCTCGACAGCATCGGCGATGCTCGCACCACGGCCTGACACCGATTGGCGAACGCCTCGCTCAGTACGAGTACGGACTCATCGATCAGCCTAGCCAGGAAAACGAGAATCATGCCGGAAGGTGAAGCATGGGTCGTGCCACGCCGCGATCGGGCGCAGACGAGGTGATCGTGGCGCCCTGCACCGTGGTGAGGCATGCGATGCGCACGCATCGGG
>CAYUAW010000937.1:0-1308 GCA_964442485.1 uncultured Polyangiaceae bacterium
ACCGACGAGGAACAGAACCGCGAAGAGCGCACGCCGCTCCGCCACGAGGGCGAGCACGCAGGCGATCAGGAAGAACACCGAGGGGGTGTCGCAGGCGTTGTAGAAGGGACGGAAGGGCGGCAGCACCAGGTACGCGAAGGGAACGGCAAGGAGCCCGAGCACCACGCGGGACGGCGCGACGACCGAGCCCGGCGCGAGGTGCCGCGGCAGCCGGTGAACGCAGGCGAACGCGGCGACGAAGAAGAGCCATTCCGCGACACCGAGGCAGAGCCGCGTCTCGGAGATGAGCGACGGAACCAGCGTCACGACGAAGTAGGTCAGCTTGGGAACGAGCAACCGGTACTGGAACGGCGTGTCGGCCTGGCCGAGCATCACGTCGAACGGGGTCGCATGCGGCAGATAGCCCGTGCGCCCCATGCGGGCGTCGCAGAACACGGCGCCGGCGAGCATCACAGTGGCGGCCGTCGCCATGGACGCGGCCCTCGCCGCGATGGGCATGACTCGTCCCGGGCGCTCCGCGTCCGGCTCCGGCCCTGATTTCGCCACGACACCATGTGTAGCCCAGATGCGGGGCTCGCTCCGTCGTTTCGACGCCGCGCGGAGGCCGCCACGGCGGATCCCCGTGCCGTTGCCGCTGACCGGCGCGTCCCCTATGCTTGGAGCGGTGGGAGTGGTGCGAACTTGAAGTCGTCTTGCGTCCGCGGCATGGGTGAGCTTTTCCGATGCCCGGGGGCATTCGTGGGCTTCGTCGTGCTCCTGTCGGCATGTTCCGCCGGGACGGGGGTGAAGAGCGCGAAAGCGCGAGTGGGTGCCGAGAGCGGTCAGGACGCCGGAGGGCAGCCGGCCGATGCCTCGGTCTCTGCCTGCAGTCACTATTTCGACGCGCAGTATCTGCGATGCGGCGGACCGCTGTTGCCGGAGAGCGAGGCGACGCGTGTCCGCGCGCGGTTCGAGCAGGTCTGCGAGGGAGAGATGGCGCTACCGGGAAGCGGAATGAATGCCGCGAGCGTCGATGCGTGCGCGTCGGCGCTCGACGCCTCCCCGTGTGAGCTTCCGGCGGGGCCGCCGCCTGTGTGCAGCTTTCACGGCTCGCTGGAGGGCGGCGCGCCCTGCAACGCGGGCCTGCAGTGCCGCAGCGGCTCGTGCAGCGGAACGG
Organism: uncultured Polyangiaceae bacterium; assembly: GCA_964442485.1. GTDB lineage: Bacteria > Myxococcota_A > Polyangia > Polyangiales > Polyangiaceae > DASZVB01. The sequence goes on from CAYUAW010000937.1 coordinate 1,157, forward strand.
TGAGCGTAAATCCAGGGGGGCAGTCCGGCCCCTACACGTGCGGCACCTGCGACCCGAGCGTGGCGGCGGGGCAGGTCTGTGCCAGTGCCTCCGTCAATGCGGCGTGCGAGCCCGGCTCCCTCTGCATCATCACACCTGGCACCGAGACGTCT
>CAYUAW010000938.1:0-1305 GCA_964442485.1 uncultured Polyangiaceae bacterium
CACTGGCGCGCACGCATGGAGCGACCGGCGATCGACCTGGCCCAGGCTGTTGGCGTACTCGAAGTACACGCCGTGTCCCGGCGCGGGTGACACGGACAGTCCGAGCTCGGGGAAGACGGTCTCGCCGCCCTTCGAGACGTCGTTCAGGTAGATGACGAGCGTGCTGACGCGCTGCCCGCTGCGCGCGAGCGACGCGCGGTTCGATTCGTTGGACGGCTCCAGGAAGTCGAAGTGCGGCGCGCTCCCGCCGCCCTCCGGATAGCGAAGCACCTGGAAGCCCTCGCTGTTCTCCAGCGGTAGACTCATGATGGCGGAGACGCGCTGCTCGAGCAGGGCGATCAACGCGTTCTCGGCGGGGTGGAAGAACGCGCCGTAGCTCTGTCGGTATGGCGCGACGACGTCCTTGCCGCTGAGTGGATCGACGACCGTGGAGGGCGCGAGCCTCGGGCGAGCCAGCCGGATGACCTCCGCGCACTCGGAAGGGGAGAGCACGCCGTCGAGCACGGCGAGCGGAGGACGATCGAGGCGGAGCAGGACCTGCACGGTTCGATCGACGGTCTCGATGCGTCGGCGTGGAAGGAGACGCGCCGGTTCGTCGACGTAGTCGAGTGCATTCTCGTCGAGGACGATGGCGTCGCGCGGTGGCTCCGTGCCTGCGTGTCGCGCCGAGACGAACGCGGCGACGATCGCGCGAGCCACGCCACCGTGCATTCCCTCGGTCGTCATCGTGCGGACCAGGGAATCCTCGGATTCCGCGCGGTCGAGCCTCGCCATCAGCCAGGCTCCGAGCCCGGGCTCGAAGCGTATCGCGATGCTCACCGCGAACGCCCTTCTGCTCGCGCGACGGCAGCGGGAGCCGTCGATTCCTTCAGCAAGTCGTCCGCCACCCAGCCCGAGCTCGTCAGCGTGAAGGCCTCGGTGAGCCGCGCGGTGCCGGCGCCCCGCAGCACGCGGTCGACCATGGGAAATGTTCGGACGACGTCCGGGTCACTCGTCCATGGCGGCGCATCGGCATGATAGGTGTACGACACCACGGTGTGTGCGCCGAGGTCGCCCGTCGTCGGCTCCCATCCCACGACGTGATCGAGCGACAGCCTCGCGACGCAGAAGTCGCGCTTCGCGGGAGCTCCGGAGGCCCCACCCCGCGCGATGTAGTACCGCTGCCCGGCCGACGTCAGGGTGTAGCGCCGCACCTCGCGCTTCACCGGGCCATCCTCGGTCTGGAGCTCGGAGACCGCGTTCTCGCCATAGACGAGGCCGAGCCGCTCGAGCACCGGCATCTGCAGCGCGTCCCTGGAGCCCGAC
>CAYUAW010000939.1:0-1296 GCA_964442485.1 uncultured Polyangiaceae bacterium
GAAACCCTCGACGCGACAGCTCGATGCAATGCCGTCCTGTCCCGCACGGCACGTCGAGCAACGACGCGCCTGCCGAGACGCCGAGCACCCGCTGGAGCAGATCGCACTCGGTCGACGTACGCTCCGCGGAGTACATGCTCCCCTGGACGTCCGGCCAGAGCTCGACGAAGAAGCGCTGCCACCAGTCGGGCGGCGTTCCGGGGTCGGGCATGCAACGCACCGTCTCACAGGAGAAACGCGGTGCCAATCCTGGGAGCGGGTCCTCCGAGGTTCACTGCTTGCGCGAAAGCCAGCCACCGCCGCACTGACGCTCACGGAACTCCGCCCGGTACTCACTGCGAGCATCGGGCGCGAGGAGCTCGCACGGGTCGAACCAGTGCTCCGTCCGCGCCGTGAAGAGGAGCGCCGGCAGCTCGCCTTCGAACTCCGGGTTGCCGGGGCACCGCGCGTGCCAGAGCGCGTGCCGTTCGGGGATCGACGCGAAGCAGAGCACCTCCTTCACGCCGCCGTTGCAGTTCGTGGCCACCACCACGATCTCCGTGCCGAGCGCTTCCCTTGCTCCCGGAATGCGCACCACCACGTCGTGATGGAACTCGCCCTGCTTCCAGTGATCGAGGAGCTCGTACGCACCGAAGCGCACCCGGACCTGCTCGAGCAAGGGCCCGAGCATCAGGCAGCGCGACAGGTCTCGCCGTGCATCGCTTCGCTCCGTCATGCCGCGCCGACGCCTTCCGCTTCGCGGAGCTTCCGGAGCTTTTCGAGGTGTTCCGGGTACTGCTCGACGGCGAACACGTCGGCGGACCAGACGCGCTCGAACGGATGCTCAGCAGACCGCAGCGCCTGTCGCACGCTCTCCGCATCGGGAGCGGCGAACTCGCAGATCATCCGCTTGCGATCCTTCGAGAGCGACGTCCGCACCCAGGCGCTGTTCCGGACCTCCAGGCAAGGGTCAGCGCGTTGCGCCATGCGCCCGAGCTCCTCGTCGCTGATGGGCACGTCGAAGACCGATTCCACGAGGACGCTGGTCATTGCCACCACGCTCCTTCTACGTCTACGCCGACGAGAGTTCACCACGGGGACACCGGAGCCGGAAGTGAGCCCGCCCGTCCCCCGCTCCTTCCGCGGTTTTGCGAGCGTCGCGAGCCCTCGAGGCCGAGCATGCCGAACGCCCTTGCATTCAGCGCGCGAACGGCTAGGTTCACGCGCGCTCGAAGCCGGCACCCCCGGTGAAGGGCTGGTCTCGGGGCGTAGCGCAGCCTGGTAGCGCATCAGACTGGGGGTCTGAGGGTCGTCGGT
>CAYUAW010000940.1:0-1280 GCA_964442485.1 uncultured Polyangiaceae bacterium
TCGCTGCCCCGCCGGAGAAGCTGGACGTCCTGCACAACCGGTGGCACCCCGATATTCCCATGGTCTCCTGGGTGAAGCCGGGGGACCAGTTCCGCGTCGAGTGCGTCGACTGGACGGGGGCGCAGATCAAGAACGACGACGACGCCACCGACATCAAGGTCGTTGATCTCACGAAGGTGCACTACCTGAGCGGCCCCATCGGTGTGCACGGCGCCGAGCCGGGCGATCTCCTCGTCGTCGACATCCTGGACGTCGGCGTGCTCCGGTCTTCGCAATGGGGCTTCACCGGGATCTTCGCGAAGGAGAACGGTGGCGGTTTCCTCACCGAGCACTACCCCGACGCGCGAAAGGCGTGCTGGAACTTCAGCGGTATCTACGCGAACAGCCGTCACATCCCCGGCGTCGAGTTCGCCGGCATCATGCATCCCGGGCTCATCGGGTGTCTGCCGTCGAAGCAGCTCCTCGAGACGTGGAACACGCGCGAGAAGGCGCTCTTCGACACGGACCCGGAGCGCGTCCCCGCCCTCGCCACGCTGCCGTCGGCGCCCACGGCGCACATGGGCCGCATGAAGGGCGAGGCGGCGAAGCTCGCAGCCGCGGAGGGAGCGCGCACGGTCCCGCCGCGCGAGCACGGCGGCAACTGCGACATCAAGAACCTGTCGCGCGGCTCCACCGTGTACTTCCCAGTGTACCAGAAGGGCGGCGGGCTCTCGATGGGCGACATCCACTTCTCGCAGGGCGACGGCGAGATCACCTTCTGCGGCGCCATCGAGATGGCCGGCTACCTCGACATCCGCGTGAACATCATCAAGGAGGGCATGGCCAAGTACGGCATCAAGAACCCCATTTTTAAGCCGAGCCCGCTCGAGCCGCGCTACACGAACTACCTCATCTTCGAGGGTATCTCCGTCGACGAGGCCGGCAAGCAGCACTACCTCGACGTGCACGTCGCCTACCGGATGGCGTGCCTGAACGCCATCGAGTACCTGAAGAAATTCGGGTTCACGGGCGCGCAGGCCTACGCGATCCTCGGAACGGCGCCGGTGGAAGGGCGTATCAGCGGCATCGTCGACATCCCGAACGCCTGCGCGACGCTCGCGCTGCCGACGGAGATCTTCGGCTTCGACATCAAGCCGAGCGCGAACACGCCGCGCTCCATGGTGCCCTCGGGCATCGATCTCGCCGTGGCGAAGTGAGCCCGCGATGCCGCTCTACGAATACGAGTGCAAGCGTCACGGCGCGTTCGAGCTGTCTCGCAGCATGACCGAGTCGGGGCTCGA
>CAYUAW010000941.1:0-1279 GCA_964442485.1 uncultured Polyangiaceae bacterium
GCGCCGGTCATGCTGTTGCCGTTGCGTTCGTTGCCCGTGTAGGTCGGGTCGCACATGCGGTCGAAGCCCTTGCCGTCGCTGTTCTGGATCATCATGCTCGAGCCGTCGGATTCCCCGGGCGGCTTGATCCAGACGTAGGCGTGGATGCCCGCGGCGGGGTTGGCGCGCGGGCGCTCGCCAAGGCCGGCGCCCGACTGATTGCACCAGTTGCCCGCGTGGATCCGGCGATCGATGCGCGAGTCGTTCACGAACGTGTCGACGTCGGTGGAGGTGCTCGCTGCCTTCGGGCGCATGGGGCCACCCCAGCCGTTCCGCGAGGTGTCGATGAGCATGCCGATCTTGGAGTCGAAGCCGTCGGCGATGAGCTTCTGGCGAAGACCCGCGGCGAACGACGTCTCGTCGACATAGGGGTTGAAGTCGACCCACTTCGATTGCGTCACCGGCGTGCTGCCGACCATCGTGGACGCCGTGAAATACGGCTCGGTGAGGGCGGAGTAGTTCGCCGTGTTGACGATGAACCCCGTCACCGTCGAAAGGCCGGCCATCTTCGCAGTCTGGGCGAAGAGATCCGCCGAGGGGCCGAGATTCGAGTCCCAGCCGAGCCAGCCGTGGTGCCCGGCGTCGAGGTAGTTGTACACGTTCGGGATCGCGCCGAGCTTCTGGAGCGCGTACGCGACGCCCTCCACGTAGCCGTTGTTCGACTTCATCGTCGCGCACTGCATGACGTTGGTGTTCGTCACGAGGTTCGGCAGCGAATCCGGCTCGATGACGTTCACGATGTGCACGTTCTCGTACTTGGCGTCGCCCTCGATCGCGGCGATGGGGTCGATGTACTCGGACTTGTAGCGAGGCAGATCGGTCGGGCCGAGCTCGCCGTTCGACGCGAGCGCCGAGCAGTCGCGGCCGGGCAGATCGTAGATGACGAACTGGATGTACCCCGCGCCCTGCTTGAGCGCGGCTTCCAGATGGTCCCTGAGGCCCATCGAGCCGTTCGACTGGCTCATGGTCGTGCCCTGGATGGCGGCGATGCGATCGAGCCACACCGCGGTCGGCGTGCTGGCGACACGGCTTCCGCCAGACTCCGCCATGGCCTTCGCTTGCCACTCCGGGTTCACGTAGCCCTTCGTGCCGTCGTACGGGTTCTCGACGTGCTTGGCGTCGTTGACGCCGCTCGAGCCGCCGGACCCGCTGGACGCGCCCGCCGCGCCGCCGCCGCTCGACGAACCCGCGCTGCCGGCCGTGCCGCTGCCGCCGATCGACGAGCCGCCCGCGTTGCCGG
>CAYUAW010000942.1:0-1277 GCA_964442485.1 uncultured Polyangiaceae bacterium
TCCTGGAGTGTGCATCGGTCCCGGGACGGGGTTCCACGTTCTCCGCGTACCTACCCCTCGCGGCGTCCGCTATCGCCAGCACGCGATAAGGTCGCCTCAGTTCATCTTTGCGTCCAGCGCGCGAGCCACCTTCTCATGACGCGATCACCACTGCCCAGAGCCCCCGGATGTTCATTGGTCATTCCTCTTCGGTTCGCAGGGTATCATCTATGGGTATCGATGGCTCGGCGGGCAGCGTGTTGCCGCGAAACGGCCGGCTCGCCGCAAGCGCCCACACAGACTACACTGGTTACCATGAGGAGCGCGTACCGGGCTGCGCTGGGTGTGACCACGTATGTGGTCGCGGTTGCCTGTGGAGGGACAGCTACGACCGGAAAGGGGAGTTCGTCCGGAGGCGGCGGCCAGGTCGGTGCGGGCGGCCTTTCCGCAAGCGGTGGAGGCGGCGGAATGGCCGCAACAACCGCAGGAGCCGGCGGCTCGAGCGCAAGCGGCGGAGCATCGAGCGCGGGTGGCGCCGGAGGGCGCCCGAGCTCCGGCAGCGGTGGAGGCGGAGGCACAGCCGGGACGGGAACCGCAGGCTCAAGCGGCAAGGGAGGCGCAGCGACCGGCGGGAGCGGCGGAACAGGTAACGGAGGCAGCGGAGGCGCGGGTGGCAACGGTACTGGTGGCAGGATCATCTGCCCGCCGTGCGCGGCGCCGCCGTACCCCGGTTGCATCGGCTCGGGTCCTTGCGGATGCGGCCCGTACACATGCCCGGATGCCGGAAACGGCACCCTCTGTTCGGGTCAGCTCAGGCGCATGGAAGGTTCTCCAGCGTGTGTTGGCGCTCAGTCCGTCCTGTGGGAGGCAATGTCCGGCAACCTCGGCCAGTTCGCGCCGCCCGCGTGCCGTGACCTCGGCACGAACCTACCGCGCTACTGCTGCACGGAAGCGTTCAAGCCGGTCTGTCCGGGGTAGGGTCGAGCTCGTACGCGACAGCACCGGCACTCTGCGCGATACCACGCAGCTGGGTCGCGGACTGGATAGACCGGGGCCGCAGCAGCTTCTTCGTCATCGGCGCCGACGGCAGCCGCGCCGATGTCATCGTCGAACAGCATTGGATCAAGACAGCGGCAGACGGTGACATCCAGGATAATCTGCTGTCCCCGCCGCCGTTCTGAGCGTCTTGCAGCAAGCCCGGGACACCGCCCCTGCTACCGACGGTGATGAACCCGACCGGGAGCGCGATCGCGATGTAGTCAGTCGGCGGTTTGACAGAAGGGGCCAGCACGACATCG
>CAYUAW010000943.1:0-1271 GCA_964442485.1 uncultured Polyangiaceae bacterium
CCAAGAGCATCCTTTTTCTCTGCGTCGCAAACTCCGCCCGAAGCCAGATGGCGGAAGGACTCGGACGCATGATCTTCGGCGATCGTGTGCCCGTGCAGAGCGCCGGCAGTGAACCTTCGGTCGTCAACCCGTACGCGATCGAGGTCATGCGAGAGCTCGGCGTCGATCTCACGAAGCATCAATCCAAATCCGTTCAGACCATCGACCCCGCGACGGTTGGTACCGTCATCACGCTCTGTGCCGAAGAGGTCTGCCCGGTGTTTCTCGGCAAGGCGCGGCGGCTCCACTGGCCGATTCCGGACCCGGCAAGCAAAGATCCGTCGATTCCGCGCGAGGAGATGCTCGCACGGTTCCGAACGGCACGGGACACGATCCACGGAATGATCGAGCGATTTGCGAAGGAGAACGACGCAAGATAACCCGCGCGTCGCCACCGATGGACACGGTCAACCTGAGTCCGCTCGAACCTGCCGACGTCTCCAGCGTGCTCGGGCTGCTCGGTGCCGCAGGCGTCTGCGGCGTCGAAGCGAGAGCGCCGCTCCAGCGAGAGCGAGCGCGAAGAGGCCACGCGGTGCGTCGCGGCCAGGGACGCTGCACGAGCAGCCGCTCGCATTATCCGAGCTACTCGGGGACGCGCTCGAGTTGCCGGCGAGCGCGCTTGCGCCCCCGTACGCCGGCGACCCTCCGCTGGCGGCAATTGCGCTCGAACCGCCCGTGGTCGACCTGGTGCCCCCGCCGGTGCCGGTGTTTGTCGAGACACCAACGGTGCCACCGTTTCCAAGCAGACCACCGGTGCTGGGAGTTCCGCCCGCTGCTGAGTTGCCGTTGCCGCCCGTGACTGGCCCTCCGCCCGCGGCCATGGTGCCACCAGCACCTCGGCCTCCACCTTTGTCCGCTCGAGCGCCACCGGTGCCAGAGTCGCCGCCGGTGGCTACCATTCCGCCAGCACCCGGCGCCCCGCCGGCTCCAGAACTGCCGCCGCTCCCGGAGCAGCTATACGTCGGCGGGGGGCTCTGCGTGCCTTGCGGGTTCATCGCGGGCAGCGTGATGAGGTCCACCAGCCACGTGAGGCCGCCGTCCGGAGTGCGGACGTTCTTTGCAGTGCCGATGCCGGAGCCCTTCCCAGTTGCGCCGCGCTGCGCGCCGACGCCACCCACGCCGGTCGAGGCGAAGTGCGGGTCGGCCTCCGCGAAGTGAAGCTCGGTGCACAGGTAGTACTGGGTGTCGATGGTGAACGAATCAGCGTCGGCCTCCGTGGCGAAGCCGAAGCC
>CAYUAW010000944.1:0-1268 GCA_964442485.1 uncultured Polyangiaceae bacterium
GGGCGCTACGCATCTTTCGCCGCGGCAGTTGCGTAACTGCCTCAGATCTCGAGCTCAGGGCCGAATCCGCGCAGCGGACTTCTTTCCAGCCCGACTGCCGTGGTACGGAGCATATGCATGTCTGCCGCCTCAGTGGCCGAGGGGCTCTTGCCGCCGCTCGGGCTCGAACCTGTCGCGGGTCCTGAATCCGACCGCGCGGAGCTGACACCACCGATCCCGGACGGCGACCTGCTCGCTGGCCGATACTCGGTCGAGAGCGTCCTCGCCGAGGGCGGGATGGGCGTCGTGTGGCTGGGCCGTCACGTCGAGCTCGACAAGCCCGTCGCCATCAAGTTTCTTCGTCGCGCGCTCACCGGGAAGGAGGCCGTCGTCGCGCGCTTCCTGAATGAAGCGCGCGCGGCAGCGGTCCTTCGCAGCAACCACGTCGTGAAGGTGGTGGACGTCGGGCAGCTCGAATCGGGGCGGCCCTACCTCGTGATGGAGCACCTCGAGGGGACTGACCTCGATGCGCTCGTGGAGCGCGAAGGCGCGCTACCCGTCGAGCGAGCCGTGGATTACGCGCTGCAGGTCTGCGAGGCCCTCGCCGAGGCGCACGGCGCCGGCATCGTCCACCGCGACATCAAGCCGGAGAATCTGTTTCTGTCGCAGGCGGGCCCCGCGAAGCCCGTCGTGAAGGTCGTCGACTTCGGGCTCGCGAAGCGGCTCGACGGCGCCGGCGCGAAGGTCATCACCGGCCCGCTCGAGAACATGGGCTCTCCTTGCTACATGTCGCCCGAGCAGGTCGGCACGCCGCAGCAGGTCGACGAGCGCACCGACATCTGGTCACTCGGCGTCGTGCTGTACAGGCTGCTCACCGGCGCGCTCCCCTTCGACGGCGATTCCGTCGCGGAGGTGTGCGCGCACGTGCTGAACGCGACGCCGGCTCCGCTGCGCACGGCGAACCCGGAGCTCGATGCCGGCATCGAGAGCATCGTCGCGCGCTGCCTGGAGAAGAAGCCGGAGGACCGGTTCGCGTCCGTCGGCGAGCTCGCGAAGGCGCTGGAGCGCTACGTGCAGGGTGCCGTCTCCGCGACGCGTCCGGCGAGCCTCACGCAATCGTCGCTCCGCACGCTCGCGCCGCCCAAGCGGCCCGCGGAGCCGGAGAGCACGAAGCCCGTCGCGAGCGATCCGCTCACGCAGATCCCGGGCGTCCGTCCGCTGCGTGCGCGCAACGTCGCGGTCGCGCTGCTGCTCGGGTTCAGCGTGCCGCTCGCCGCGGTCGCGGTGGC
>CAYUAW010000945.1:0-1256 GCA_964442485.1 uncultured Polyangiaceae bacterium
CACGCGAGCCAGCTCATCCACCGCGACATCAAGCCCGAGAATCTCTTTCTCGTGGAGAGCGCCGGCCGCACCCTGGTGAAGGTGCTCGACTTCGGTCTCGCGAAGCGAATCAACTCGTCGCGGCTGCGGCTCACGGGCCCTCAAGACAGCATTGGCTCGCCCTTCTACATGTCCCCGGAGCAGATCGTCACGCCGCAACAGGTCGACGCGCGGACGGATATCTGGTCGATCGGCGTCGTTCTCTACCGGTTTTTGACTGGCCGCGTCCCTTTCCAGGGCGACACGTTGATCGAGGTGTTTGCGCACGTCATCAACGCTCGACCCGAGTCCATCCGCGCGCTCCGCCCGGAGCTCGACGAGGAGCTCGACCGCATCGTGGCGCGCTGCCTCGAGAAGGACGTCGGGCAGCGCTATCAGAGCATCGGAGAGTTTGCGCACGACATCGAGCGGTACAACATGGCCCGGAAGCGGGGCCCGAGCGTCGCGGCACCACCCGAGGTCACGGAAGACGAGGCCCCTCCGAAGATCGCCGGCGTGCGGTCTCGCTGGCCCGCGATGCTGGGCGTCGCCATGCTGAGCGCTGCCGTGGTCTACGGAGCGGACCGGGCGGGGTTGGTCCAGGTCGGCAGCGTCACCGAGCCGGTCGTACATTCGCAGGGAAACAGCGGCCTCGCGCACACCGTGACCTTCGGTATGCTGCGGCGCCCATCACTGGCGCTCCCCACCGATGAGCCGATGCCGCCAAGGCTGTTCTTGCTCACACCCGGGCCGGCGTCGGGCACATACACCATTGATCCGGCGCTCGACGCCTCGGGCGTGGCCGACGTGACGACCATCCGCGCCGAGCGAGAGCGCGACGCGACGCCGAGCAACTCGGGAGACGAAATCGACCCCGAGGCGGCGCGGGAACGGCTGGCGAACTATCGCCGTTACTTCGAGCAGAACCGCGTGACGCCGCTCAAGGACGCCCTCGAGCCCCTGCACGACGACCCTTCCCCTTGAAAAGACCAGGCAGGGGTCGAAAAGTGTTCGCGATCGAAGATCGCTTCATGATCCGCACCGGGTGCTCCTCTGGCCGCGAGCCGGCGTCGCCCGCGCGATGGGAATAACCCCGCTACGTGGCACGCTTCCGACGTCATGCGCGCGGGAGCTTCGTGGGACGGGGAAGGAGTGCTGCTTTGAGCGGCGCGGAGGTGCGCGCGCTCCCGGTGGGGGACCCGCTGCGCGCCAGGGCGTTGTACCTCGAGCTCGAACGG
>CAYUAW010000946.1:0-1242 GCA_964442485.1 uncultured Polyangiaceae bacterium
CCCGCAGCTTCGCCTTCGGCGAACTGCTCCCCCCGCCGCCTTCGGCGGGCTCGCTGCGCTCGCGTCGTTCAGCATCTTTGATCCCTCGAGGACGACGTCGGCGTCGATGGGAATCTACTGAGTTCGGCTGCCCGAGGAAGAACGGCGCGTCGTCCGCGCTGAAGGAAGCAAAAGAGTGTTCATCAGGTCCCTCACGATCGGTGCTGTCGCGTTCTCTCTGGTGGGTTGCAGTGGCTCGGAAGCGGCGTCTCCGTCCGGCGGTCCCAGCGGCGCGACGGGAATGGGCGGCGCGACGCTCGGTAGCGGCGGCGTGATGGCCGCCGCGGGCGGAGCCGGAGTCGTCGTCGGTGGCGCGCCCGGAGCAGGCGGCGCGATCGGCTCAGGCGGGTTCACGGCGGCGGGCGGCGTGACGGGAGCGGGCGGCACGACCGGCGTCGCCGGCAGCGGCGCGGGCGGCACGACCACGACTCCGCTGAATCCGCAGTCCATCACCTTCCAGATGGACGATTTCCAGGTGAACCCCGGCGGTGAGTTCTACAAGTGTCAGGACTTCCCGAATACCTTCGGCGGCAACATCGCGATCCTCGAGAGCAAGTCGGAGATGGCAGCGGGCTCGCACCACATGTTCGTCTTCCGCCTCTCCTCGGGCGGCTTCTACGGCGGCACGCCGAACCTCGGCGCCGGTAACACGAAGGGTCCGCTCGTGGACTGTCCGAGCGGCGGCACCGAGTTCCATCCCTTCGTTCACGCCGCGCAGACGCCCACGCAGGAGTTCACCTATCCCGCGGGCCTCGGCCAGGCCTTCAACAGCGACGAGACGGTGCGCATCATGGTGCACTACCTGAACACCACGAGCGATCCGATCCAGGCAACCTTGAAGGTGAGCATGCAGTACGTCGGCGCCGACAAGGTGCAGGACCTCGCCGCGTCGGTGTTCCTGAATGCGGTCGGCATCAAGGTGCCGCCCGGCACGAGCACGCAGGGCTTCACGTACCAGCTGCCCGCCGACATCAAACTGCTCGCGGCCTCGGGTCACATGCACCGCCGCGGCACGCATTTCGTCGGCACGGCGGTCACCCCGGACGCGAAGACGACGAGCCTCTATTCGACGAATGACTGGAGCGAGCCGACGCCCGCGGCCTTCAACCCGCCGATCGCTCTCCCTGGTGGGACGTCGATCCACTGGGCATGTACGTACGCGAACGACACCGGCAAGACCCTCAAGTTCGGCGAATCGGCGAC
>CAYUAW010000947.1:0-1241 GCA_964442485.1 uncultured Polyangiaceae bacterium
GAACTGCTCCCCCCGCCGCCTTCGGCGCGCTCGCTGCTAAATTACGGGGGGCCTTGGCCCCCCGCAGCTTCGCCTTCGGCGAACTGCTCCCCCCGCCGCTCGCTTCGCTCGCGTTGTTCCGCAGCTTTGATGCCTCGGGGCGACTTCGATGGCTCTCTATTGCCGGGGTGCCGCGGGTCGCGCTGGCACCTCGCGAGCGATGTGCTCGACCACGGGCTGGGCGTCGCTGAGGATCCGGTCCACCGCCAGGTCGTCGAGACCGAGCAACGAGCGGGCGTCGCTCAGGTCCACCTCGACCACGGCGTCTCCAGGCATCGGGTTGCCTTCCGCGTCCGGGGGGCCCGTTATGCCTAGACCAAAGTGACCAGTCAGGTAGTCGGATACGGTGATCGCAGCGGCCATCCGCGAGGTGGCGCCGGTGTGCACGTGATGGTGCGCGCCGACGATGGTCGACAGCTCCGGCGGCAACCCCCAGAGCTTCGTCACGAGCTTCGAGCCCTGCTCGTGGAGCGCGTCCGTTTCCGCCCACATCTCGGCGAGCGTGGGCGCGGGCTTCGCGCGCGCGGCGGAAAACAGGACGGCCGCGAACCCGATATCGTGGAGCAGACCGCACAGGAACGCCATGTCGTCGTTGATGCGCGCGTGCCGGCAGACGGCGCGCGCGATGTACGCCGTCGCCCGGCTATGCCTGCCGATCTGCTCGATCGTCTCGCGGTATTCGGACTGATCGAAGACGCCGCGCCGCAGCGCGGACTCGAACACCACGTCGCGAACGGTGCGCACCCCGAGGCGGATCACTGCTTCGCGCAGCGAGCGGACGGGCCCCCGGCCAGCGTACACGGGCGAAGCGACGAGCCGGATGACGGAGCCCGCGAGCATCTCGTCCTTCTCGAGCAGACGCACCACGTCATCGATCCCGGCGTCCTCGTGCGTGGACAGCCGCTGGAGCTCGACGGCGATGCTGGGGAGGGGCGGCGGGCGGTAGTTCGGGTTCTCGAACGTCTTTATGAGCTGCTGGCGCAGGCTGGCGCCGGAACCCGGTTTCGGCATGTATTTCCACCTCCAAGATACGACAACGCCGGCAAGGGCGACAGGGCGGCCGCGATTGCGGGGAAACAACGACAAAGATGCGTGTTTCGCGTCGTGCGACTCGACGTCACTCGCAGGATGGATGCGGCGCGAATACTTCCGGAGCGTCTCCGTGTGCGAGTCGATCGGGACGACGCGCGGCAGGGCGTGGG
>CAYUAW010000948.1:0-1239 GCA_964442485.1 uncultured Polyangiaceae bacterium
GGGCCGCGCCGTGTCCGCAGGTTTTCGCGTTCGTTAAATGCGCAAGTCGGGGGCGAGGCGCAGGGATGGCTCGCGGGTTTGCGTCGAGGCTTCAGCGAACGAGCGGTTGCTTCGAGGAATTGCGAGGCACCCCTTTGGACTGATGCTCAGACACATCTCGAAGGGCACCGAACGTTGCCGGCGCTGCTCGCCCGCACTTTCACGCCGAGTTTCCGTTCTCGCTGATTCCAATCCTGGGTGCAGCTGCACGAGCAGCGAGCCGCGTGGGCGCAGCCGGAAGTTCGAGTGGAACCATCAGCACACGAGTATTCCTACCGGGAATTTCGAGGCACCACGTGGGTGCCTCGAAAAACCCTTCCCGAGAACCCACGATGGCGCGTGGCCGCGACGCGGGCGTGCAGCGCGCGGCCGCGACGCGGGCGTGCAGCGCGCCGGCTTCTTCAGGGCACGACGACGCCGCGGAGCTTGTCGACCACCGCGGAAACCTCGGCGTGGCGCAGCTTGAAGAGCGAGCGATTCGCGACGACGACGCTCGAGATGGGCGAGATGAGTTCGAGCTCGACGAGGCCGTTCTCCTTCAGGGTGGAGCCCGTCTCCACGAGGTCGACGATGAGATCGGCGAGACCGACGAGCGGCGCGAGCTCGACGGAGCCCTGCACGAAGATCACCTCCGCCTGCACGCCCTTCGAGGCGAAGTGCTCGGTGGCGATGCGCGGATACTTCGTCGCGACGCGCGGCACGGCGGGCAGCGGCCTCGACGGGACCCCTGCCACGACCATCCGGCAGCGACCGATGCCGAGATCGAGCGGCTGGTAGAGATCGTAACGGCGCTCGAGCAGGACGTCGCGGCCTACGATGCCGAGGTCGGCGGCGCCGTACTCGACGTACGTCGGGACGTCGTCGGGCTTCAGGAGCAGGAACCGGAGGCGTTGATCCTCCGTCACGCGGATCAGGGTGCGATCGTCGTCGAGCAGGCTCGACGCAGCGAGGCCCGCTTTCTCGAGCATCGGCACGAGCTGCTTCTGGACTCGGCCCTTGGGGATCGCGACGGTGAGAGGTCTCATGACGGAGAAGCCGCTCCCGGCGGCCAGAGCGGCGGAGGATAGCTCTTCAGGCGAGCAGATCCAGGCTCCGGCCGACGTCGCCCGTCCCTTTTGCCCGGTTCACGCCGAGATTCGTTCCGGCGAAACGCCCGGTCAGCGGCAGAGGACCGGGCCGCCCTGACCGCGCGGCAGCCGG
>CAYUAW010000949.1:0-1238 GCA_964442485.1 uncultured Polyangiaceae bacterium
CTTGCCGCCTGCCGGCAGCCGCACCCTGCAGAGTCGCTGGAGCCGCTCTTGCCCGGTCCGGCCGCCGTCGCGCCCGAGTCGTTCGCTTCCCCGCTGGTGGTCGTTCCTTCTCCACCCGCGCCTGCCAGCGCGGAAGCTCCACTCGTCCCGCTAGTCCCGCTCGTCACTGCCGAGCCGCTGGTACCGCCTCGACCCGAGCCATCGCCGCCCGATGCACTGCCACCCGCACCGGTTGCATTGGTCGCGTCACCGCCGTTTCCCCCCGATGCGCCGCTGGAAGACGAACCGCCAGCACCTCCAGCCGCAGCGATGGCGCTGTCGTCGGTGAAGCGGACGCCGTACGTCGTGGTGTCGCCCTCCGTGGACTCGGCGACATAGTTGATGCCGGCCGCGTTCGAGGTGAGGCTGAAGGAGATGGAAGCGCCAGCATCGCCTTGCGAGAAGAGCTCGGTGCGAGCGGATCCGATTGTTCCGTCCGGGGCGACGGTGCGCGCGACGAAGGCGCCGGAGTCGTGCGTGACGAGCTGGAAGACGGCGCCGTCCCAGGTGACACGGGGCGAGTCGCTCGCACCGGGGACAGCGGAAGGCATGGCTGGGGAAAGGCCGCTCGAGTCATAGCGGCGGATCCACACGCCGGCGCCGCTCGTCCACGCGACGAGGCAGGTCCCTCCGCCGCAGGCAATGTCGACCTGGTCGACGTCGTTCTGGCCCATGCTGACGGTCTGTGCGGGAAGCACCGTGGCGCCGGCAGTCGACACGAACGCGATCTGCGCGTCGTACTGGTAGCCGGTCGTCATGGGGATCCGACGGCGCCACGCGATGGCATAGGACGACCCAGACCACGCGACGCGGGGCAGAACGCCGTCGTTCAGCGACGTGGAACCTGTTGCGAGCTTCACGCCGCCTGCGTCGAGCACGTTGCCGCCGCCGTCGACGCGAGCCGTGTACACGTCGGAGACGAAACCTCGCGAGTCGGTCCACGTGAGCATGTAGCCCGTGCCGTCGGATGCGACGGAGGGTGTGAAGTCCGTCCCGCTCGTGCTCACCTGCACGGGTTTCGACACGGTGCCATCGCCCGCCACCTGTGCGGCACCGATGCCGGCGGAACCCGCGGCCCAGGCGACCAGGTACTTCGATCCCGCTGCGGCGACGCCGGGGGCGCCTGCAGCGGCGTTCACACCCGCGCTCGGCGCGATCGGGATCCCCTTCGTGAGGACGGTTCCATCGAGGCCAACGCG
>CAYUAW010000950.1:0-1232 GCA_964442485.1 uncultured Polyangiaceae bacterium
ACCTGCGACCTACGGCTCCGGAGGCCGTCGCTCTATCCAGCTGAGCTACTGGCGCTTTCGTCGAATCGCGAATGGCGACGGGCCGGTCCCGTCGTCGGCCCGCGGTTTTCGCACGCCCCTGGGGGCTGCGCAAGGTCGGACTCAGCTGGCGCTTTCCCTCGGCTGGATGGTCGTGTCATGGAAGCTGATGAACGAGAGGGCAACCGTATGACGATGAAAACGGCGCTGATCCTGGCGGGGGCGGTGGCGAAGGGGGCGTTCGGGGCGGGGGTGCTGGCGGAGCTGTCGAAGCACGCCGCGGCTTTGCCGATCGCGAACGTGGTGGGGGCTAGCGCGGGGGCGCTGAATGCTTGCGTGTTCGCCACGGGGGTTCGCTCGGGGCGCGCGCTCGAGGTGAGCGAACGACTGGCGTCGCTGTGGGAGACGGAAGCGACGTGGCACAACGTGCTTCGGGTGAGCGCGACGGATCTGCTGGGCGGGCGCGGCGTGGGGGACGGGAAGCGGCTGGTGCCGATCATGCGGGGGGCGATGGCGCCTCTGCCGTCGGGGGGCGATGCGTTGAGCCCGATGACGCTCGGGCTCGTGGTGACTGCTCTGAACGGTCGGCTCGACGAGCTTTCGCCCGGGGAGTACGCGACGACGTTCGAGCAGACGGTGCAGTTCACGGATGCGGATTTCGACACGGACGCGGGGCGCGATCGGCTCGTGCAGACGGCGCTCGGGTCGGCGGCGTTTCCTCTGGTCTTCGCACCCGTGGACGTGCCGGACATCGGGCCTTGCATCGACGGCGGCGCAGTGAACAACACTCCGATCCGGCGCGTCCTCGATGCGGACGACGGCATCGAGCGGATCCTCGTGGTCACGACGGAGCCGCTCGTCATCAAGCCGGAGCCGGGCGCGCGCGGCATCGCGCTCATCGGGCAGATCGCCGATATCCTCATCAACGAGCGGCTGTTCCGCGACCTCCACGAGGCGAAGTCCGTGAACCGCTACCTGGAGGAGCTCGACGCGCTCCGTGCGAAGGGCGTGCCGGAAGAGACGCTCCTGGAGGTGAAGAAGATCCTGGGCTGGGAGCACCGCGAAATCGTGCAGATACGGCCGGCTTCGCCGCTGGACGGTTCGTCGTTCAAGGGGTTCTCGCACCCGGAGCTCATGCAGGCGTACGTCGCCGCGGGCCGTGAGGCCGCAAAGGGCGTGCTCGGCGAGCTCGGGATTTCCTCGTAGTCGCGCAA
>CAYUAW010000951.1:0-1227 GCA_964442485.1 uncultured Polyangiaceae bacterium
GCGATCAGCAGTACCCGATCTTCGCGAGCACGTCGCCCGGCATGGACGTCTTCACGCGCTGGCACGCCTTCTTGTAGATCTTCTCCCACTCGGCGCGCTCGGCGTCCGTCTGCTGATGGACGGTCATCTTGCCCTTGAGCCGCTCGAACGCTGCGTCGTCCTCGCCCCGGATGATCTTTCCGAGAGCGGCGGTTGCGTTCCTGCCGAGCTGCTCGAAGAGGTCGCGCTGCTCCTTCGGGAGCTTGGCGAGCTCCTTCTCCGAGAAGACACCCGCGCCGACGCCGAAGCCTGCGACGCCCGTGTTGATGTGATCGAGGCGGGCTGCCCACTGCAGCTGCTCGGCGGCGAGCGACGGCACCATTAGGACGTTGATGGCGCCGGAGTTCAGCAAGGGCAGAAACTCCACGACGTCTGCCGGCTTCGCGGTGATGCCGCCGATGGCCTCGAAGACCTTGGGACCGATGATGTCCTGCGTGGTGAGGCCCGGCGCTCTGCCGCGCAGATCTTCGGGGAGCTTCACCTCGAAGCCGTTCGACATCACGCGACCGGTGCCGACGTCGCCCCAGCCAGAGACGAAGAAGCCTGCCTCGGTGATCTCCTTGTCGAACTCGGGCCGCAGGGCGTCGCGCGCCTTGTCGAGCTCTGCCCAGCTCTTGAATGCGCCGGGCATCTGCAGTGCGACGATGGGCTTGTAGATGGCCGAGAGACCGACCGCGGTGATCGTGGCGCCGGTGAGCTGACCGGACTTGATCTTTCCGACCATGTTTGTCTCGGGACCGGCGGTGCCGTTCCAGAGCCATTGCATGTCGATCTCGCCCTTCGACTTCTCGTCGGCGGCCTTGGCCCAGGCCGTGAACACCTTGCCCCATGGGCTGTGCTTCGGCGCCAGGGTGCCGATGCGGATGACGGACTTGGCTTCCGCAGCAATTGCACCCGTCACGACGGAAGCAGCGAGCGCCACCGCAGTGAGCTTACGCATCATGTTCATCCAGACCTCCTGCTCTCCAGAGTACCCCAAGCACAGGGAGTCACAATCGTTGAATGACGAGAGGCATGACGAGAAAAGGTTACGCTGCTTTCGGCTAGTGAGCGCAAAAGCCCCGGGTATGACCCGGAGTCAGTTGATAGCCATCGACGCCGACGTCGTCCCCGAAGCATCAAAGAGACACACCCGCGAGCGGAGCGAGCGCGCCGAAGGCGGCGGGGGGAGCAGTTCGCCGAAGGCGA
>CAYUAW010000952.1:0-1226 GCA_964442485.1 uncultured Polyangiaceae bacterium
AGGGGCCGCTCTCTCCCCAGACCGCGTACCAGCTCTTGACGCCATCGCGCTCGACATAGCCGTCCTGCACCGGTCGCACGGTTGCGAACGGTTGCTCCTCGGACGCGGGAAGCCGCCCCACCTCCGGCAGCGGACCCACGATTGTTCGAAAGCGCTCGGGCAGATCCTGCAGGCTCATGCGTTCCTCCTTCCGGGTGACGCGCGCCGTCGCTCCGGACGCGCGGGCGCTCGCGCGCGCTTCCGCGCGAGGCCGTCGATGTACTTCAGCAGATGCTCCATCGCGTCCAGGGCTTCGCGGTGCGTCCTGTCGGAGGGGCTCGTGCCGAGGAGATTGGAGAACTCCATGCCGACCCAGAACTCCGACACCCACGTCGCGACGGCGTCCGCGGTGAAGGGCGGAGGGAGCTTCGCTCCCGACTCTTCCAGCGTCCGGAGCGCTTCGCGCACGCCGCCGAGGACCACTTCCTTCCACGCCTCTACGCGGGGGACGAACTTCTCCCGGAGCCCCGGGTTCGAGAAGCTCGCCGCCCAGAGCTCGGCTTGCAACCGGACGAAACCCGACGAAAGGTCGTGGTCGTAGAAGCGGCGTGCCCGCTCCCACTTCTCGGCGAAGCCTCCCGGTGTCTCGTACATGCGGCGCTGCCGCTCGAGCAGCCTTCGATTGGCCGCATCGAGCACCTCCACGACGAGCTGATCCTTCGTATGAAAGTGGTAGTTGATGAGCGCGTGGTTGACGCCCGCGTCCTTCGCGATCTCCCGCACGCTGAGGCTCGCGTAGCCGCCGCTCACGAGCTGCCGGAACGCGGCCTCGAGGATCTTCCCCTTCGTGTCCCCTTCCGGGACCTCGTCGAAGAGACGTGGGCGGGCCGAGGACTCTGTGCCTTCGGAGTCACTGCTGTGCTTCATGGGCCTCGAGTTGAACAGACGGTTTATACGATCGGATTAACCAGTCGTTCAACTCATGCGACAGACGCGGGCCGATGTCAAGGCCAGGCGTCCCTGCCCCGCCGTCTCTCCGCTAGGTCCAGCGCAATACGACCATCAGCGCCCCGTCGCGAACGGCATGCGCGGCGGTGACGTTCTTCGCCGTCGTGAGGCCGAGGACGTAGCGGTACACCTCGGTGATCACGAATCGCATCAGCTGGTCCTGCACGTAAGGATGGTTCTGCAGGGTGAGCGTGATGGAGCGATTCTCGATGGGGCTCGCCTCGAGCCAGCCCGTCGAG
>CAYUAW010000953.1:0-1207 GCA_964442485.1 uncultured Polyangiaceae bacterium
GATCGTTTTCCCAGCCTGATCGGCAGCTTCAAGATGAGCACCGCACCCCTCGTGGCGTCCGGCAGTATCTTCGCGGCACGTCCCGGTTCAGGCCCGGGCTGAGACGGCTCCGCGTGTGCGACGCTTGCGGAGCCCGGCGAGCGCGAGTGGACCCGACAGCAAGAGACCGCCCCACACGAGCTCGCCTCGGTTCTCCGACAGCCAGGCAAGAGAGGGCGGGACGGCGCGGGTGTCGGCTACCTTGAAGTCCAGCCGGTACTGCGACTGCTGGTAGCTCCGGGCTTGAGCCGTGATGCGCAGACCCGACCCTCTCGAGACGACGGTGTTCACGAGGTAGGCGGAGATGCCGGCCCGGTGATGGTTCTCGAAGACGAGCTGGTGGTCGGCGCTCCCCCGGGGCGCGTCGGCCGCGAACACCAGGACGATGTCGCCGAGTCCGCCCTTCATGGCCTCCTGGTCGGGGAAGTCCGAGGAGAGCAGGCGTAGCGGCGACGGTATCCCGTCGATGGAAAGGGACAGATCGTGTCGCACGCGCTCCGCGTAAGCACGCTGCTCCGGCTCCGAGATGGCACCATCCTCGTTCGTGTCGATGTCGGCGACGACCGAGTGTGACACGTCGACACCCGGCGTCATGGCGAGGCGTACCTCGACGTGATCCCTGTTCATCGCAAACGTGGCGGCTTGCAGGTACTCGTCCTGCTGGTGCGCGAAGGCGAGCGTGGGCTTCCACAGAAGGAGGACGACAGCGATCATCGACGCTCGCGGCATAGTCCGGCAAGGCTCCGATCGTGGTCGTTGATCGGGTCCCGGTGACCGAGCGTCCATGTTGCTCCATTGAAGAGCAGCGACATGGACAAAGCATTCCGGAGAAGCTACCGAGAAACACTCGGTAACAATTCCCTCTCGCGCCGCAATGCGCTCGCGGAGCGAGTGGCAGGCGCGCTTAACAAAGAGAAACAAGGGCTCGCGCCAAGATGAAGGGATCTTCGCGACTTGAGAGCGTCGGTCGGCCCCCGTGAAAAATGCCGAAGGGTCGCACGACAGGCGGAGAACATGGCTCGGACCCGCTCGGTGCGCTTTCACTCCCTCGCGACGATGACCGCTCTCGCAGCCCTGCTCGCCTCGGTCACCTCGGCCGCGCCTGCGCACGCAGGTTGCGTGGCCGCCCGCACGGCCCGCTCCCCGGCGACGCTCCCCGAGGTCTGGC
>CAYUAW010000954.1:0-1206 GCA_964442485.1 uncultured Polyangiaceae bacterium
TGAACGGGGTTGCTGGCGAGGTGGAACTGAAGCGGCATTGCCGATGAAGGCCCCGCGCATTTCCTCGACCGCCGGGCTTCGAGGAGTGCACGTGTTGGTCTCCAGCACGAATCGTCCTCTGCGGAGGTATCGGCCGAGCTACAGTCCGACCCGCAACTCTTTCTGGAGAACAACATGTCGAACGCCAACGAAGCTGCGGGTCCGATGGCCGTGATGCAAATGCTGCAAGGAGCCCAGGTCACCGGGATCCTGACGGCGGGGCTCGAGCTGAATGTCTTTCAGAAGCTCGTGGAAGGGCCGCTCGACGCGAGCGCCGTGGGGGATCGCATCGGGTGTCCCGAGCGGTCGACGCGGATCTTGCTGGACGCGCTCTCGGTGCTCGGCCTCCTCGCGAAGGAGGGCAAGACGTACCGGCTCACGGCCATCGCGAACGAGCACCTGGTCCCGGGCCAGCCGATGTTCCTTGGCGACGTGCGGGGGATCTTCGCGAGCAAGATATTCTGGCAAGCGCTCCCCCGGCTGGCGGACGCCGTGAAGAAGGGCGGGACGGTCCTGGATGCGCATGCCGAGACACCGGAACACCCCTTCTGGGAATCGTTCGCCCAGTCGAGCGCGGCGCTCGCGTTTCCGGGTTCGATGGCCATCGACGCGGTCCTCGGGGATTGGATCGCCTCGAAGCCGAAGTGCCGGGTGCTCGACATCGCAGCAGGGAGCGGCATCTACGGGTTCACGCTGGCGAAGCACCCGAACGTGGAGCTGACGAGCCTGGACTGGCCAAACGTGCTCGAGAACACGCGCGCGTGGGCGGGACGCCTGGGCGTGGATGCAAGCCGCGTGAAGTACCTGCCGGGAAATCTCTTCGAGGTCGACTACGGCGGCCCGTATGATCTCATCTTGCTCAGCCACGTCTATCACCACTTCGATTCGGCGACGTGCGCGGCGCTGACGAAGCGCGTCGCGAGTGCGCTCGCGCCCGGGGGCCGAGTGGCCGTGCAGGACATGGTCTACGACACTGCGCTCGAGAACCCCGGCGCGGCGATGTTCTCCGTGGTCATGCTCATGTGGACGCAGAAGGGCGAGTCCTTCACCCTCGCTGACTACACCAGGTGGTTTACCGGTGCAGGCCTCGGCGCCCCGAGAGCGCACGCAAGCCAGGGAATGCCCGCAACCTGGCTCGTCAGCGAAAAGACGTAAGTCGAGCGGTCC
>CAYUAW010000955.1:0-1199 GCA_964442485.1 uncultured Polyangiaceae bacterium
CCAGCAGCGCCTCCACCGTCTCTTCCAGCGTGCCCCCCGCGACCCGCTTCACCATGATCCGCGCCGCCTCGAACAACCACGCATCCTCGCGATCCACCGTGAGCGTCAGCGTGACCCGCTCTTCCTCGCCCATCGCGTCCACCGCAGACAACTGGCCCGTCCCTTCGCGGCGCTCCGCCTCTGCCGCGCGCTCCTTCACGAGCTCCCGCATGGCGCGCACCGTCCGCTGCCGCGCTGCCAGGAGCCATTCCGCATCGTCTTTCGCGCCTGCCGCCTTCGCCAGCACCTGCGCCATGCTGTAACTGATCTCCCCGCGCGCCACCGCGCGCTTCACCCCCGGCAACTCTGCCAGCCGCCGCGAAAGCCACCGCGACTCCTGAACCTACCGAGCCGACCTCTCACACCGCTCGAGAGCATACCCCTCGACCGTCGCAAACCCGAGCTCGTGGTGCCCGCCGACTCGCGCCAGAGCTTCCAGTCCGTCCCCCAGTGCGACCCGCAACATCGCCGAAGAACGCGCCAGTCGCGCGAGCTCCGAGTCCAGCCTCTCCAGCGACTTCAACCCACGCACCCAGCCCTGCCCACGATCGAGAACCCCGGTCACACAAATAACCTAGCATGGGATTTTCGGAGGCGCACAATCGCCGCCAGAACCCGTTCCGGCAAATAAACGATTCGAGTGTCCTCCGGACACCAATCCGTCGTTCTGCGCCCAACCGGTGAGCACGTTGACGTGGTTCAACGAGAACCCACACCCGCACAACCTCGGACGCCCCGGATCGTGTCAATTCCGAAAAGTCATCGCAAGTAAGCATTCTGCACGGCCCGAAAGGTCGCTGCGACAGCGCGCGCCAGTTCTCTGCAAGGCCCGAACAGGTCCCTCCGGCAGCGCGCGCCAGTTCTCTGCAAGGTCCGAACAGGTCCGGCAGCGCGCGCCAGTTCTCTGCGCGGCCCGAACAGGTCCGGCACCGCGCGCCAGTTCTCTGCGCGGCCCGAACAGGTCCCTCCGGCAGCGCGCCAGTTCTCTGCAAGGCCCGAACAGACTCCCCCGGCAGCGCGCGCCAGTTCTCTGCGCGGCCCGATCAGAGCCTTCCGGCAGCGCGCGCCAGTTCTCTGCAAAGCCCGAACAGGTCCGGCAGCGCGCCAGTCTTCTGCGCGGCCGAACAGTGCGCTCCGACAATACACGACCACCGCACCAC
>CAYUAW010000956.1:0-1191 GCA_964442485.1 uncultured Polyangiaceae bacterium
GGGATCGACGAATCGATCCTCACCGCCGTCCGCACCATGAAGTTCGACCCTGCAATGCAATGCGGAAGAGCTGTCCTCAGCAGCTTCGCCATCACGTTCAGATTCATGGGTGAGCCGCCGGCACCCGGATGGTGAGCGCGCGATGCGTGTGACCCACTCCGAGGAGGACGGCTCCGCTCGTCTCCAGGTTGGCGCAGGCGCGGCTGCAGAGCCGCACTTTGGCGCCTGCCGGGACCGAGCGGCGCTCACGACGGACACCGCGCTCGTTCCACCGGGGCGCCACCCACCTGCGGTTCGAGCATGGCGAGCTCGCCGCATCTTGCTCTGGTGTGGCGTCGCACTGATGACGGTTTCCGGGTGCTCTAGGACGTGGGTGCCGTTCGACGCTTGCTTCGAGGCGGGCGCGACGCGCGCGTGCACGACGGACTGCGGGCCCGGACTCCAGAGCTGCGACGGAAGGCGCTGGGGAGACTGCATGTCGCCCGCGACGGTAACTACCACTTCACGCTGCAGCGCACTCGGCGTTCGACTACGCGTCGGGGGACCACTTCTCGTTCACGGGGGACGACGACGTGTGGGTCTTCCTGAATCGGCGGCTGGCGATGGATCTCGGCGGCGTTCACGAGAGCCAGTCCGCGGACATCGATCTGGACGCCGCCGCCACGACGCTCGGCATCACGCCGGGGATTCGCTTCTCGCCACAGTGCCTGATGCAAGCGCGCACGCTGCTTGAAGGCAGTCGTTTCCGGATCCCCGGATACGCGTGGCTCGAAGAGCGCTAGCAAGCTCGGACGGGCGAGGAGCCCGATGGCTCGTGCGAGCTTTCGCCGATTTCAGGTGTCCGTCGAACACCTCCCGTCGCGCATGAGTGAGTGCGTCGCCTCGCTCTGTCTTCGCGCGTGCACCTCATGGATCGTCTCGAGAGCAAATCGGCCGGGCTCAGGCGTTTGCCCTTGACGACCTTTTCGGGCCTCTCGCGCTGGCTCTGGCAGGTCGTCGCGAGACACGGTCGCCCGTGTCCGACAAGCGCGCTGGACGGTCGTTCTCGCGAAATTGGAGTTTCGAATCGTCCGGGCGCACGAACGCCGCACTGAGGGGAACGTCGGGGCGTTCAAATCGCGGGTGTAGGCTGAAATATGACTCACCGCGATTCCCTGGCGTCCATTTCGGACGACGAGCTGTTTGCCACCG
>CAYUAW010000957.1:0-1190 GCA_964442485.1 uncultured Polyangiaceae bacterium
GTCCCGCCCTGTTCGGACGGGCACGTTTTGCGCTATTGGGTCATCGTCATCGGTGCGATCTCCAGATAGAGAACGCACATCTCCGCGCCGATGGCCTCGTTGGCGAACATGAGGTTCGCGGACGGTACCGGGACATGAAGCGCGTCCGCCTGACGCTGCGTGGTATCGACGTAGCAGTGGTACTTTATCTGATCTCCTGGATGCAGAATGGTGAGGCCCGAGAGCGCGCCATCGCGCTGCGCGGCCACGTCGGCCGGGGGATTCTGGGTGAGGCTATCGAGCTGGTACGTCGGCATCTCTAGCCAATTGAAGGAGTCGTACATCTCCGTCGTCTCTCCGCTTGCACGGACGAGCTCGGCGCTGAACCGGGTCGTCCACGCGTGCCGGTGACCGAAGATGGAGACGATTCGCGTGTCGGCGGTGGGCGCGTAGCTGCCGACGTTGTCGATGAGCTGGTTCGGCGGATAGTCGACGTTGGCGAGGCTCACGCCTGGTGTGACCGGCGCGGCGGCTTTGCGATCACCCGGCAGCCACCAGATGTTGAGCCACACTTCGCGAAGCAGCGGTTCGACGTCGGTATTGATGAGATGGACCTGAAAGCTGATGACCGGCTTGGCGGGAAACGTCGCACCGAGGCCTTCGTCTTCCGGCGCTACGCTCAATGCGGCGGGGCGGTCCGAGTGCGTGCTCTGGACGTTGTACAACCCCGGGCTCGCAGCGATGCGGCTGAAGGCATCGCCTGACACCGGTTCCCACCCTCGCACTGCATCGGGCAATTCATTGAAGAACGACACGAGATGGTGAGAGCCCGGCCGCATGCGTGAATCCAGCCGGAAGTAGTCGTGCGATTCGGCGTTCGAGGCGATGTCGTCGTAAGTTTGATTGACCTCCGAGCCCGGCTTCACTTCGAAGGGCTCGGTTCTAGCCGCATCCGCGTAGCCGGAGTAGTCGCCGGCCGACATCCTGGCCCAGTAGTCCGAGCCCTGCGGATGTACGCCTATCTGGATCCCCTGGTCCGGAGGCGGCGGTAAGATGCAGAACTCGTCCCCCGGGTAGGGCGTCTTGAAGTCCGGCATCGCGTCGATGCAACGAATGGCGTACGGATTGTTCGTCACCGGGTCGAACGGATCGCAAGGATGCGGCAACACATCGCCGCCTGGGCTGTACTTCAGCCCGAGGAGGGGCATACC
>CAYUAW010000958.1:0-1186 GCA_964442485.1 uncultured Polyangiaceae bacterium
TTCGGATCGCGGTTGTCGCCCGGCATGCCCGTGGCGAACGTCCCCTCGTCGTTGTCCTCGGACCCGACGCACTCCGGATCGTCGGCGTCCACGAGACCGTCGCCGTCGTCGTCGATCCCGTTGGAGCAGGCGCAGCCCGCCGCCGGGCAGTAGCTCGCCTTGGCGCCATGAAAGGAGGGCGTGCCTTGGCCCGGGTTCCCGAGGCCCGTCGACTGGTTGCCGTTACCGAGGCCCGGCGTCTTGCCGCTCGCCTTCGAGCCGGCGCTCCCCGCCGCGCCGGACGATGCTGGCTCCTGCGTGGTCCCCGACCCGGTGCTGGAGCTTCCGCCCGAGCACGCCACTATCGCGAAAACGCTTGCGAATACGGCTGCCTGAGTTCCTGGCAAATGGAGCATTGTTCCGCGTACCTCGCTGGATGGCGCACGACAGGTGCGGCATTGTCGGTTTGGGGGGGCCCCCGCGAGGTTTTTACGAACCACGACCCAAAAAAGATGAGGCGTCGCGAGCACCGGGCGACAATCGAGGAAGAGCGGAGGAGTGGTGATGGCGCCGACCGACGACACCCTGAAGCGCATTCTGAGCAGAGCGCCCGCGGCGACCGTGGCCGACGCGCTCGCGATCCTGTCATCGATCGTGGAGACGTTGCCTCCGGGCGACGGCATCTGGTGCTTCTCCCGGCTCTATCAGGCCGTCACCGAGCAGATCGGGACCTCGCTCGCCCAGACCACGTTCCAGGATCCCGCGTGGCTCGCGCGGCTCGACGCGGTGTTCGCGAATCTCTACTTCCGCGCGCTCGCGCTCTTCCTGGACGGCAGCCCCGACACTCCTCGCGCCTGGTACCCGCTGTTCGCGGCACGCTCCGAGCCCCTGACGGCGCTGCAGTTCGCGCTCGCCGGCATGAACGCGCACATCAATCGCGATCTCCCGGTCGCTCTCGTGACGACCTGCCGTGAAGCGGGCATGGAACTTTCGCGCGGAACGCGGGAGTACACCGACTACATCGCCGTCAATCCGCTGCTCGCGGACGTCGAAGCGCGCATCAAGACGGAGTTTCTCACCGGCCCCTTCGCCGTCGCCGATCAGCTGCTCGGCAAGCTCGACGACCTCGTCGCAAACTTCAGCATCGTGGAAGCGCGCGGCGGCGCTTGGTCCCACGGCGAGGCGCTGTGGGCGCTCCGCGATCAGG
>CAYUAW010000959.1:0-1185 GCA_964442485.1 uncultured Polyangiaceae bacterium
AGGCATTCCATCGTCAATCCCGATAGAACATGGCTTCAACTCAACGGTGGAGACCTCAATGTCACTTTCCGATCTTGCGTCTTTGGGAAGCTTCGTCAGCGGCTTTGCCGTCCTTGTCTCGCTCGTTTACCTCGCGCTGCAAGTCAGGCAGACAGAGCGCAATCAGCAAATCTCGATCAGGCACAGCCGCGCCTCGCGCATCGTCGAGCTGCAGCTGGCGCTCGCGGACCCCGCCGTGACGGATGCATGGCTTCGCGGTTCGGGGAGCCCTCTGGAGATCACTCAAACTCAGCTAAGCCAGTTCACCAACCTCTGCCGGGCGCTCTTCTTCCACTTCGAAGACTCGTTCTATCAACGTGAAGAAGGGCTGTTGAACGACGACGCATTCGAAACCGTCGTTGCTGGCGTTCGGCTCCTGGGGAGAAGCCCCGGCTTCCGAGCGGCCTGGCGCTTCGGGCGGCCTAACTTTGGTGGACGCTTCCTGGAGTTCATGGACGGAGTGGTCGCCGGGGCGGCCGTGGAGCCCCCCGTGGACCAGTCGCTGGAGGCGTGGAAGGTAGCTTGCGCGTCCGAAGCGTCGCGGGCTTCAGTAGTTTCTGTTCGAGAGTAAAGCGAGGGGCGCGCATGAATGATCTGAGTCACCATTTCCACGCGCAGGCCTGCAACAACGCGTGGTCCAACCTGCGGCTCTTGCGGGCCTGCGCCGCGCTCGACGACGCGGAGTTTGCCGCGCCGCGCACCGGCTTCTTCCCGTCGCTCAAGGACACGCTGAACCACATCGTGACGGTCGACTGGCTGTACGTCGACGCGCTCGAGCGCGCCGTCGTCGGCCGGCCGGTGAACCCTGACGCCGCCCGCTTCTTCGAGCCGCCCGCGCCGTTCGCCACCTGCGCCACACTCGGGCCGGCGCAGCGCGAGGTCGACCGGCGGCTCATCGCGCTCTGCGCCGGCCTCATCGACCTCTCGCCGACCGTGTCCATCCAGCGCGTCGACCACGTGCAGCGCGAGCCGCTCGTGCGCGTGCTCGCCCACTTGTTCCAGCATCAGATCCACCACCGCGGTCAAGCCCACGCGATGCTCGCCGGCACGGCCGTGAAGCCGCCACAGCTCGACGAGTTCTTCCTCGCAGAAGAGGCGCCGCTGCGGGCCGAGGAGCTTGCAGCGCTCGGCCTGCGCGAGGCCGAC
>CAYUAW010000960.1:0-1184 GCA_964442485.1 uncultured Polyangiaceae bacterium
ACCGCCAGCACGGCCATCCACAGCATCGCCACGAGCTGAACCGTGAAGAAGGAGAACCGGAAGCTCACCGCGCGCTCCGTCTGCACGAACGAGACGTGAATCAACGTCTGGCAGACGCGAGCGCAGAGCACCGCGACCGAGAGCACGTCGAGCAGCCGCCCGTGGCGACCGACGAGCGTGGCGACGACGACTATCGCGCCGAATACCGGCAAGTTCTCGATGCAGTTCAGGTGCGCCCGGGTGGCCCGCTGGTACCAGCCCGGCCCCGCCGCCGCGTCAGGAGGAAATGCGTTGATGCGAGCCCGTCTCGTGAGAATGAGGCTCCACCGGTGCACGCCGACCGTGGCAGCCAGTACTACGAGCGTCCAGGTAGCAAAACCGAGGAGAGAGACGAGTGGCAGAGTCATGGAGCGTTTCCTTTGGAGCAAGTCGAAGAGGGGGAACGCGGGCCGGCGCCCGCCAACGAGCCGGCCCGCGCGCAGAGCTCACCCGAGCGCGGAGAGCGCCTGCGTGATGCGCTCGAACTGCGCTTCCGTGATGTGCTGCCGCAAGATCTCCGGGAAGCGCGTGTGCTCGACGCCGGAGAAGATGTACTGATACCGGTACGCGCGAAGCAGCGTCGCGCGTATGATGTCCTGGTCGGCCGCGGAGAACGTGCGGCTGACGTTGCCCAGGAAGTACGCCGCGTCGGCCTCCGATTGCGCCTTCAGGATGCCGTCCACGGCGGCGACGAGTTCGATGAGCTCGGTCACTGCTCGATCCCGTTCGGCCGGCGCGAGACGCGCGTCCTCCGCGGCCCACTCGAGCTCGTCGAGGACGGCGTGCTGGCTCTCCTCCATCCAGTGAAAACGAAACACGTCCTTGAACAGCGGCGACAGGCGAAGGTCCGGCTCGATGCTGTCCTTGTAGTGCACCAGGACGAAGAGCTCGATGAGGCACGTCAGGGCCAGCACCGACCACGTCGACTTCCCGAGCACGACGCGGGCGACGTCGTTGGGGTCATGCGAGAACGAGTAGCCGTCCGGCATGCTCTGCCCCGCGAGTGCTTCGATCCGCCGGAACAGCTCCTGGTGCTTCAGCTCCTCGTCACTGAAGCGAACGAGCGCTTCAAGGGCCGTCTGGTCGCCGAGGACGTACTCCTCGCTGAGCTCGAGGACCTTGGCGTTGATGAAGCGCTCGACCAG
>CAYUAW010000961.1:0-1173 GCA_964442485.1 uncultured Polyangiaceae bacterium
TTTGTGGAGCCGTGGGGGATCGAACCCCAGACCTCTAGCATGCCATGCTAGCGCTCTCCCAGCTGAGCTACGGCCCCGACGGGAGCGGGAGACTAGACCCAGATCCCCGCAAAGGCGAGCCCCAAAACGCGCGCCGAGGCTGACTTCCTCGGCGCCCTTGCCCGCTTTTCCCACGCTTTTGTCGGACCGGGGTACCACCCGACGCGCTCGCTCGCGCGGGTGGTAATCTGTTACTGGCCAGTGGAACGGGGGCCGCCTTGACCCTCGCTCTGGCGTGACAATACCCTCGCCCGGTAGGCCGCGACTCGTACCGATGAAGCAGCAGCAGCAGCGCTATCGAATCATCGAGCGGATCGCCGCCGGCGGTATGGCCGAGGTCTACCGCGCCGAGAGCGCGGGCCTCGAGGGCTTCAAGAAGGTCGTCGCCATCAAGCGCGTCCTCCCGCACCTGGCGGAGAAGAAGCAGTTCATCGGCATGTTCCTCGACGAAGCGAGGACCAGCGCCCACCTGTCGCACTCGAACTGCGTTCAGGTCTTCGACATCGGCGTCGGCGACAACACGTACTTCATCGTCATGGAGTTCGTGGATGGCTCCGATCTGAAGGCCATCATCGAGCATCGTCGCTCTCGCTCGCAGAAGATTCCCATGGAGGCGGCGAGCCTCATCTGTCTGAAGATCTGCGAGGGCCTCGCGTACGCGCACGAGGCCGTCGACACGAAGGGGAAGAAGCTCGGCATCGTCCACCGCGACATGTCGCCGCCGAACGTGCTCATCACCCGCCACGGCGAGGTGAAGATCGCCGACTTCGGTCTCGCAAAGGCGAACAGCCAGCTCGAGCGCAGCGAGCCCGGCATCATCAAGGGCAAGTTCAGCTACCTGTCGCCCGAAGCGGCGATGGGCGAGGCGGTCGACCACCGCACGGACATCTTCGCCATCGGCATCATGCTGTGGGAGATGCTCGCGGGCCGGAGGTTGTTCCTCGGCGAGACGGATCTCGACACCGTCCGCCAGGTGCAGGCCGCGCGCATCCCGTCACTCTCCCAGCTCAATGCCGAGGTCACGCCGGAGCTCGAGCGGATCGTGCAAAAGGCGCTCGCCCGCGAGGTGGGCCAGCGCTACCAGTCCGCGCGCGACCTCGGGCGAGACCTGAACACGCACCTCTATCGAGTGGG
>CAYUAW010000962.1:0-1166 GCA_964442485.1 uncultured Polyangiaceae bacterium
CGCCCACCTCATCGCCGAGCGCGATCCGGACATGAAGGCCAAGTACGGCTTCTGAATCCCCCCCGCCGTTCGTGACGGGACGGCGGGATCGGGAAGCGGAAGTCAAACATTCGCCGTCTTCACCCCCACGACCACCGGCGGCCGAACCGGGATCGGTTTCAATATCTCCGCGAGGGCGCGCTCGAGCCGTCCGACGTCCTGTCGGCCCGGCTGGCACTCGAGGACGATCCGGACGCCGGGGTCGTTCTTCGCCCTGGCGAAGTGGATTCCCACCACGATGCCGGCGGCGCGCAGCGCCGGGATGAAGGCGCGCTCGATCTCGCGGAGGCGCTCGGACGGAAGGCGAACGCCGTCGGTGACGAAGTGCGTATGAACGAGGTCTTCCCAGCGGTCGACGATCTTCATGGCCCGGCGCAGGAGAGCGTAAGCCCGAAGACGGACCGTGGGGAGCCGTCGGTGCTCACCTGCACGTGACGCTGTCGACCAGAGTGCACGTGCCCGCTGTGATGGTGCTCGAGGCGCGCTGCGCTGCGAGAAAGCATTCGGAGAAGCTGTCACACGTCGGGCCGTATCCCTGGGTCAGGCCGACCCCCTGGATCGTGCAGGGCTGTCCATCTGGCACGATGGATGGACAGACACCGCTGGGCAGACCTCCATCCGTCGCTGGATTGGGCAGGTCGGCGTTGCAGGAGCCCACGAGACAGCGTCGTCCGTACCCGTCGCAGGGCTCCCCGGGGCCGAGCCAGGTGACCGACCCGCACGTGCCGGACGGTGCGCAACCGATCCGCGCGGTCGGTCCGACGCAGGGCCCCGGGATGCAGCCGAGCCCCTGCGCGCAGTTCGAATCCATCAGGCAGAACGCGCCCGTCCCTCCCGTCCGGCAGGTGAAATTGCCGTCCTCGTTCACGCACGAGAGGGGCGGCGCACACCCGCCGACATTGCCGGGAGCGCTCGAGCCCTGGCCGCACGGCGCGCCCTCGGTTCCGAGCTTTTCACAGTGCCCCGCCTGCGCCGAGCAGTAGAGCCCGGTCTTGCAGCTCTGCGAGAGATCGTCGCAGCTTTCGCCGACGTCGCCCTCGACCAGCGGGACGCAGGTGTAAGTGCCGTCGGGAGACGTCTCGGTGCCAGGTGTGATGATGCAGAGGGAGCCGGGCTCGCACGCCGCA
>CAYUAW010000963.1:0-1161 GCA_964442485.1 uncultured Polyangiaceae bacterium
CATGGGAGACCGACGCGCCGTGCTTCAATCGAGGTAAGCTACGGTCGATGACACAGTTCAGGATCGTCGGGAGCGGACGACCGCCATGGTTCATGGTTCGCGGTGGAGACGTCCCGCCCGTCCCGTTCGTCGTCGTCGGCCCGGCGGCGGTTCACTACACGATCGCGAAGGTGACCGAGCGTACGCCGGCGGACCATCCCGACCACGACGAGCGGCTCTACCTGTTCACGATCGCCGAGCCGGGTCCGGAGCCGCCCGACAAGGGGACGTTGACCGTGGTCGAGTAGTGACGGACTAGCGGTTCTCGACTCTGCGACGACTCGTTGAGCCCACACGCTCGCGAAGCGCTACAGGTCTCCCGCTTCGTGCAATCTTTGCGTCTTTGCGCGGGACCAGTCAGCGGAACTT
This sequence comes from uncultured Polyangiaceae bacterium, assembly GCA_964442485.1. Lineage (GTDB taxonomy): Bacteria > Myxococcota_A > Polyangia > Polyangiales > Polyangiaceae > DASZVB01. Next base: position 409 of record CAYUAW010000963.1, read on the forward strand.
GCCGAGACCGGTGCACTGAGCAAAGCTCCATGGTTTATGTTCACCGGAAGGACGGCCATTGGCCAAAGAGGCGAAAGCGGTCTCTGAAATATCGCGAGACGAGACGCGCTCGCGCGCGGCGCCACCGCCGATGCCGCAGGAGGCGCCACTGACGCGCGAGGAAGTGCGTGCCATCGTCCGGGACGCCGTTCTCGACGCCACCGTCCCGATCTTGCAAAGGATGCGCGCGCTCGAGGAGGAGGTCCGCGGTGGCAGCCAGGTCTCGCGCTCGCTCGCCGCGGCGGCGCCGCGAAACTCTGCGATGGGTGGAGTCATCATCTCCGCGAAGCCGTCGGCACCGGGCCCGGCGTCGAGCGCCTTCGTGCCTTCGACCGCAAGCGACCTCGCCGACGATCGCGAGCTCGCGATGTCCTTCAACGGCAATCGCCGTCGCAAGCAGATGGCCTGGATCCTGGGGCTCCTTGCGCTCTTCGCCGTCGCGGCGGCAGTCATCGGGGCCGTCGCCAGCAACATGCGTTAGCGCGGCGGCACGCTTCCACCGCTCGACCATGGGCGGCATGTGCACCTTCATCGCGTGCAGCCGATGCGCGCACCGTCGACCACGAGCTCGTCGAACCAGATGTCTTCCGTGACCGGGAAGGCGCCGTAGCGATCGACGCCGAACATCAACGTATCGATGCTGGACGCTGGCCACCCGTCGTGACGGAGCGCCGTGATCTCCACGTCGTTCAGGTAAGCCTTCACGTTGCCCGC
>CAYUAW010000964.1:0-1151 GCA_964442485.1 uncultured Polyangiaceae bacterium
TCGGGCTCTGCGATCAGGTCCATGACCGGCGCGATCGCCGCGATTGCCGCGGTGCCCACGAACAGCGTCGACAGCTCGACCCGCCGGACGAACCGAGGCGACCTCGACGCTCCGCGTAGCAGAAGCCACAGGGCGGTGAACGCGATGGCCGCCACCAGGAGCGGAATGCTGCCGCGATTCTGCGACATCCGATGCAGCCACAGCGAGGCGCCGAAGTTCAGCAGGACGTAGCTCATGGCCACGAGCGCGAGCACCCGCCCGAACCGCGACAGCCGCGTCTGCCGCAGCTCGAGGTCCACGGCTCCGTCGGATGAATCCATGGCCGTTTATACGCTGGCCCGGCGCGGGACGTACGATTGGCGACTCGAGAACCCGTGCGACCCGCCTTCGTCGAGAGAACGCGCTGCGCGTGCCAGCACGGACGAGCCGGGTCGTCACTGACAGACCATCCCCAGTTCTTCGAGTGTGAGCGGCATTGCGGTCGTACACGAGCCGTTCGTGCAGGAGCCGGCGGCGCACTCGTGAAGCTCGGTACAAGCTTCACCCTCGCCCTTCAGCCTGGCGCAGTGACAGGGTTCGCCTGGCTGCAAGGCTAGCGACTTGCACAACCCCGACGAGGACGCGCAATAGAGACCCGCCCCGCAATGGCTGGGGCCGATGAGGAAGCAACCCGCGCCTTCGCCCCCTCCGGGCCCGCACGTTCCCTGGTCACAAGTGTCACTCGTACAAGCAGCACATCAGGATGATGTCGTCCGTCACGTCATCCAGTATGCGTGCGCCGAGTTGCTCGCCTTCCACCTGGAACCCCTTGTTCCGGTAGAGATGGACCGCGGGCTCGTTCGAGCGAAACACCTGGAGCTCGATCCGCGCGAGGTCCAGTGCTTCTGCGGCTTCGAGCGCGTTCGCGAGCAAGCGTGCGCCGATCCCCTGGCGACGATGCGTGCTGACGACGCCCATTCCGAGCACGCCTCGATGGCGAAAGCCGGGATATCGCATGCGACGAACATCGGCCCATCCCACGATGGTTCCCGAATCGACCGCGACGACCTGCACGACATCGGGTTGCGAGATGAAAGACGCAATGTCGCCGACGGCGGGCGACTCGAGAAACGACAGAAAGCGACGCTCGCTCGCAACGGAGGCAACGCATG
>CAYUAW010000965.1:0-1143 GCA_964442485.1 uncultured Polyangiaceae bacterium
AAATGAGGTCGTCTTTCTTGCTGGGTCCGTGGTGGGCGATTGCCGTCGCCGGGGTCGTCGTGCTCGCCTTTCCGGGGACCGCTGCCGCGCAGAGGATCTGCAAGGTGGATGGCGATTGCCCGAAAGGGTTCCAGTGCGTGGACGAGGGACCGGGGACCGACCGGATTTGCCTGGTCACGAGCTGCCAGACGGACGCCGATTGCGGACCGGCGCTGCGATGCATGCTCAACGCCGCGACCGAGTGCACCGGTGGGCGCGAAACGTGTCATCCGGCGAACTACTGCGAGCCACAGTGGGAGGTGCCCTGTGAAGCCGACCGGGATTGTGGGCCCGGGTTCACCTGTACCGGGCCGGGCGGGCTGGACGAATGCGGTCCCAGTGCGGACGCCGCGGCGGCTCCGCCCTACGCGACGGCGGAACGTATCCCCTGTTCGGCGGTTCCGAAGCCGCCGTTCCCGTCGTGCAATGCCGACGGGGGTTGCACGCCGCCCGGGTTCGCAATCCCGAGCATCTGCCAGCCGGGGAGCACGTGCATCGAGCTCACGTGGAAGACGTGCCAACAGGTCGCGACGGGCTCGTGCAAGGTGGATGCGGATTGTCCGTCGACATGGACGTGCGACTGCGGTCCGCCCTTCCGCGGCGAGATCGTATTGCCGTTGAAGGACGCCGGTACGGCCGCCGCGTGCATGCGGATCTGCACGCCACCGAACCAGGATCTCGAGAACGGAGGAGCGGGACCCATATTCGGCGGGCCCGCGATGTCCGTTCCGGCGCAGTCGACCAGCAGCGCCGACGCAGGAACGCCGCGCGCTCCCACGGGGAGTGGCGGACCGATGGCGGCGCCAGCACCGTCATCCACGACACCGACGACATCGTCGTCATCGTCGTCATCGTCCCAGGCGACGCCCGGCAAGAACGACGGCGGCGGTTGCAGCATCCAAGGCGAAGCCGGCAATCGCGACACATTGCTCGCTGTCGTCGTGGCGTTCGGCGCGGCGGCCATCGTGCGGCGCCGCCAGCGGAGCGGCTAGTCGGCTCGTTCCCGTGCTCCGAGCTCCGCCGGTTCCGCGCGGAGTCCGCCCGCGAGCATGGCGCGTGTGGGCGCTTCGTCGCGTGGTTCTCGTCGTCGGACGGGGAGTCCTG
>CAYUAW010000966.1:0-1132 GCA_964442485.1 uncultured Polyangiaceae bacterium
CACGGAGGTTCAGGGTGGGCCGGGAGGAAATGGCGACAACTGGGCGCTCGCCGCCCCCCAGACACCTGGCGAAGACGGCTTGCCGTCGTCCGGCGTCAGTCGCAACGGCTCCATCGGGGCCGACGGCGACCCAGGAGAGGCGGCAGCATCCGGCTTCGGTGACCTGAACGACGGCACGTACGTCGGGAGCAACGACGGGAAGAACGGGGGGCTCGGCCGAGCCGGACAATCGGGGAGGGGCGGAGACGGTGGGTACACCGGGACATCTTCCTCGACCGATAACATCGTTCACTTCGCGCCCGGCGGTGGAGGCGGCCAGGGCGGCTACGGCGGCTGCGGCGGGAAGGGTGGCAACCGGGGTCGAGCTGGCGGCGCTTCCCTCGGGCTGATCGTCGTGGCGAGCGCGGTCTCCATCGAGCACTCCACGATCCAGACTGGACGCGGCGGCAATGGCGGTGGAGGAAGCGACGGCACTTCCGGCCTGCCGGGTGGTCACGGCGGCCTTGGCGTGAAGTCCCCGAACCTCGTCGACCAGTACAATGGCCAGGACGGCGGCAACGGCGGCGCAGGCGGCCGCGGCGGGCCGGGCGGCCCCGGTGGCGGCGGGCCTTCCATGGGCATCGTGTGGACGGGCACCGCACCCGTGACGAACGCGATCACCTACGCGCTCGGGACGCCTGGGCGAGGGGGAACCTCCAGCGCCCTGACGGCGCGCGACGGCTTCGGTGGGGAAAACGTGTCTCTCGAAACGATCAGGAGTGCGGGACGGTGAGGAGCAACACATGAAGAACGTCACGGCCCTGTCCATCGCGGTGTGCGCCAGCGCGTGCTCCCTCTCCTGCGACCAATCGAGTAGTCGCAAAGAGACAACCCCACACATGCAGGACGACACCCCTGAGGCGTCCAGCAGCGCCGACGGCGGCGTCGTTCACGCGGCGACACCCGCAGCGACCGCGGCAAACGCGACGGGGGCGACCGGGACGACGGACGAGCCGCCGCCGGTCGTGAAAGGCAATGCGCCCTGCGTGCTCAGCGCCGATTGCCCGAGCGGCCAGCACTGCGACCTCGGAGAATGCTTCCAGGAGTGCAACGTGTCGACGCCGTGCCAGCGCGACCAGACGTGCTCGGCACG
>CAYUAW010000967.1:0-1114 GCA_964442485.1 uncultured Polyangiaceae bacterium
CCCTCAGACGATGAGCTGACGCAGCTGGGCCGCCACCGAAAGCAGATCGTCGCGGAGCGCCTCGCAATAAGGATACACGGCTGCCTGGATGGCCGCGGCGGTGTCCGAGGCGTCTATGGCAGTGGCAACTCTGCTGGCCAGATCGCGAACCGGCGAGTCGCTCGCCATGTAGTGACTGACCTGCTCCGCGGGAAAATCCTGGGTGGTGAGGACCTGGGCGGCCGCCGCGCGCACGATCTCGGAGGCGAACTTCGCTTCCAGGCCCGACGAGACGAAGATCCTGTACGCCGCGGACGCGAAGCACGCGCAGACCTCGAGCAGGATCGAATCCACGGCGCCCGCGGCGCCGAAGAGCTCCAGCCTATCGGCGGCCTCTGGATCGATGGCGACGAAGGAATGGAGGATCGCTGCTGCCACGGAGTCGCGCAGGGGCGGCCCGAGGAGCACCCCGACGTCGGCGGCGGAGGTGCCCTGCTCGCAGCTCTCGAGTGCGTGCGGCCAGAGCGTCCGCACGCGAGGCGACGGCGGCGGAGTCAGCGCCGAGGCGGGAAAGCTCGAGCTCTGCCGGACCGAGGGGACCGCGCCCGACCTGTGCGACGGCCCTGCGGCGGGGGGCGGCGGCGAGGCGTGCCGCGCGCGATACGTCGACTTGTTCGCGTTGACCTCGCTACCGAAGACATAGAGCGCCTTCACCTCGACCTCGGTGATCTTCGCGGCGCTCGCGCTGATCTTCCCGCGCACGCGGTTGACGAGCTCCTCCTTCGACAGGGGGACCTCCCCCTGAGAGATCTGATCGCCCAGGATCTCCGTCGCTGCCTTCGCGATCTCGTCGGCGACGGACTCGGAGGTCGCGCTGCTGAGAGCCCGCTGGAAGTGCACGACGATGTCCGCGGAGATACGGTCGCCGTCGAGCGAGAGAGTTGAGACGAGCCTGCTCATGGAGCTCGGGCTCTGTGATCCCCCCCGGGAAAATGACCATGCTGCAGCCATCGATGACCTGTGTTCCGGGAGTCTTTTCAAAATCGCCCTGCGTGCAAGGGATATCGCACCCGCATCGATGAAGTACCCAGACGGTGTTTCTCGACCATTGCCGTCCTGCGTCCTGAGACCCGCG
>CAYUAW010000968.1:0-1114 GCA_964442485.1 uncultured Polyangiaceae bacterium
GTGAGTGTCTTGTCGTTCCTGCTACAGCTCACGCTCGGGCGCGTGGTCATGGAGAAGCTCAGTCTCGCGGTGAACATCGCCGTACTCCCGGGAATCATCATCATGGGTGGCGCCGTCGGTCTTGCCGTACCTGGATTGGTGAGCTCGGTACTCTTGCGCGGCGCCGAGGCCATCCAGAGAAATACGCTTTTCCGCTCCGCTTACGAGCTCCTCTATACCCCGTTGCCCGAAGAGCGAAAGCGCTCGACGAAGGCGCTCATCGACGTCGGATTCGATCGACTCGGCACCATGATCGGCAGTGGTGTCGCGATTCTCATGGTCCAACTCTTCGCGCGATGGCACTTGTCCGTTCTCCTGGGCATCGTGGTCGCGCTCGCATTTGCCACCTTACCCATCGTCCGACGGTTGCAAGTCGGATACGTGGCGGCGCTCGAGGAGGGGCTGCGCGAGGGGGCTAAGAAGCTCGAGCCGCCGAGGTCCTCCTCCGTCGGCACTGGCGACGTCGCGGGTCGAGATGAGCTCATTCGACGCGTCGAAGACCTTCGAGCCCCCGATGGTCCGAGCGCGACCGCTGGCATTGCAAGCGCCATCCTTCCGAGTCCGGAGAAGCTTCTCTCCCGCGCGCAGAGCCTCCTTTCGGGGAAGGTCGATCGAGCACGCGACGCGCTTCGCGACTGGTCCACGACGGAACTACCGCTCGCGACGTTCGCGATCCTGCTGCTGGCGCACAAGGAGCTGCGCGCGGATGCTCAAGCCGCCCTCCGTCGCGTCGCGGCCGGAGTGACCGGTCAGCTCATCGATGCGCTCCTCGACCCCGCGATGGATTTCGCCGTTCGCCTCCGGATTCCGCGCGTCCTTTCAGGTTGCCTGACGCAGCGTGCCGCCGATGGGCTCCTTCTCGGGGTCGCGGACGAGCGATTCGAGGTGCGATACGCTTGCGGCGGCGCACTCTTGAAGATCACCGAAGGCGAGACGGGCATCTCCGTTTCGCGCGAAAGGCTCTTCGAGGCGATCAAACGCGAGGCACGAGAGAATTCACTCGCCCCCATCGAGCTCGACGAGCTCGACGAGGACCCGGCCGAAGGCGAGTCGCTTGCATTCGTCGGGAACCTGC
>CAYUAW010000969.1:0-1108 GCA_964442485.1 uncultured Polyangiaceae bacterium
AACACGACGACCCGCCGTGGGCTTACCACCGCGGGCCATCCGAAAGCCTCTCAAGAAGCAGATACGGAACGAAAAGCTAGTAAAAGCAGGAAGCTATGAAACCAAGGAAGCGTGAAGCTCGTAAGTCTTAGTAGAGCCCCCTGCTCCGGGCAGGGTGGCAAAGCGCTGAAGTAGTAAGGTCGGGGATCCTCGAAGTGACTGGGCTTACTGCAGGCGCCGTGCCAGGGGGGCACGATCGAGCAATTCGCGCTGGAAACCGGCATGAGCGCGACCGCCAGCGACGCGGCGCGGCGCGGCCCGTGGCAGGGCTGTCATGGCGTGAGCCGTGCCCCGCAATCTTTGCGTGGGCCCCCCACATCGGAGTACACCACGGCTGAAATGCCTACGTCGGTCGGCTCCCCGCGATGGTGCCGCGGAGGTCGCGGCTGGCCCGCACCGGCGACGCGGATTTGCACTCCGTTCAGCGTTCGTTCTCTCGAGCAATGTCCAAGCGTCGTGGTATCAACGCCCTCCCCGGCGACCACGCCGGTACGCGCCCGTAGCTCAGCTGGATAGAGCGTCGGTCTACGGAACCGAAAGTCGGAAGTTCGAATCTTCCCGGGCGCGCTGATCTGAGAACGCCGCGCGCTCTCCATTGCCAGGGAAGATTCCGTCATCCAGGTTAGTCGGCGTCGGCAACCGACGCCTCCGTTCCCGGGCGCGCTCTTCTCGTTCAGCTACCCACCATCAAGAGTGAAGGGCCAGAGTGAAGGGCGTGCTGCGGGCTTCCGCAGCTCCAGCGTGGCATGGAAGGCCCTCGTAGCGTGCGAGCGTTGCGATCGTTGGAGTGAGCGCCTCGAGCGCGGTCGCGTCGAGCTCGCCGAGCGTGGTGGTGCGCAGCATGTCCCGCGCGGTGATGCCGGACACCGCACGCGCGGCTCCATTGGTCGGCAGCACCGCCGTGATGCCGATGGCGTAGTTTGCCGCAGAGAAAGGGGTGTGTGTGCCCAGCAGGACTTCGCCGGCGACGGCCGAAGAAATGGCGGCGGCTCGTCGATCAGGACGGCAGACGATCGACAGGTGTTCGGGTGCAAACTTGGCGGCAAGCTCACACGCTGCCGCGAAATCG
>CAYUAW010000970.1:0-1088 GCA_964442485.1 uncultured Polyangiaceae bacterium
CACGACAGCTCCGTCGTTTCGTTCAACTCGGACGGAGAATCTCGCGAAGGACTGGTTTCGACCCACGGGGAGAAGCAACAGTTCCTTGTTCACTGCTCACTCGCGGTTCGTGCCGACGGCTCGCGTCGACCCCTCGGCGTGCTGGCCGCAACGGATCATTTGCCGGTCAAGACCGAAGACGGAAGTCTCCAGGATCGCTGGGTGCAGCACGTTCAGGTCATTCATGATTTCGGAGTTGCGCCGTCCGCGGTCATCCACCTGATGGACCGGGAAGCGGACGACTACGAAGTGCTCGACCTCTGCGAGCGCATCGGGACTCGTTTCGTGGTTCGGGTGCAGCACAATCGAAGAGTCGAGAACGCGTCCCTACGAGAAATCGTCGAAACGGCGACAGCGATCGTCGAGCGTGACGTTCCGCTTTCGCGACGGACCGCCCGCGGATCGGGATCGAAGCAAAAGCGGATTCATCCACCGAGGGACTCCCGAACCGCGCGTCTTTCTGTTGCTGCCCGAACCGTAGTGATTTCCCGCCCGCAGAGCGCTGCCGCGGAGTGCGCCAAGGATTTGGCTCTGAATATCGTCCGCGTTTGGGAGTCGGAGCCGCCCGCAGACCAGCCACCGGTCGAGTGGCTGCTCTACACGAGCGAGCCGATCGACACCCCAAACGACGTGCTCCGCGTCGTTGATTGGTATCGAGCGCGGTGGACGATCGAGGAGTACTTCAAGGCGTTGAAGACCGGTTGCGCTCTCGAAAAGCGTCAGCTCGAGGACCTGCCCGCGCTCGTCAACGTGCTCGCTCTCTTCATTCCGATCGCGTGGCGTCTTCTCTTGCTGAAGAGCGAGGCGCGAGATGCCCCAGATGCTCCCGCGACCACCATCCTGGATCCCGAAGAGCTCGAGGTGCTGCGCATCGCCGGGCGCAAAAAGCTCTCCGCCAACCCAACCGCTGAAGAAGCAATGCTCGCCGTTGCCGCGCTAGGCGGTCATCTCAAGCACAACGGACGCCCGGGATGGCAGACCCTTGCCCACGGCTTTCTGACGCTTCAAGCGATGGTGCTCGGCTGGCGCCTGCGCCGCGACTTCGACCA
>CAYUAW010000971.1:0-1088 GCA_964442485.1 uncultured Polyangiaceae bacterium
GCGAGAAGAACGCATCCTTTCGCGACGCGGCCGCGCTCCGAGAAAGCTGGCGGCGGCCGAAATGGGACGTGCTGCAAGAGTGAGCAGCGGAGGAGGCGATGACGACGGAGCGCTCCGACCGACGCCCGCTACTCCAGGAGCAGGGCGGTCACCTTCCTTTCCCGCTCGCCCACCACCGGCCGATGCGGACGTTGGGCGATACCTGCTAGTATTCCGTCTCGCCGTGCGAGAACTCACACCGATTGTTTGTTTGAGTCTGACCATCACAGTCGCGAGCTGCGGCGGTGGTCAGTTTTCCTCCAAGGGCGGAGGCGCTGGCGGCGCTGGCGCGACGCCATCCGGAAGCGGGGGGCGAGAGGCCGGTGGAAGTGGTGGGAATGCCGAGGCCGGCGGCGGAGCGGGAGGCACCGACGGCACCGGAGCCAGCGCGGGCTCCGGTGGCTCGGACTCGACGGGCGGCGGTGGCGGAGCAGGTGGAACGAGACCCCCACCGGGATCCGGAGGGACGGAACCATCCGATGCGGGGTCCGGCGGTGCGCGACCAGGCTCTGGCGGCACGGAAGCGGGGGGCACGACAGCCCGCGACGCCAGCGCGCCTCACTGGTGCGACGGGCGGCAGGCGCTCTTCTGCGAGGACTTCGACGAGCTTTCCGGTGTCGACAAGTTCCTGAACTCCTGGACCAGCTTCTCGACGACGGGTGGCACCTTCAGCTTCGACAGCGGCCCTGGCGTGCCGTCTTCTCCGAATGCGCTCCGGATCCGAACCACGTCCCCCTCGGACGTCGACGCGATCGTCGTTCGCGCGATCCCGCCGTTCACCAAGAGCCCGTCGAAGCTGCGCCTCGAATTCGATCTTCGGATCGATGCGGGCGACAACGTCGCGTTGCTCTCAGGGGCTGCCTTCGCGGGGATCCTGACCGGCAATCACGTGACGGACGGCGTGGTTGGGATCGACATCGGAAACGGTCCAGCCCTCGTCGCCGGCTATCTGGAACGCAGTGGCGCCGTGGGCGCCGCGCCGCTCACGGGCCCCTTTCCCGCGGAAAACAAGTGGCTCGGACGGTACGCCCTCGAGATTACTTACTCCG
>CAYUAW010000972.1:0-1082 GCA_964442485.1 uncultured Polyangiaceae bacterium
TGCCCGTGAAAGGTGCGGGTCGGCGCGAACTCGCCGAGCTTGTGACCCACCATGTTCTCAGTCACGAAGACGGGGACGAACTTGCGGCCATTGTGGACCGCGAAGGTTAGCCCCACCGCCTCCGGAATGACCGTCGAGCGGCGCGACCAGGTCTTGATGACCTTCTTCGCGTTCGCGGCGACGGCGTCGTCGATCTTCTTGGCGAGGTGCCCGTCGACGAACGGACCCTTCTTGATACTGCGCGCCATCGCTCAGCCCTTTGCCTTCCGATGCTTCACGATCATCGAATCCGTTCTCTTGTTGTTCCGAGTCTTCAAGCCCTTCGAGAGCTGACCCCATGGCGAGCACGGGTGACGGCCACCGCTCGTGCGGCCTTCACCACCGCCCATCGGATGATCGACGGGGTTCATGGTGACGCCGCGGTTGTGCGGACGCTTGCCGAGCCAGCGAGTACGGCCGGCCTTGCCGACCTTGATGTTCTGGTGCTCCTGGTTCGACACCTGGCCCACCGTCGCGCGGCACTCGATGTGTACCTTGCGGATCTCGCCGCTGGGTAGCTTCACCGTCGCGTACGCGCCGTCCTTCGCCATGAGCTGCGCCGCGACGCCGGCGGAGCGGACGAGCTGCCCGCCGCGCCCCTTCTTCATCTCGATGCCGTGGATCATCGTGCCCACGGGGATGTGCTGGAGCTGCAGGCAATTGCCGGGACGGATGTCGGCGGTCTTGCTCGAGACGATCTTGTCGCCCACCTTCATCCCGTCGGGGGCGAGGATGTAGCGCTTCTCGCCGTCCGCGTAGTTGAGCAGGGCGATGCGCGCGGTGCGGTTCGGATCGTACTCGACGGTCGCGACGAGGGCGGGGACGCCGATCTTGTCGCGACGGAAGTCGATGACGCGGAACCTTCGCTTGTGCCCGCCTCCGCGGAAGCGCGAAGTGATGCGGCCGTAGACGTTACGCCCACCGCTGCCCGTCTTGATCTCGACGAGCGGCCGATGCGGCTTGTCCGTCGTGATCTCGCTGAAATCGCTCACCGTGTACTGACGGCGCCCGTTCGAAACCGGCTTATATGCGCGGATTCCCAT
>CAYUAW010000973.1:0-1081 GCA_964442485.1 uncultured Polyangiaceae bacterium
CCGGAGTGTGCGCCATACGACGTCGAAATGGTCGGCGATCAATCGCCGCAAGCGCGCGGGATCCGCCCGGGAGGACGCTTCCGGGGATGTTGCGTCGTCGTCTTGAGCGGCCAGGGCGCTCCGTCCCATGCCTCTTTCCAAATGGCCGAGCCCTGGCGCTTTGATCACCGAAAGCGGCTCTCGACGCTCATGTCGCCGAGGATCTCCAGCACGCCGACGCGCGCGACCGGGATGCTGCCACCGGGCTCCTGGAAGACGAAGCCGTAGCGCCGTCCCGGCTCGCGCAGCTCCGCGAGCGCGCTCACGAAGAAGGGGCCACCCAAAGGCGTTTCGATTGACAGCCCTTCCGTCAACGCCACCCAGGGTCTCGTGCGGTCGGGAAACGCCGCGATGTCTCCGGCGCTTTCACCGTGACCCTTCAAGACTCCGACTTCGACAGAAGTGAACGGCACGACGAGCAAGGGGCCCAGGCGTGGTCTGATGGCGAAGAGCTCACAGCGAAACGTGGTCAGTTCGACCCGAGCTCCGGCTGCGGCGGCCGTCACCCGCCCGCTGGTCGCGAAACGGCCCGCGATGCGCATTCCAGGGGCGAACAGGGCCCCGAGCTCTCTTCCGACCTCGACGCCGACGGAGCCGCCGAAGAGCACGAGCGTGTTCGCCTCGAAGCCCGTGCTGAGTTCCACGCGGCCGAATGGCCCCCAGAACCACCCCGCTGCGCGTCCGCCCGAGCCGTGCGGGCCGCCCTCCACGTGCAGCTCCGCGGCGACACCGGGCGCCGCGCGCGGTGCTGCCGGCGGCACAGTGGGGGCAGGCGTCCTGGCAACCGAGGAGGACGCATCTGCGGGCGCCCCCGGGCGCGTTTCGTCCGTCGATCCCGCAGGAGCAGGTTCCGGATCGGTGGTCACGACGGCCTGCGGATCGATCGTGAGCGCCGTGATCAATGCCAGCGCCGAAACGCCGTCCGTGCAGCTGTAACCGGTGACGCGGCGCGGTGCGGAAGAGCCCGTCGCGACGGACCCGATCACGCTGGAGCCTTCCGTGTGGACCTCGACGACGAATGGCACTGCTTCGGTCTCGTCGT
>CAYUAW010000974.1:0-1080 GCA_964442485.1 uncultured Polyangiaceae bacterium
CCCGGCGCGCAACGACGGCTCGAGCACGGCTGCGGTTGAACTCCGATCGCGTCATCGCGCCGTCGAGAAGCTACTGATCGTGGAGAGACACCGCAACGCGGTTTCGCTGCCGTCTTGCCGTGACCTTCTGCCCGGCGTGGTTTGCGCATCGTTGAGTGTCATCGGCCTTCCGAAACTGACGAGGCTGCGCTCTTCGTGCCGAGCAACAAATGGTCATCTTCTAGACGCGGGCCTGGGGCGATGCGACGCGCATCGTTCACAGAAACGTCACTACGAACCCGAGCACTGGATGAGTGAAAATTCATTGTGCGACCGATGGGCCGACTGGTGGGTGGCCGCGTTACGCTGTGCCGCAGTCGCCGACGCCTTCATGGCGGACCACTGTAGGAACCATCCGCAGGACGGAAGGCGATCCGACCCATCGAAGTGCGTCCGGTGCTTCTGCACGAGCTTCGGCTCGGACGTGCCTGCACGGCCTCGTTGCGGCCGGAACAAATCACCATTCCTTCCGTCTGATGGTTCGCGTACTCGAAGATGATCGAGAGGGTTGCCGCGATCGCCTCCGCGGGTTGCAGTCGTTACGCACAGCGTTTCTTGGACGGAGGTGGAGCGGCTTTGGAAATTGGCCGGCACCCGGGTGACCTCGCGCCAGCGCGTCAGCCTCGGGTTCTGAGCGCCGGAAGAAGATGTCGGTCGCATCAACAACAATAGCTGGACGAGGACATATCCATGGCCAAGAGCTCCACTCACGTAGATCTGGCAGGCAGCGTTCGCACTCCGTATCGCAATGCCAAGCGCACGACCCCCATCGAGGCGGATACCCGGCTCGAGGTGACCGTCCGCTTGCGGCGCGATCCGATTCCGCCGGGCGTGCTATCACCGGCGCGCGGCAAGGCTCACCTTACGCATGCTGAGTTCGAGTCGAAGCACGGCGCGAAAGATGCTGATTTGAGCGCCGTCGCGCAGTTTGCGCAGAAGTATGGGCTCGCGGTCGTCGCCTCGAAGAAGGCCGAAGGCTCGGTCGTCCTTTCGGGAACGGCGGCGCAATTTCAGAGCGCGTTCGACGTCGAGCTCTATCAC
>CAYUAW010000975.1:0-1079 GCA_964442485.1 uncultured Polyangiaceae bacterium
GTACGTCGGCAAACTTCGCTTCCACGGACGACGGTAGATCACACTCGATCCGCTACTTCAAGAGGTTTTAGGATCGGCTCTTAGGCTCGCGTCGTCGCCTCCGCTCGCTCGCTGAAGGTGGCGCTCATCGCGGCGGAGGAGCTCGTCGGCGGACAGATCCCGATGGCAGGTGTGCCAGCTTCCCCGACGTTCGCGGACGTCGCGAAGGAGTGGACCGACGGGGACTTGCACAAGCGGTTTCCAGACCAGGTGAAGCGCAAGGACTGGAGCCTGGATGCCCTTCACCTGGCGAAGCTCAGCGCGATCGATGTGGGCGAAGTCACCTTCGGGGAGGTCCGGATCGACAGCCCCCTCGTGCTCGACCAAGCCGAAGAGGCAATGTGCCATCTTCCGGACGACGCGAAGCGGCCAGGCGGGCAAGTCGCCGGCGTACGCCTACGTGTACTGTATCCCGCTGAAGACCGCGCGCTGATGGCGCACGGGGCAACGCCGTTCGCGTACCGGCTGGTCTGCGGCTTCCTCGCTCGTGAGGGGCTCCGCATCAGGGAGGCGATGGGGCTCACGTGGAAGGACGTGGACCTCGAGCGCGGCGTGGTGACGCTCGACCGCAACAAGACCGACGACGCGCGGGCATGGGCCTTGAACCCCGGCGTGGTACCGGCGCTGACGGCTTGGAAGGAGCGCTCGACGCGTGCCGTCGTCTTCGCCGACGCGGACGGGATCCTCGACATGGACGTCATCGCCGGGCGGCTGCGCGGCGACCTGATGGCGGCGTGACGCGGTCTGCGCTGCACAAGGCGAGAACCGTGGCGCTTCCGCGTGTGCGACCTCCGCAGGAGGTTCGTGACGCTTTCCCTCGCTGCAGGGCGCGGCGAGACGTGGGTCGTGGCCCGCACCGGCCACACGTCGAGTCAGACGATCAACCACTACCGGCGCGCGGCGCGGTTAGCGCAAGAGCTGGAGCTCGGCGAGCCCGATCCCCTCGATGCGGCGATCGACTGGAACGACGATTGCCACTCAGACAGTGGGCCAAGACAGACTTGAACTGTCAGCCAACGGATTAAGAGTCCGCTGCTCTA
>CAYUAW010000976.1:0-1077 GCA_964442485.1 uncultured Polyangiaceae bacterium
AAGAGTGTCTTGCCTCGCGGCTTATGCGCTCTCATGAATTTTCTTGGCGCTCGTCCTTGCGTCGTCCAGCAGGGTCTCGGGATCCGTTCCCTTGAGCTTCACCGTGTGTCCGTCAGTGTCTGTGCCGGTGACTTCGTAGACATTCGCCGAGACTTCGTCGATTTCGAAAGCCCAGCCCGGCAAATCTTGAAACGACTGCTTCATGGGCCCCGTGCCATCCCACACGAGCACCTTGACGCGTGTTGACGAACAGGAAGAGATCCCCGCTCAGCGGATCGCGCCCGAGCCCGGTCTTCACGAGCCCGAACAGGCCGTCGTAGCCCTTGCGCAGATATGGTCGAAGCGTCTGCCGAATGCTGCAGAGAGAGTCTGGTGAATGGTCGAACGATCCACGAAATATTCTTGGGAGCCTTCCATGGGTGGCCGAAGCAGGTGCGAAGAACTGCAGAGAGACGTTCATGAACGGTCGAGCCATCGCGAGAATTCTCGTCAGAGCCCTTTCCCCCTGGGTCGCCGGACCATGGCGGAGTGGCTCCCGGGAGCCCTCGTCGAATGGTCGGGCCACGCGGCAGGGCTCCGGAACGCACGCAAAGCCGTGATTTCCGTGAGCGGCCCGAGAGATGTATGGCACTTTTTCACACCGTCTCCACACGGCGTTCAAGCGGCGTTCACCTCGGTTCACAGCATTCTCCATGGCCGGTCGGACCGCTGCTGTGCAGCGACCTCCGTCTGAAAGATTGTCCCGAACTCGGCCTCGTACATCGCCAGAGCCTCTGCCATGCGCAGGCAACCCGACTCGCGGGGGCTCCCCATTCTCCTGCATCGTCGCATCGCTCGCCTGGAGCCGCCGCTCCTTGGCCGCCCGCTCCGCCATCGCCAGATTGACCCAACCGCTCAGCGATTCTGCGCGACCCGCCGCGACCTCCCCTGTACCTGATGCGATGGCGATGGGCGTCGGTCCAGGAGTCAACCCGACGCGGTTCCAGGCGATCAGCGCTGCGCTCAGCGGCGGACGAGCCGTACAGCGCTGAACAACGGCTGCGCGATGCCTTCGCGCAGGACGTCCTTCGTGCCCTC
>CAYUAW010000977.1:0-1070 GCA_964442485.1 uncultured Polyangiaceae bacterium
ACCATCGTCGCGGCCATCGCGACCAGCTGTCCGCGCGGAGCGCCGAGACGCGGCGATACCCGAAGGAGCACGGCAGAGCCCACCGAGCACAAGATGGGGACGTGAACCAGGTACAGCGGAAACGAGATCCTGCCCAGGAAGACGGCCCAGCGCCCCGAGAGGAACGAGTGGAGCGATGGCGACGTCTCGGCCGCGAAGATGAGCAGCACGGAGCCGGCGACGTTCACGTAGCTCGGGATGACTCTGGCCGGGAGCAGCCAGCCGAGGGGTCGAAAATCCCCGATGGCCGCACCCGCCCAGCCGAGGAGATACAAGGCGACGGCGACGAGCACGGCTGTCGTCAGGCGAGAATGGCTCTTTGGATCTTCCGGAAGGAAGAGGGCCAGGGCCGCTCCGACCGGGAACGCGGCGTACTGTGGGTCGCTGAAGTGACACAGTACGAGGACGACGGCGATGAGATACACGCGCGTCGCGCGGCTCCGGGTGGGTTGCAGGAGCAACGCAAGACCCATGGCCATGAAGCTTCCGATGAACTCGAAGCGCATCGTCCAGAGGCTGCTGTCGTAGGAGTTATCGCCGTGGAAGAACGTGAGATACGAACCCTGCTGGAACGCCTCCCACAGGTTCCCCGGCAGCGGCAGAAGGATCGCGTTGCCGAAGTAGTAGAGCCACCACGACTGCGTGATCACCGCGGCAGCCTGGTACGGGTAGAGGCGATAGTGAAAAGCGATGGACGAGAATAGAACCGTGACCACCACGGGCAGCGCGAGCCGAGGCCACCGCTTGACCACGTTTCTTCGGATCTGCGTGGCGTCGCCCGAGAGGAAATAGCGGCGGGTGAGGACGAAACCCGAGAGGACGAAGAAGAACGCGACGGCGGCCGTTCCGTAGATGAGCGCGAACCAGAAGTGGTTGGTGAACCCCTTCGAGGGATCCGCGCTCGGGAAGATGCCCGTCCTCTCCGGGAAGAAGCCGCAGAGGTTGTGCCAGATGAGCACGCTCACGCTCGCGAGCCCTCGCAGGGCCTCGAGCGCTCGATCTCTGTCTGTGGGGGTTTTGCTGAGCGAGCG
>CAYUAW010000978.1:0-1063 GCA_964442485.1 uncultured Polyangiaceae bacterium
GGCGTCCGAGAGCGCTGTCGGAGCTTGCCTACGCGGAGGTGTACGAGCGCGACGGCCATCGTTGCTCGAGCCCGGTGTGCACGCGGCACGACGTCACGCCGCATCATCTGGTGTTCCGCTCGGCGGGGGGTGACGACACCGCCGACAACGTCACGAGCCTCTGCGTCTGGTGTCACCTGGACGGCGTCCACGGGGGGAGGCTCACCGTGACACCGCCTGCGTCCGCCATGATGTGGCACGTCGGGCGCGCCCCGCATACGGTCGTGGAAGGACGGCGGCGGGTCACACACTGAGATGCGCGCGACAGTGAGCCTGCGCCCTGGCCAGCCAGGGCGCGAGCGCCGTCGGAAGACTCATTCGCGGCTCCATGTCGGCTACGCCGAGGTTTCATTTGGGCGCGGCTGCTTCTTGACGTCACTTCGCCCAGCGATACGCCGTCCATTGCTCCGTCCCATCGCGTTCGTAAATGACTCGGGTGTCGGGCGCGCCGCCCTTCGCGTAGACGAGCTTGATGAGCTCCAGGTTGCGCACGAACGGCGGAAACCACACCGAGTCGTGGACGACGAGCACGTCGTAGCGGTGCTCGTAGAAGGTCTGCTGCACGTAGCGGAGGGTGGGTCCGCGGAGCTTCTCGTAGAGCAACGCCTCGGCGTCGGGCAGGAACTGGACGGCGAGCGGCGCGCTGCCCGCGGGGGGCACGATCGACGCGAGGTAGCGCTCCACCGCGGCGCGGTCACCGGCGGTGACGTAGGCCGGCGAGAATGACTTGCGCAATACCGTGGCACGCTCGAGCGAGCGCTCGAGGAAGGCGTTGTGCTGGAAAGCGGCGGCGTCGACGGCGATGAAGAGAAGCGCCAGCGCGGTCCGAACCCCCGTGCGACGCCCTGGCGAGAGCGACGACGCGGCGAGTAGCGCGAACAGCGCATCCGAAAGGACGACCGACGAAACGAGGATGGCGAACGCGGGGTACACCTCGTAGAGCCACCCCGCCGCGAGCGCCGTCTGCAGGAGCAGCGCCGCGGCGAAGACGAACGCCGCCGAGACGCGGTGCCGCGCGCGACGC
>CAYUAW010000979.1:0-1061 GCA_964442485.1 uncultured Polyangiaceae bacterium
CTTCGCCTTCGGCGAACTGCTCCCCCCGCCGCCTTCGGCGCGCTCGCTGTTAATTGCGGGGGGCCTTAGCCCCCCGCAGCTTCGCCTTCGGCGAACTGCTCCCCCCGCCGCCTTCGGCGCGCTCGCTCTAACTATGGGGGGCCTTAGCCCCCCGCAGCTTCGCCTTCGTCGAACTGCTGCCCCCGCCGCCTTCGGCGGGCTCGCTCTAACTATAGGGGGCCTTAGCCCCCCGCAGCTTCGCCTTCGTCGAACTGCTCCCCCCGCCGCCTTCGGCGCGCTCGCTTCGCTCGCGTCGTTCCGCATCTTTGATGCTTCGGGGACGACGTCGGCGTCGATGGACATCTACTGACGGACCCCTGGCCGGCTTCGAAAAGCGCGCGCGCTTCAGAGAGCGCGCGCGATGAGCACGATCACCACCACGAGCAGCGCGCCGAGCGCTGCTCCGAGGGCGATTGACGCGATGGCCTCGCTCCGGCGGCTGCCCGGTTTGCGGTGCGCCGGCAGCACAGCCGACGGCTCGAAGACGAGCGACACGGACGGGTCACGAACCTTGCTGACGGCCGTGTCGTCCATCTCGACGTCGAGCCGGGCCTGATACGGAGTGAGGCGGTACGCAGAGTACGAATCCCGACGCCGAGCGGGCTCGCTCGCGGGCGGAGGTCCCGGCTCGTCAGGCCGCTTCACCACGACACCCGACGAGGAGAGCGGCGTCTTGCTCTCGCGCCCGGGCGGCGTGTCACGATCGCTCGCGCTCACGCCCCAGGCATAGCTGAAAACCACCGAACGCTCAAAGGTATGACATCGCTCGTAACAATCCGGCGTGGAACGGAACCTGGTGGCGCCGCTGCTACGCACCGCGGCGTACCGGGGTCGTCACGTCCCGCGGCTCGAATCCGTCGCCCCGGGGCGGCGCCGGGCCGCCGTGAAGTATCTCTTTCGATATTTATTCTCCCCTCTCGCCACCGGTCGGAACGCGGCCAGCCTCGACTGGGTATCCGCTGCTCTTGCGGCCTTTCCGCCGTTTTTGTCGCCCTATCGCCCCGAGCCGACCGCTCGGCTAG
>CAYUAW010000980.1:0-1048 GCA_964442485.1 uncultured Polyangiaceae bacterium
TCGGCCGCGTTCGCCGTTCCGGCACCGACTGCGCCGATGTCGTTGCCTGCGCCGTAGGCGGCTGGGTCTCCGTGATCGATCGCGGGGCTGCCCGCCGCTGGCGCGTACTTGCCACGGTAGGATGAGAGGATGGCATGCGCCGTCAGGGTGCGCTGCCAGACCGCCTTCTCGTCGAAGTCGAGCGCGTGCGCGCTCGGGCTCGCGAGCTTCGGATCCGCATACACGTCGTTGGCCGGCATCCTCGAGTCACTGTAGGAAGGCGACATGCACTTCGAGAAGAGATTGTAGTCGGCCGTCAGCGTTCCATTGACCTGTATCGGGGTGTACGGGATGTTCATGAAGAGGTTCGACGTGACGGTTTCGCTTCCGGTCACCAGGATCGCGTTCATGCCGCTGCCGGTGCCGCCCCGGCCATCCAGCGTATTGTTCTGGATCGATATGCCGGTATTCCCGTACGTATTGTAGAGCCCGGAGCGGTTGTTGTCCGCTCCCACGAAGACGTTGTGATGAACCCTGGCCCCGGTATCGAGCCACATCCAATCTTCGCCGCCCATCAGCACCAGATTGTACCTGAACTCACCGGCCATTCCGCGGATGGTCCACGAGCTGCTGATGAGGACGTTGTGCTCCGCGAGCAGGGATGAATTGCCGCCAGCCTCGAGGTTGTTCCCCTGGCTCCAGCCGCCATAGTAGATGTGATCGGAGTAGTTGCGTCGGACGATGACGTTCGACGACGAGCCCTCGTGGCCCTGGTAGTCGAAGTGAATGCCAACGCGAGGGCCGATGAGGACGTTGCTGTCGGCATCGGTATCACCACCCACGGTCCAGTGATTGACCGCCTGAAAGTCGACCCACCCGGCGCCGACGTTGTTGCCGGCGAATGTCTTTTCGCCGGTCGACCCGCCCGTGAGGCCGATCACCGGGTACGAATCCCCGTAGGGCAATTGCCCGAGCGGCTGGCGCATGTTGGAGCGGAAGAGGTTGTCACGCAGACTCGCAGTCGCGGTGCCACCGAGCGAGAAATGGACCGGGTTCGAGTAGTCGAAGC
>CAYUAW010000981.1:0-1046 GCA_964442485.1 uncultured Polyangiaceae bacterium
CGGAGACGATAGCCCGCGCCGAGGACGGTCTCGATGAGCGACACCGTCGGCTCGATCGCCGCGAACTTTCGCCGGAGCCTTCGCACGTAGGTGTCGATGAGGCGCCCCTCCACCGCGCTGTCGCCGCGGATCTGCTTGAGGAGGCGCTCACGGGAGAACAGCACGCCCGGGCTTCGCGCAAAGCATTCCAGGAGGCGAAACTCGGCGAGCGTCAGCGCGACGGGCGCGCCCGAGAGGCGGACCTCGAGCCGCTCGGGGGAGAGCGACAGCCGCCCCACCTCGAGACGGGTGCCCTCCGGCGCCGCGCGCGCCTCGGTGCGTCGCAGCAGCGCCGCGACGGACGCGAGGAGCACGCGCGTGCTGAACGGCTTGGACACGTAGTCGTCGGCGCCGAGCTCGAGGCCGAGGCTCTGGTCGATCTCGCCGTCGCGCGAGCTCAGCAGGATGACCGGGAGCGCGCTGCCGCCGGCGCGGAGCTTCTTGCACAGCGCGAAGCCGTCGAGCCGCGGCATGTTGATGTCGCTCACGACGAGGTCGGGCTTCTCGCGGCTCACGAGCTCGAGCCCGCTCAGCCCGTCCCGCGCGACGAGCACCTCGTAGCCGGCGTCCTCGAACGCCAGCGTCAGCGCGTCGAGCAGCGATGGGTCGTCGTCGATGAGGAGGAGCCGCACCACGGGCGTGGTATGCCGCGCGCCGGGTGCGGCCTCGGCAACATCCCTGGGGTCTCGAGCCAGCTCTTCGGATCGCAGAGTGTTCATGGGATGCTCTCCTGATCGCGGCCCTTCGATTCGGTCCGCTCGAGCCGGGCGAACGCAGCCTCGAGCAGCGCCTCGGCCTCCTCGGTCCGGGCCCTTGCCCCGAGCCTTCGATACAGGACGCCGCCCGCAGAGACCAGAGCTGAGAAGGACGCCGCGGCGAGCGTCTTCGCGAGCACGAGCGAGGTCATCGGTGGAGCATCCCGTCGATGCCGGCGCCGAAGGCGGTGTGCACCGGAAGGATCGGAGTCGCCAGCGAGATGAGCTGCACGATGGCGAGACAGAACGCGA
>CAYUAW010000982.1:0-1043 GCA_964442485.1 uncultured Polyangiaceae bacterium
CGCAAGGGCGGCGGCCGTCGAAAGGCATTTCCCCCGGAGCACGCGACCCTGCGCTAGCTCACGCGCACCATGCGCTTGCCGATGTTGTCCCCCGCGAGGAGACCGACCAGCGCCTGCGGCGTGTTCTCGAGGCCCGTCATGATGTCTTCGCGCACCTTCAGCTTGCCCGTGTCGACCCAGGACTTCAGCTCCGCGAGCGCCGGCTCGTCCAGGTTGCGGTAGTCGCTGTAGATGAACCCCTGCACCACCAGGCGCTTCACCACGATGAGCCCGGGGATGCCGCGCGGCCCATGCGGCGCAGCGGCGCCGTCGTACTGCGACACCGCGCCGCAGCAGGCGATACGCCCGTGGTTGTTCATCCCGAACAGACACGCTTCGAAGATGTCGCCGCCCACGTTGTCGAAGTACACGTCGATCCCCTTCGGCGCCGCCTCGCGCAGCGCTTTCCCCACGGGGCCCTTCTTGTAGTCGATGGCCCGATCGAACCCGAGCTCGCTCGTGAGCCATGCGCACTTGTCCTCGCCGCCCGCAATCCCGATGACCGTGCACCCTTTCAGCTTGGCAATCTGCCCGACGATCGAGCCCACCGCCCCCGCTGCCGCCGAGACGACGACCGTCTCACCCGGCTTCGGCTTCCCCACCTGCATCAGCCCGTGATGCGCAGTGAGCCCGGAGATACCGTAAACGCTGAGCAGATAGCTGAGCGGCTCCATCGCGGGAACCTTCTGCACGCGCCCTGCTTTCGCTGGCAACGCGGCGTACTCCTGCCACCCCGTATCGGCGAACACCAGATCCCCCGCGGCGAACCCCGGCGCCTTCGATTCGACGACCTCACCGATCGAAGCGCCCGCCATGATCGTCCCCGCTTCGACCGCCGCGCGATACGTCGCCCCCTGCATCCAGGCGCGGTTCGCAGCGTCGAGCGAGAGCAGCTTCACCTTGATGAGGATCTCGCCATCCTTCGGGGTCGGGAGCGGACCTTCCGACAGCTTGAAGTGCGTGGTCGCGAGCTTGCCCTTCGGGGTCTCGACGAGGAGGATCTG
>CAYUAW010000983.1:0-1039 GCA_964442485.1 uncultured Polyangiaceae bacterium
CTCCATCCGGGCCGGCTGCGGGCGCTGCGGCGCGTGTTCGACGCTGGCCGCGCACGAGGGAGCCGACTCAGCGACCCGGCACCCGGACGCCGCGGTCGGGCTCGGCTCGATGCAGGAGGGCGCAGCGTGATCCTCGAAGAGGTGCGCCCTTTCCGGTGCGGTGACGTCGGGTTCAAGCTCGCGACGGAGGCGTGGGAGCTTCGGGCGTACTACGCGCTCCGACGCCGCATCTTCTGCGACGAGCAGCGCCTCTTCGAGGGCGACGATCGCGACGACGTCGACCAGTGCGCCGTGCCCATCGTCGCGGTCGCGCGCACCGCGGGCGTCGCCGAGGAGGTTGCAGGCGTGGTCCGTATCTGGGAAGAGGAGCCCGGCGAGTGGTTCGGGGGTCGCCTCGGCACGGACCGCGATCACCGGAAGAACGGCAGCATCGGGCCAGGCCTGATCCGGCTCGCGGTGCGCACCGCCTGTCGCCGCGGCTGCATCCGGTTTCGCGCGACCGTCCAGGAGCGCAACGTGAAGCTCTTCGAGCGGCTCGGCTGGACGGTGACGGAGAGCGTGCAGGCGTTCGGGCTTCCGCACGCGCGGATGCAGGCGGAGCTGTCTCGCTTCACGGGGGCCGTGTCGTGACGGGGCTCGCGCGGACGTGCGCGGCGACGCTCGCCGAGAGCGCCGCGTTTCGCAGCAAGCGCGACATCGGTCGCGTCGCTCTGCGCATCGACCGCGCCCCGCGCGCCGCTCGCGCCTTCGAGGAACGCGAGGGCCGCATCCTGCTCGGCGACGATACCGCGGCGATCCCTGACGGCGACGGGTACCTGCTCTTCGCCGCCGAGGGGATGCTGCCGAACTTCCTCGACGCCGACCCGTACTTCGCCGGCTTCTCGTCGGTGATGGTGAACGTGAGCGACGTCGCGTCGATGGGCGGCTACCCCATCGCGGTCTGCGACGCCTACTTCCACGCGCCGTCCTCGGACGTCGACGCGGTTCTCTCCGGGATGCGCGACGCCTGCGAGGCCTACGGCGTCCCCCTGGTCGGCGG
>CAYUAW010000984.1:0-1037 GCA_964442485.1 uncultured Polyangiaceae bacterium
ACTAGTCGAGCATGCAAGCCCTGCGCTTCGAGCGGACCGGCGAGCTCTCCGCGCTTCAGGCGCAGGAGGTCCCCGCGCCTGAGCTCCTGACCGGCGACGTCCTCGTGCGGGTCGTCGCGGCGGGACTCAACCCGAGTGACGTGAAGAACGTGGAAGGCCTCTTCTCGTACACGACGGTGCCGCGCACGCCGGGTCGCGACTTCGCTGGCGTCATCGCCCGCGGCCCGGCCGAACGCGTCGGCGAGGCCGTGTGGGGAACCGGCAAGGAGCTCGGGTTCACCCGCGACGGCAGCCACGCCGAGTACGTCGCCGTCTCCCTGGGCGGCGCCGCGAAGAAGCCCGAGTCGCTCGGCTTCGAGCAAGCCGCGGCCGTCGGGGTTCCTTACACGACGGCCTGGTCGGCGCTGGAGCGCAGCGGCGTGCTGGCGGGCACGAAGCTGGTCGTCATCGGCGCGACGGGAGCCGTCGGCACTGCCGCCATGTCGCTGGCCGCGTGGCGGGGCGCGCACGTCGTCGGTGCGGTGCGCCGGCGCGAGCACGCCGCTCTGCTGACGTCGCAGGGCCACCAGACGATCCTCGTCGAGCACCCAGAGGCGCTCCAGGACGGCGTGGACACGGTGTTCCCTGGGGGCGCCGAGGTCATCTTCGACACGACGGGCGCGTTTCTCGAACAGGCCGTGTCGGCGCTGGCAAGTGAGGGGCGAATCGCCGTAATCGCTCCTCCACCGAGCGGACACGTGGAGCTGCCCGTCGTCTCGCTGTACCGGCGTGGCGGAGTCGTGGTCGGCGTCAACTCGCTGCTCTACGACTCCACGGCGTGCGCCCGGATGCTGGACCGCATCCGGGACGGCTTCGACACGGGCCGGCTGGCGCCACCCGCACGCTTCACCGCGGTCCCGTTCTCCAGCGGGCTCTGCGCGTATCACGAGGTGAAGGCGGGGAGCGGCAAGCGTGTCCTCGTGATGGGGCACTGATCTGCTTCAACTACGGGGGGCCTTTGCCCCCCGCAGCTTCGCCTTCGGCGAACTGCTCCCCCC
>CAYUAW010000985.1:0-1035 GCA_964442485.1 uncultured Polyangiaceae bacterium
AGCTCGGCCTTGTAGGGCCCCTCGACGCTCACACCGAGGTATTCGGCCTGCTTCGTCGTGAGCTTGTCGAGCTTCACTCCGAGCTTGCCGAGGTGCAGCCGCGCGACCTTCTCGTCGAGCTTCTTCGGCAGAAGATGCACGCCGGCCGAGAGCTTCTCGTTGAAGAGCGCGATCTGCGCGAGCACCTGATTCGTGAAGCTGGTGCTCATGACGAAGCTCGGGTGGCCGGTGGCGCAGCCGAGGTTCACCAGGCGCCCGCGCGCCAGCACGATGAGCTTCTTGCCGTCCGGGAAGATGAAGTGATCGACCTGCGGCTTGATGTTCTCTTCCTTGATACCCGGGGTGTTCTCCAGGTACCGCATGTCGATCTCCATGTCGAAATGCCCGATGTTGCAGAGGATGGCCTCGTTCTTCATCGCGCGGAGGTGCTCGCCGCGGACGACGTCGAGGCAACCGGTCGCCGTGATGACGATGTCGGCCTGGGGCGCCGCCTCGTCCATGGTGACGACCTGGAACCCTTCCATCGCGGCCTGCAGCGCGCAGATGGGGTCGATCTCCGTGATGAGCACGCGCGAGCCCTGGCCGCGGAGCGCCTGCGCGCACCCCTTGCCGACGTCGCCGTAGCCGGCAACGACCGCCACCTTGCCCGCGAGCATGACGTCCGTCGCCCGCTTGATGCCGTCGATCCCGGATTCCCGGCAGCCGTACAGGTTGTCGAACTTGCTCTTCGTGACCGAGTCGTTCACGTTCATCGCGGGGCAGCGCAGCGTGCCCTTCCGGAACATCTCGTAGAGGCGATGCACGCCGGTGGTCGTCTCCTCGCTGATGCCGCGGATCGCGTCGGGGCCCTCGAAGAGATGGTGGTGCTTGTCGTGAACGACCGCGGTGAGGTCTCCGCCGTCGTCGAGGATCATGTTCGGGCCCTTGCCGGTCTTGAAGGCCTTCAGCTGGCGCTCGATGCACTCGTAGTACTCGGCTTCCGTCTCGCCCTTCCACGCGAACACCGGGATGCCGGCCTTCGCGATGGCGGCGGCG
>CAYUAW010000986.1:0-1034 GCA_964442485.1 uncultured Polyangiaceae bacterium
AAGGAGGGGGTTGCGTCGCCTGCGAAGCACAGAAGTGCGTCGATCCCGTCAATGCCGTCACCGCGACATGCACGAACGGGCGCTGCGACGCGCTGAATACCTGCATCCTCACGACGGGCTGCGACCGCACCCAGCTCGACCCGTTCACGGGCGAGTTCGGCATCGATGGGCGCAACTGCTACTGCGGCACCGACGTCGATCCGACGAACTTCGGGCTGTGCTTCGCCGCGACGCAGACGACCGATCCGTTCTTCCCGCACGGTCCCTGCCGCACGCAGATAGAGGCGCTCACCGGTCAGACGGTACCCTCCAGCATCGGCTCCGTGTTCTTCGATCCGACGAGCCCGCTCGGTGCCGTCATGAACCTCGAATCGTGCGACAATAACACCTGCCTCGCCGAGTGCTGTCCGACCTGCTCTGGCGGCTCTGGCGGCTCTGGCGGCTCTGGCGTGGTGATCCCGGGTGACGCCGGTCCGTGCCTCGCGTGCGCCGCCACACAATGCTCCGCTCCCCTTCGCGCGCAACAATCTCTATGCGTGGGCACGCTCTGTGACCCGTTGCTGGCGTGCATCTCCAACACCAGGTGCGATCAGCGGGCGATCGACCCATTCACCGGCGCTCTCGGCATCGATACTCGCCCCTGCTACTGCGGTGACGACGTCGACCCGTCGAGTTTCGGCGCCTGCTTCCAGGCGACGGACCCTGTGGCTCCCGCTTACCCGCACGGCAGCTGCAGGACGCAGATCGAAGTGCTCGCAGGCACCACCGATCCACGGTCGCTCGGCTCCCGCTACTTCGATCTCTCCACGCCTCTCGGTGCCATCGCGCAGACGGAGACCCGTGAAAACAACGCGTGTCTTTCCGAATGCTGCACGAGCGGCTCGGGCGGCTCGGGCGGCTCGGGCGGTTCCGGCAGCTCTACCGTGGTCATCCCTGGTGACGCCGGCCCGTGCCTCGTCTGCGCGGCCACCCAGTGCGCTGCTCCGCTCGCTGCCCAGCAATCGCTGTGCGTCGAAACGCAATGCGATCCGCTG
>CAYUAW010000987.1:0-1034 GCA_964442485.1 uncultured Polyangiaceae bacterium
CGGGCACGGGCACGGGCACGGGGGGAGAGGCAGAGGCGCCCTTCTGTGTCAGGCGGACGTCGATGTCCTGAGCTTCGTCGGGGGAGAGGGTGAAGGGGCGCTCGGTGGGGTCGTAGTCGTCGCGGGTGAGGGTGAGTCGGTGATGGCCGGGAGGGAGATCCGTCGTGAGCGGCGTGACGCCGGCGGGCTCGCCGTCGATGGCGACGGTGGCGCCGCGGGGGATGGAACGGACGGTGATCTGCTGCACGCCCTTGTTCCGGAGCTCTCGCTCGAGTGACTGGACGGTGCGGCGCACCTTGGCGGCGTCGGCTGGGTCGCCGGCGCGCCGCAGGTAGTCGCGATACCAGCGCAGGGCGAGCGAACTCTCGCCGAGCTTCTCGTACGAGCGCGCGATGTCGTAGGAGAGCGCGGCGCTCGGCGCGATGCGATCCGCGGCGAGGAACTGATCGACGGCGTCCGAGAACTTCCCCTGCGAGTAGAGCTGCGCGCCCGCGACGAAGCGCTGCCGCGCAGTCGACGGATCGGCTCCGTACGAGAGCGACGTCCCCATCAGGAGCGCGAGCCCCGCGACTGCCATGCCGAGTCGCTGCGCGAACCTCCCTCCGCCCCCCGGCGTCATTGATATGGATCCTTCAGCTCCGTGTCGTACGGGTTGCTGGCACGCGGTGGCGGCTCCGGCGGAGCCATGAGGGGCGGCTCGGACGCGGCAGGAGCCGGATGCGCGACGGCAACGGGCGCCGGAGGCGTCACGGGGGGAGCGGGCGATGTGGCGGGTGCAGGAGGAGCCGCGGGCTCCGACGTGTGCGACTCCTCGAACGCCGGGAAGCTGGGCGGCGCCTTCGGAGTCGGAAGCGTCGTCCCGCGGTAGCGCATGGCGATCGACTCGGCGCGCGGCGTGTTCCTCGTCACGGTCGTTGCCGCAAGGGCGTGCCCGCTCACCGTCTCTGGGACGTGCGCGGGCTCCAGCGCATTCTCGACCGGTGTCACCGTCGGCGCGTTCGTCACGGCAGTGCCCGGCTCGACGGCGCGCGTCG
>CAYUAW010000988.1:0-1028 GCA_964442485.1 uncultured Polyangiaceae bacterium
GCGCGGACGTACTTCGGCCGCACCACCCAGCTCGTCGAGGGCGCGCACCCGAAGCTCCACGTCGAGGAGGTCACCTCGCGGGTGGTGAAGTGGTTGCTCGTCATTATCGGCGCGATGGTGGCCGTGACCTTTGTCACTGCGTTGATGAGAGGGCTGCCTCTCGTCGACATCTTGCCCGTCGCGCTCGTGCTCCTCATGAGCGCGGTGCCCGTGGCGTTGCCGGTGATGTTCACCGTGAGCATGGCGGTGGGCTCCATGGAGCTCGGACGTCGCGGTGTCCTGATCACCCGCCTCGGCGCCATCGAGGACGCGGCGAACATGGACGTCCTCTGCGCCGACAAGACCGGCACGCTCACGATGAATCGACTGTCGCTGACCGGCGCCTCTCCAGCGCCTGGGTTCACGGAGGACGATGTCGTGCGGGCCGGCGCCCTCGCGTCGAACCAGGCCAATGCGGATCCGATCGACGTCGCGTTCCTCCGCGCGGCCGAGGACCGCAAACTCGTCGACCCGGCGGCGAAGACGATCTCGTTCGTGCCTTTCTCCGCGAAGACCCGCCACACCGAAGCCATCGTCGAGCTCGCAGGCCGGAAGACGCGCGTCGTCAAGGGCGCGCTGCGCACCGTGGCCGAGGCGGCAGGGCTCGACGCAGCCGCGATAGCGGCGCTCGAGAAGCGCGCGAACGACGAGGCAGAGAAGGGTGTCCGCACCCTCGCGGTGGCACGCGCGGACGGCGACGGGCCGCTCCGCCTTTCTGGCCTGGTATTCCTGTACGACGCTCCGCGTCCCGAGTCGCGCGGTCTCATCGACGAGCTTCGTTCGCTCGGCATCAAAGTCCTGATGCTGACCGGCGACGCGCTCCCGGTTGGCCGCGAGATCGCGCGCGTGCTCGGCCTGGGCGAGATCGTTCGCGCGCCCAAGCGGGAAGACGTCCAGAAGGATGCACCCGGTGTGGCACCTGATCTCGCCGGCGGCGGCCTGGCCGAGGTGTTCCCCGAGGACAAGTTCCTCGTCGTGAAGAGCCTGCA
>CAYUAW010000989.1:0-1026 GCA_964442485.1 uncultured Polyangiaceae bacterium
CCACGGAGCGGATCCGAATAACGTGGATCTGGATTCGACTCTCTCCCCGGGGTCGGAGAGCACGGCACGCTCACAAACGTCTCCTGCACGGGAGCCGGGAGACCTCGACGGAGCCTCGCCGCTTATGGTGGCTGGCAGGCAAAGGCGGGAAGGCGAAAAGCCGCAAGCCGCCGGATATGCCGTTGAGGAGTCGGACAAGGGCATTGTACCGAAGAAGTCGGCGAAGACGCGGGTAACGCCCGTCGAGACGACGGAGGGAAGGCCCGAGGCCAAGGGGAAATCCGCTACACGAAACGCATCCTCGACTCAGCGCGAGGGCAATGCGCTCACGTTCCTGCAGCGGATCGGACAGCGAGCAAAGGAGAAGCCAGAGGAGAAGTGGACCACGCTGCTCAGCCATATGAAGGTGCCGCTCTTCAAGGAGGCGATCGACGCCTTCGAAAAGATGCGGCAACCGGAGTGGACGGGATGACCTGGGAAGAGTACGGCAATCGTCTCGACGACCGCCTGATCGACCTCGAAAACCGCGTCCACCATGGGAGCTATCATCCGCAGCCGGTGCGGCGCGTACACATCCCGAAAGGCGATGGGAAGACCCGCCCCATTGGCATTCCGGCGCTGGAAGACAAGCTCGTCCAGCAAGCGGCGCGGATGCTGCTCGAGCCGATCTACGAGGCCGAGTTCATCGGGTTCTCATACGGGTTTCGACCGAAAAGGTCGCAGCACGATGCTCTCGATGCCCTGGCCGTCGCGATCGAACGTAGGGTCAACTGGGTGCTCGACGCGGACATCAAGTCGTTCTTCGACACCATCGACCATCGATGTCTGCAACAGTTCCTCGAGCACCGGATCGGGGACACACGCATGGTTCACCTGCTGATGAAGTGGGTGAATGCAGGCGTGATGGAGGAAGGCAAGCTGCGCGAAGTGAAGGCAGGCACGCCACAAGGAGGCGTCATCAGTCCTCTCCTGGCGAACATCTACCTGCACTACGCGCTCGATCTGTGGGTGCGGTCATGGAGGAAG
>CAYUAW010000990.1:0-1026 GCA_964442485.1 uncultured Polyangiaceae bacterium
CGTCGTCTTCCTCGTCGAGGAACTGCGGGACGCCGCGCCCGGCGCCACCGGACCCGAGCGAGTCCGCGCCGCCACCTGCCGCGCCGGGTGCCCCCCTCCCCAGTAGATCGGGCCTCGTGGCGGCGGCGAGCCGGGCCCACCACTCCGACAACACCTGTGGTCGCTTGAGTTGATCGACGGCGAGGGCCTCGGCGAAGAGGGCCTCGACGCGGGGGCTCACGCGGGCGCCGCGGTTGTTCGGCGTGGGGCGGTCGTTCTCGTCCTTCGTCGCGAGCCAGAGATCGGTGTCGGTGATGCCGCGGAGGGGGCGCTCCAGGGTGAGCATCTCCACGAGCATGAGCGCGAGGGTGTACGTGTCGGTCGTCTCGGAGAGCTCGCCGAACTGCTCGCGGTCGTAGTGCTCGGGCGCGGCGTAGTCGGGGCTCCGCGCGAAGAGGGTGCCGCTGACGCTCTCGAGGCGCAGGGCTTCCGTGCGATAGACTTCCTTGGCGAAGCCGAAGTCGATGAGCTTCGCGCGCGGGGGCTTGCCGGGGCCGTCGTCTTCCAGGAAGACGTTCCGCGGGTTGACGTCGCGGTGAACGATGCCGCTCTCGTGGCAGACGGACAGGGCGCGCGCGATGGGCTCGAGGACGGTGACGGCTTCCTCGAGGGAATACGGGCGCTTCGGGATCTCGGCGGCGCGCTGCTCCAGGTCGTCGCTGAGGGGGCGGCCCTCGAGGTAGTCGACGACGATGTAGGGGCGCTCGACGCCGTCCGCCGGGCACACGACGCGGCCGTGATCGAGGGCGCGCAGGATGTCCTCGCTGCGCAGCTGGCTCAGGATCTGAGCTTCGCGCAGGAACATCTGCTCGAGGGTGGGACGGATGTCCTCCGAGACGGCATCCGGGATGAGCACCTTGACAGCGACCGCGCTCTGCAGCGACTCGTGCTCGCCGCGGTAGAGGACGGCGACGCCGCCCTCGGTGAGCGATTCGCGGACGATGTACGGCCCCAGCTTGACTCCGATGAGCCCGAGGGGATCCGGCA
>CAYUAW010000991.1:0-1024 GCA_964442485.1 uncultured Polyangiaceae bacterium
TTGCGGTTTCCGAAAAAACGCTGCGGCGCGGATGAACCTTCCAGTAGCGCGCTGACGCGTCACCGCGCCGCAATTCCGTCCGGCCTCAGTTCGCGTTCAGCTCGACGCGAAGGAGCTTGCGGCCGATGAAGACGTAGTCGCCGTGGGAGAGATCGCGGTCGGCCTTCAGACGGACGTAGGTGCCGTTGCGGCTACCGTGATCCGTGAGGAAGTAGTGGCCCTCGCGCTCTTCCACGCTGGCGTGCTTGGCGGACATGTAGATGTCGCCCGGGAAGTTCAGATCGCCGTCCTCGCGCCCGATGGCGAGCGTCGGCGTGCGCGCGCAGATGGTCATGCCGAGCGCGCCCCCTTCGAGGATCTGGTTGATGCGATACGACGCGGGATACTTCGGTGACGAGTAGAAGTACGTGCCCTCGCTGTCGACGCCGTCGGACGCCTTCGGCGTCGGATCGAGACGGAACACCTGCTCGCCGGCCATGAAGGTGTCACCCGCGGTGACCTCGACCGTGCCGCGCACCCGGATGTACACGCCGTTCAGCGAGCCCTCGTCGCGCACGACGAGCTTCCCGTCCCGGTAGAAGAAGTTCGCGTGGCGCGGAGAGACGAAGGTGTCCTCCGGGAACTCGAGCTGACCCTGGCGCCCGACGACGTGCTGGTCGGCCTTCAGGTGGTAGCTGAGCCCCTCCATGCCGTCGCCGCGGATGAGCACGAGGCGCGCCTTCTCCGGGTCCTGCATGTCGCTGAAGTAGTCAGTGCGAAGATTGAGCGCGTCCTCCGGGACGGGAGCGCCGCAGCGACCGCAGAACTTGTGGCCGCTCGGGACGGGCGTCATGCAGGCCGGGCATACGAAGTACTTCGCTTGATCCATCGGAGGGCTCCTGGGCGTCGGCGCGGCCGGTCGTCAGGGGTCGTCGCGTTCGCTCCAGGTGAGCTTTCCTTAACTCACCGCAGATTGGAACGGGATTTCTCTTTATATAGCCGGCCCGGGCTGGGCGCGGCGGACGAGCTCAGTAGTTCCGCATCG
>CAYUAW010000992.1:0-1013 GCA_964442485.1 uncultured Polyangiaceae bacterium
CGTAGCTGTACACGATGAGCTCGGGAGTCACGAAGTCCCAGATGTATGCCCGCTTCTCGATGTTGATCTGCCGGATGCTGGTCTCGTCGGCGTGCACGTCAGTCGCTTTCGGGACGAGCGCACAGGCGGCGACGTACAACGGCTTGAGCTCGTGAGCCCCGCGGTGGAACAAGCTGCACATCGTGCTGCGCGACATCGGGACGCCGATGTTCCGGTACTCCTTCTCGAGCCGATACTGCGGCATCGAGCTGCCACACTTCGCGACGACGAGATGCGCGATGAAATTGGGCGCGTATCGAATCTTGTCGCCGACCCGATCGGGTGCCGGAGCCGTCACGATGTAGCCGCATCGGCACGCGAGCGTTTGTCGCTGAAAGATGCGGCGGCGGAAGTAGCCGGGGATGTACTCGTACACCGTCGAAGGCTTGCCGAAGCCGACATTACGGATCTTGTCGCCGTTGCCGCACGTCGGGCAGCTACTCGCCTCCGGGGGGACGGGCACCGCGATGATCTCCGTCTCGAGCTTCGTGTTCCGTAGTTCGGCAGCAGCGCGGCGCTTCGCTTCCGTCTCGGCAGGGTCGCTCTTCGACGCCACCGGCGGCGGCATCTTTGGTCGGCGCCGCCGTTCACTCTGATGGCCCTTGCGCTGCTTCGCGAGATCGTCGAGTTTCGACGTGACGGCCGCGAGCTTCTCCGTCAGTTCGACGAGCTTGGCGTTTTGCTCGTCGAGCTTCGCAGCCTGGGCCTCGGAGTAGGCCTTCCAGCCACAGTCGTGTTCGTTGTCGGGCGGAGGGACCAACAACCACGTTTGATCAGATTCTCGGCGGCGTGTCGATCCCCTTCGCTCAAGCGATCGGAATCGCTTTGTTCTTCACGCCGCCCCGCGGCGCTCGGGCGGACTCCACGCCTCCGTGCGCCCCGTACGTACCGGGTCGAATCCGCCGAGGAGCATCGCCAGTTGCGTGCCGTCGAGTTCAATGCGATCTGCACAAGCCTTCGATCGTGGAAGCTGG
>CAYUAW010000993.1:0-1012 GCA_964442485.1 uncultured Polyangiaceae bacterium
GGCGGCGCGACGTCTTCCGGCGGCGCGACGTCTTCCGACGGCGGCCTCATGTACACCACCGACTTCGATCTCACCGAATCGCCGCTGTCGGAGAACGGCGCGTGGCACCACGACGGCCTCGACTGGACGCGCGTCGACTCTGCCAGCGGACTCGCGTTCGGCACGCAGGGGCTCGGCGTCTCTCGCTCGGGACCAGCGGGCTACGACGACTCCTACGCCTACCTGTCGGGCTTCCCGCCGGACCAGCACGCAACCGCGGTGGTTCACCTCGGTACCATCGACGGAAGCTGCACTCACGAGGTGGAGATACTCCTCCGGTGGGCGGACTCGGCGCACGTCGCGCGCGGCTACGAATGCAACGTCGCCTTCGACGGTTCCTACGCACAGATCGTCCGCTGGAACGGGGCGGTGGGCGACTTCACCTACTTGAACAGCGGGAACGTCCCCGGCGGCATCCACGACGGTGACACGGTCAGCGCCTCCATCATCGGCACGAGGATCGCGCTGTCCGTGAACGGCGTGGAGCGAGCGACCGCCCAGGATTCCACGTACACGACCGGCAATCCCGGCATCGGCTTCTGGCGAGGCACGAGCGGCTGCGGCTCGCGTGCCGACTATGGCTTCACGCGCTTCACGGCGAGCGCGCCCTGAGAACCCCCGACTCCGGCGTGCCCGCGAAGACGCTCGCGCCCTACTTGATGATCGGCACCTTGGTCGGACAACCGAGGATGACCTGAACCGAGCCGCCCTGCTGCGAGAGCGTGGTGCACATGTTCGGACACAGGACGAGCTGGGTCTTGTCCGGGCTGAAGTACCAGTACGGATCCGTGGCAGTGCACTTGCTCTGATCGGGAACGCCGAGGACGTCGCTCGCCGTGCCGTTCCGGGGCGTGTATGTCGCGTTGACCTTCGTCGGATCCACGGTGCCGTTGTTCGGCACCGCGAAGGTGCAGGACGCGGCCTGTCCGCGGATTGCGTCGAGCGCCTTCGCGAACTGCATCGCGACGTCGCC
>CAYUAW010000994.1:0-1011 GCA_964442485.1 uncultured Polyangiaceae bacterium
GCGGCGTCGACGTCCTCGAACCCCGCGACGATCTTCGCGGCGCTCTCGAAGAGCGGTTCCAGGAGCTCCCGCATCGCGTCATCGTCGTCGGCGTAGAACTCGCCGGTGTCCAGCGGGGCCCCGCACACGCTGCACCTCTTCACCGCGCCGAGCGCAACCGCGAGAGTGATCGCGTCGTCCTGTTCTTCGGCTTCCATCGGATCCGCCTTCTAGCGCGCCGGGCTGGTCGCAGCCGACCCCCAAGTTGACGCAACGAACACGATGCGGCGGCGCCACTCAGACGTTGCATGGGAGCGGAGTCGCGCCGACATAGTGCAAGATATGGCAATCTCGGTGAGACGCGTTCCCTGACCGGCCCGATGCTGGGAGCGATCTTCGCGCTCATCTCGTGCGCGGGAACCGCAAGGACGGACACCGGCACGCCATCGCCCGACTCCGGGGACCAGGTATCCGGAGGTCGAGCGCCGGGTACCGGCGGAGCGGGGCGGGGCGGAGCTGACGCACTGGCCGCCGCGGGTGGCGCGGCGGGCGAAACCGAGTCGAGCGGCGGAGCGAGCGGGAGCCCGGGAAACGGTGGCGAGACCGTCACCGACGCCGGCCCTGGCGCGACCGACGGCGGCGCTCCTGCGCGCGACGGCGCCGTCGCTGAACCGGACGGCGCCGCCAGTGCGTCGTACGCGTGCAGCTTGATCCTCGGCATCGCGACGACGAGCGAATGGTTCGGCGGGTTCGAGAAGGTCGTCGACGGCGCGCGCTGGGAGCTCAAGTTCCAGGATAGCGCTCACATCGAGAAGTGGGCGGACCCGGCCAACGCCGTCTGGTCGCTGCCCCTCACGTCGCCCTGCGCCCGGAACGCCGACGCGCCGGACCGGATCGTCTTCATGGGCACCAACTACGACTACGACACCGTGGACCTGTTCCTGCCGAAGTACGTCGCGGTCCTCGACAACATCAGGAGCAAGTATCCCACGGTGAAGCGTGTCGACGTGATGACGTACACGCGCGCTCCAG